>CAYXUS010000161.1:0-26760 GCA_964468415.1 uncultured Caldithrix sp.
TGGCGGGAAACGAACGCCCTCACCCGTCCACCCATCCTGTAGGGATGGAAGGACATTAACCCACCAATGGCGGGTATCACACCAACCCCCTGTAGCCCCCCCGTAGGGACGGATCAACCACGCATATCTTGCACGCAGATCACGCGGATTAGCGCGGATTTTATTCTGCGAACATCTGCGGAATCTGCGAGGGAGAAATTGGTTAAATCGTTGATTTGTTGAATTGTGCCACCACGAAGTGGTAGGCATCCCTTCGGGATTGATGGTTATTCCTGGTTCGGTGCTTCTTCGGTTTGGATGCTAACCATGTGCGATTTAACGAATCAACAAATAACGTTTCTTCAGCAAATGCGGGGCAGTTGCTCGCCAACGGGCATGTCGATAATGCGTTCCACCCCGTAAATATTCTCCATAACCACCTTGCGCGGGTGCTGCGAAACCGCCTCGCCAATAATGGCCGCATCTTTCCCCAGGGGATTTTTACGCATGGCCTCAAGCATTGCATCCGCAACCTCCGGAGCCACAAAGGCTACCAATTTCCCCTCATTGGCCACGTACAGCGGATCGATGCCTAAAATCTCGCAAGCGGCTTTGACTTCCTCGCGTACGGGAATCCGGTCTTCGACGATTCGCACTCCAATCTGCGAGGCCTGGGCCAGTTCGTTGAGGGTAGTGGCCAGACCGCCGCGGGTGGGGTCGCGCATGGCGTGAACTTCCGTAGAAACATTCAGCATCTCATGTACCAGATGATTCAGTGCCGCCGTGTCGCTTTGGATGACGCTTTCGAACGACAGTCCCTCGCGCACGGACATGACGGCCATGCCGTGATCGGCAATGGTGCCGGAAAGAATGATCTTGTCACCGGGTTGAATGCGGTGCGCACTGATGTGCACCTTTTCGGGGATAACACCGATTCCCGAGGTGTTGATGAAAATCTTGTCGCAATGGCCTTTGTTGACCACTTTGGTGTCACCCGTAACAATCTGAACACCGGCAAAATCCGCAGCGCGCCGCATGGAAAGCAGAATTTCGTGCAAATCGGCAATAGGCAAACCCTCTTCCAGAATGAAACCCACGCTTAACACTTTGGGCTCGGCTCCGGACATGGCCAAATCGTTTACTGTGCCGTTTACGGCCAGTTCACCGATGGTTCCGCCCGGGAAAAAGACAGGGCTGACCACAAACGAATCGGTGCTAAAGGCCAGACGATGGTTACCGAAGGAGAGCGTAGCCTGATCTTCCAGTTTTTCCAGCGTAGGATTGCCGAAAACCGGCATGAACACGCGTTCGATCAAATCGGCCGACATACGCCCGCCCGCCCCGTGCGCCATTTGAATGGTGTCGTAATCGGTTTTGGGCAGGGGACAGGAAAATTGACTGAAATCGGGTTGGCTCATGGTAGTTCCTTTACTATTCGTTTTTGAAACGATGGTAACGGTAATAGGCGGCGCAAGCTCCTTCGCTGGAGACCATGGTGGCTCCCAGCGGAGTGCGCGGGGTGCATTGTTTACCAAAGGCCGGGCATTCATTGGGCTTTTTTAAACCCTGCAAAATGAGTCCGCTGATGCAAATGGCCGGTTCTTCGGTGTGCAGATCGCCTACGGAAAATTTCAGGGCAGCGTCGTAATCTTTGAATTCCGCGCGAAGTTTCAGGCCGCTTCTGGGAATGGTACCGATGCCGCGCCATTTGCGATCGGTAACTTCAAACACGCGATTGACAATGGCCTGAGCGGCCTTGTTGCCTTCCCGTGTAACCGCCCGCCCGTACTGATTCTCTACGCGATGTTCGCCGCGTTCCAATTGCCGCACGGCTGCCAGAATCCCTTTGAGAATGTCTACCGGCTCGAATCCCGTAGGCACAATGGGCACTTTGTATTTTTTGGCAATGGGTTCGTATTCCCACCAGCCCATAACTGCGCACACGTGTCCGGCGGCCAGATAGGCATTTACCCGGTTTTGTGGCGATTGCAACAGCGCTTCCATGGCCGGAGGAACCAGAACGTGGCTGACCAATTCGCTGAAATTTTTCAAACCTTCTTTGTGTGCCTGAAAAACGGCCATGGCATTGCCCGGTGCCGTGGTCTCAAAGCCAACGGCAAAAAAAACCACCTCTTTGTCCGGATTTTGACGCGCCAGATTAAGCGCTTCCAGTGGCGAATAAACCATGCGCACATCGGCGCCTTCGGAACGGGCCTGGAACAGGTCGCTGTGGCTGCCGGGCACACGCAGCATGTCGCCGAAGGATGTAAAAATGACGTTCTCCTGCCTGGCAATGGCAATGGCCTGATCTATCAGCTCCAGCGGGGTAACACACACCGGACAGCCCGGACCGTGCACCAGTTCGATTTCTTGCGGTAACATTTGGTCGATGCCGTTTTTCAAAATGGAATGCGTTTGCCCGCCGCAAATTTCCATGATTACCCAGGGGCGGGTAACCGTTTGGCGGATTTCCGCCAATAGCTTTTTTACCAGTTCCGGATTGCGAAATTCGTCGATGTATTTCAATGGATTTTCTCCCGGGTTGATGTTTGGTTGTCGGTTGAATCGTTGATGGGTTGAATGGTTAAACAGGGCGCCGGATGTGTGCGATCCTTTTTGCAAGATTTATTGGCGAATAGCAACCCGTCAATGGGCAAACGCCGCAGCGATTAACCGTGCTATCCACCCGGCACTGCTCGGGAAAAGATTTCAATCAACCGGTCACCAATTCAACCAGACCCAACTATTTTCCTCCCTTTTTCTTTTTTGACAGCGGTTCGTTCTCGATGGTGTAGCCTTCTTGCGCTAATTTATCGGTAACATCGTCAAAGGCTTCGAATACCTCTTCCGCTTCGTCTTCGTCCAAAATCTGAATGGCAAATCCGGCGTGCACAATAACGTATTGCCCGATCTGCACGTCGGGCACGTATTCCAGGCAGGCTTTGTTCACCGTTCCGCTGTAATCGATTTTGCCCATTTTCAGACCGGATTCCTGATAAATTTCGATTACTTTGCCGGGAATGGCCAGACACATAGGCGTCTCCTTAAAGTCTTGCGATTATTTATTCGTAAAGCAGAGAGCTTTTGCTCACGGCTTTTTGTCTTGTCTCAATTTGCCGAATATTCCGTTTCAAATCAAAAAATTTACCCTTCTTCGTATTGCACTTCTGCTAATCCTTTTTTCAAAAGTGCGCGCACAACGGCTGCCTGTCCCAGGGACAATCCGCCGTCATTGGGAGGTACCTGACGATGGGTCAGTACCCGGAATCCCCTTTCTTTTAATTCTTTTACTAAAGAAGAAAACAGCACCTCGTTCTGGAACACTCCGCCACTCAAAACCACGGTTTGTAGCCCGCTTTGTCGGCGCGCCCGATGGGCAAGCTCGGCCAGAAGCCGGCTTAGCGTGCAATGAAATCGGGTGGCCGCCTGCGCAAAAGAGGCGCCCGCCAACACTGCGCGGGTAAGCGAGCGAATGATCGGTTTTACCGGGATTTGCGGAATGGCGATCTCGAACTCAAACGGTTCGGTGCACGGTGCTTTTGCTGCCTGTGTGAATTCGATGGCGGCTTGTGCCTCGTAACGGATTTCCGTGCGACCGCCGCTGATCACCGACACGGCATCGAAAAGGCGTCCGCAACTGCTGGTGAGCGGGCTGTTGAGCTTTTTGTCGATCATTTCCAGAATCAACCGTACAGGACGGCCACGCAAAAACGGCAAATCGGGGAGTTCGGCGCCAAAGGTTTCGTAAAGATAGGCAAGTGCCGTGCGCCAGGGTTGCCTAATCGCTGCTTCACTGCCGGGCAGAGGCATGGGTTCCAGCCAGGCAAAGCGGCGCACCCGTGTGAAATGGCCGATTAAAATCTCGCCGCCCCAGATGGTACCGTCGTAACCGTAGCCGGTGCCGTCCAGAATAATGCCGATGACCGGCTCGTCCGTTTGCCATTCGGCTAAAACCGAGGCCAGATGCGCATGGTGGTGTTGCACTTTGAAGATGGGCATCTCGGTTTGCCGCTCGGCCCACCGGGTGGAAAAGTAACCCGGGTGCAAATCGCAGGCGATGGCTTCGGGCCGGGTTTGCAGAATATCCTGAAAGTGGGCGATGGTTTGTTCGAAGAAATCAAAAGCCCGTACGTTTTCCAGATCGCCGATGTGCTGGCTCAAAAAAGCGCGGTTGCCTTTGGTCAGGCAAATCGTGTTTTTAAGTTCACCGCCCGTGGCCAGCACCGACGGGCCGGAATCGTCAAAGAATACGGGACGCGGCACGTAGCCCCGACTGCGACGCAGAAAAACAGTTTGGTTCGCAAAGCGGGCTACCACGGAATCGTCGGCACGCACCAAAATGGGACGATTGTGCAGCAAAAGCGCATCGGCAATATCCTTCAGGCGCTGGCGCGCATCGTCGTTGTCGATAACAATCGGTTCTTCCGAACGGTTGGCGGAAGTCATCACCAAAGCCGGAAACCGCTGCGGCGCCTGTTCACGCAGCAAATCGAATAGCAAATAGTGCAATGGCGTGTACGGCAGCATAATTCCCAGACGTTGGTTGTGTGGGGCTACGGCCGCTGCGATGGGGATGTTTGTTTTCTTTCGCAAAAGCACGATGGGGCGCTGCGGCGAGGTAAGCAATTGCGCCTCCGCATCGGAAATACGTACGATTTTTTTAGCTGCGGACAAATCGGGCAGCATGAGGGCCAGAGGTTTCTCCTCCCTGTTTTTGCGTTGACGCAACCGCCGCACGGCCGCTTCGTCGGTGGCATCAACCGCAAGGTGAAATCCGCCCAGGCCCTTGACGGCCACAATTTCACCGTTCAGCAAAGCGCTGACCGCTTGCCGCAAGCTTGGTTCGTTTTCGGATTGCACTTTGGCTTGCCCCGTGCGTTCCAGCCACACATGCGGCCCGCAGGCCGGACAGGCGTTGGGCTGTGCGTGGAAGCGACGATCGGCAGGATTATCGTATTCGGCCTGACAAGCGGCACACATCCGGAATGCCTTCATGGTCGTGTTGGGACGATCGTAAGGAATTTTGCGGATGATGGTGAACCGCGGCCCGCAGTTGGTGCAGTTGATAAAGGGATAATGGTAGCGCCGGTCGTTCGGATCGCGCAGCTCGCGCAGGCAATCGTCGCAAATGGCGATGTCCGGCGAAATGAGTGTTTCGTTGCGATCGGAATCGATGGAAGCCTTGATGCGGAAATCCGTTTCCTTTTGCACGGGGATTTCGTTTTGTTGCAAAGCAATGATTTCGGCCAGCGGAGGAAGTTCGCTTTGCAAACGGCGTACAAATGTCTCCACCGCTTGCGCAGAGCCCTGTATTTCGATCAGTACGCCATCGGAGGTGTTAGTCACAAAGCCGCTCAGGTCAAGACTTTGAGCCAGATTAAACACAAACGGCCGAAAACCGACGCCCTGAACGATGCCGTTTACCCGAATGCGTTTTCGTGTCATTTTAATGGGAATGGGCCTGCTCCTTTAACCAGTTTAGCCATTGCTCCATGCCTTCGCCCGTGCGCGCGGACAACTCGAAAAATTGCAAATGTGGATTGACCTGCAAGGCATACTCTTTGCACATTTGCACGTCAAAATCCACGTAAGGCAGCAAATCGGTTTTATTGATGATGCAAATATCCGAACGCTGGAACATGGTCGGGTATTTCAGCGGTTTGTCGTCGCCCTCGGTAACGGAGATGATTACCACTTTGTGGGCCTCACCCAGATCGAACAGGGAAGGGCAGACCAGATTACCCACGTTTTCGATCATCACCACGGAATTTTGTTCTGGCTTCAATTCTTTAACGGCCTTGTTGATCATTTCCGCATCCAGATGGCAGCCGTTACCGGTGTTCACTTGAATGACCGGAGCACCCACGGCATCGATGCGTTCGGCATCGCGTAAGGTTTGTTGGTCGCCTTCGATGACGTAAAATTTGAGCTCGCTTTTCAATTTTTCGATGGTCTTTTCCAGCAAGGAGGTTTTGCCCGAGCCCGGCGAACTGACCAGATTAAGAGCCAGAATATTCAGCGCTTCAAAAAAACCGCGATTGCGCTCGGCCAGCAAATCGTTTTTGTTGAGCACATTGGTTTCTACCTCGATTACCCGTCCGTGTTCGTGGGGATGATCGTGATGAGAATGGCCGTGGTCATGCGTGTGTTCGTGATGATGATGCGCATGATCGTGCAAATGGGTGTGGGTGTGTTCGCCCGGTTTTTGAAACGTGACGTTGTTTTCAGGATCGCCGCAGCCGCATGTATCGCACATGGGTATCTCCTTTTGGATTGGTTAATTTTTTGAATCGTTTTGAATGGTTTTGCGTTGTCCTTTCGTGCCAGTGCATTCTTTCGGAATTCCCGGCTTGACAGTCATTCAATTTCGGTTCGAATATACGTTTTTCCATTCGGCTTTTTTTCAATCCACGTTAATCGTTTTTACCTGCAATTCCTGTCCGCCGCTGGCCAGCACTTCGTGACCGCATTTCGGACAGATGTTCAGAAATTGATCGGTTTCGAACGTAAATCCGCACGAGGTGCAACGGGCCGTGGCCGGAATGCGAATCAGCTCCAGTTCGGCCTGTTCGGCAATGGTACCTTTGCAGGCCTCGCCAAAGCAAAATTCCAGCGATTCCGGTACCACGCCGGAAAGCGCGCCGACTTCCACCGTGATCTTATTGATCTTTTTCGCGTCGGCTGCCTGCGCCGTTTGTACGGCAATATCCACGATATTCACGGCAATGGTCATTTCGTGCATTTTTACGTCCCTATTATCATTTCGTTCAAAATCTAAATGGTTTAAGGAAAAAATTCAAATATTTTTGTGAAAATTTGAACAAATAAAAAACCGGAAGGAAATGAAGGGCGGGCTGAAAAAAGTGGAGTGGTTTAGTTTGTTGAATTGTTGATTGGTTGAATTGTGCCACCACGAAGTGGTAGGCATCCCTTCGGGATGAATGGTTTTAATTCGTGCTGTTAGGAAGTGGCTCCCACTCCCGAAGGTCTACTCCGTTGTGGAAAGCATCCCGCAGGGATGCAAGGAGATTAACCCGCCATGCCAATGGCGGGTGCGGGACATGCGCGCCCCACATTCTCCGTCCACGGAGCACTTTGCCAATCTTTTTCATTCAGCTTCCCGTCAATGCTCAAAGAGCCGGTGGCACGGTAACACACGTATTGCCGCGGTTGATAAGATATTTTGGGGTAAGGAAAGGACGCTTGTGCCAGCACCATCCGGGCCATCACCAACAAAAGCCCGATCAGTCCGAGGTAAATTTTTACTGATCTCATATTTGTCTTCTGTTTTAGGTTTAACTTTGTCATCTTCCTGATTCGTTCCTGAATTATGCTATCATTTTACTCTGTATTTTTGCAAAAACATGGGGTGTGCTTCGGTATTGAACACCGTTTTATTTAAGTTGATGGTCGCAGGATCGGCAAAAAGCAAATAAAGATATTTCATCGTCTCGGCCAGAAAGAAGCTCTCCATTTGATCTGCCTTTTCTTTACTCACCACATCTTTCAATGCAGCGTAACCGTCGGAAGTCCGGCAATACTTCTTTAAATTCAAAAACATCATTCGTCCCATCTCGCGGTAGCGCCGGTTCCGCGTAAAGTAATAAAGATAGTAAGCCGATTCCATTATCTCCGGACGTAAGGGATATCCCGGAGAGAGAATTTTCATAGTCCGATAATTGAGCAATTCCGGTTCAACACCCTGCAATTGCCACATTTTAAAGCAGGAATTCATCAACGCATACGCACGATCCATTTGGCCGTCCAACGCCAGCACCGCCGGGAAGAAAGCATCGAGAGCCCCGAACCAGGGATTGCGCAATTTCCCACTATTCATGTCCGCACGGCCGTACCACAAATTATCTTGCACTTCGTCGGCCAAATAGGTATTAATGGCGTTTACGCTTTTGCGCCACATGTCCCCCAACTCCGGATCGGCAAAAAGAACAAAACCTTTTAGCAAATATTCGTAATACGAATCGATCATTCCTCCGATGTGCGCCGTGCGATCTACCCAGGCCCCCGTGTTCACATTAATACTGCTTCCGACCAAACCAATAGCCGAACGCCGGGCAAACAAGGCTTTTAAGGCCCTTTTGGCCGTTTTGTAAAATACCGAATCACCCGTCAGGCGGGTAAGCATGCCAAATTCTACAATGTAGGTTCCGATTTCAGCCGGATTGCTGATGTGTCCCGAAACTGCACCGCTTTTGAGATTGACAAACTGGTAAGGCATTCCGCTCGTGGATTGAAACGCCGGTAACAGGCGTTGCCCCAAATCTTGCGCCAGTTGCAAAAAACGTCGGTCGCCATCCAATTGGTAAGCGGAAAGAAGCCCGCCCAATAGCCGAATATTCACTTCAAACACTTTAACACTCATGTCCAAATCGAACGAAAGGTTCTGAAAAATCAATTGCTTAACCGCCGGAAGTTCTTCTTTCAATCCCATCAAGTACATGGTGTCAAAGGCGTCAACCGGAGTCATCAGCAAGGAATGGGCATACCAATTCTTCCCTTTTTTACTTAATGGCAATAGCTGATCTTGCCCCCAGGCGTACGTTTTGTACCCCTGCCAGGCGTGTAAAAATTCCGTTTTAACCGAATCGGCCCAGGCTTCATTCCCGGCATTTTGAGAAGAACAGGAAACAAAAAACGGGCTACCTGCCCAAAGCAACCCGAACAGAAGAAATAGTAAGACCATTTTTTCCATGGTGCATTCGCTCCCATTGATTTTTGTTTTAATTCGTAAGTTACGCAATTTTCGCTGAATTCGGCAAAAAATCAAAACTCGAATGGGGAAAAGATCACTATTTTTTATGTGCAAATGGCGGAAATATGAAAACAGAAAAGCAAAGAAATACGTTTCGCCCGTTCCTGCAAAAAATTTTGTAAAAACAGAGCACTAAAAATTAGCAAGAGACAGTCAAAAAAACTCGGTTATTTCCGGAGATGAATTGGAGAAATTACTTCTCCAATTCATTCCAAATCAAGGCAGCCGCTCCCAAAATGGCAGCATCGCTTTCCGGCAGGCCCGAAGGCAAAATTTTTACCTTATTCCGGTAAATCGGCAAGAGGTTTTTCTCCATGTAATTTTTGGTCGGTACAAAAATATAATCTCCGGCAGCCGACAGCCCTCCAAACAGAATAATTGCTTCCGGACTAAAATAAGCAACAGCATCGGCCAATGTTTGTCCCAAAATTTTCCCGGTGTAATCGAAGGCTTCAAGCGCAATGGCATCTCCTTCGAGAGCAGCCTCATAAATCATTTTGGAAGTCATATCGTCGAAGGGAATTTCCCGCAGCTTGCTTTGCGTGTTGTCCCGTGCCAAAAGTTCAAACACGGTGCGAATAATCCCCGGAGCCGAAACGTAGGTTTCCAGGCAGCCACGCCGCCCGCAGCCACACAAGCGCCCGTTTTTCACGGCAATTACATGTCCCATTTCTCCGGCAAAGCCATCATGGCCATAAACCAATTGCCCGTTAACCACAATACCGCTTCCCAGGCCCGTTCCCAGGGTTACCTCAATAAAATTTTTCATGCTTTTGGCCGAGCCAAAATGCAACTCGCCCAAAGCCGCTGCATTGGCATCGTTGGTTAATACCGCAGGTACCTTAAAATGCTCCTTGGCTAATTGCACAATATCTACCGTTTGCCATTTTAAATTCGGAGGATTTTCTACTTTGCCCGAAAAATAATTACCGTTGGGAGCTCCAACGCCAACGCCCACGATTTCGCTATTGGGAGGCAACAAAAATTTTTCTTCTTCCACTTTTTGGTGAATCCGTTCAAATAAGTTTTCTGCGGGCAATTCGGAGTGGGTAGGAAAATCGAAATGCAAATGAATCTTAGCTTGTCGGTCCACAATTCCGACCTTGGTGTTCGTTCCACCGATATCAATTCCGATGACCAATTTTTTCGGTTTGGAAGCCATTACATTCTCCTGATAGCTTTTCGGTTTATTTAAAATCCATTTTAGTCTAAGCGAACCAACTGCCGCACAACCTGCGACAAACTTTGCAGCAGCAAAGGCTCTTCATCTTCGGCAACGGTGCGCAAATCCAGAAAATAGGCATCGTCCTCGATGTAGCCAATCACCGGCACGGCCGCCATGCGCAAAGCTTTGCTCAACTTTTGCGGGGAAATACCGGGAATTTCCAGGCGAAGCGCCACCGAAGGTAATTTTAGCAAAGGATAGGCCCCACTGCCCACCTTGCCAAAGGCCTCCACAATCCGCGCATTTTGCTGCAACTCCCGAGGCAACAAGTGGTAAAAACGTTCACAACGCTTGCGCAACGTCTCTTTATTGGCCATAAGTGCCCGATGCGCGGCCAATTGTTGGGAAACATCGTTGTACAAATAGCGCGTTAATACCAATTGAATGTGCTTGATCATGAATTTATCGAGACGTAAAGCGCGTAACAAATGATTTTTCGCGCAACGTTGCACGTATTCTTTTTTACCCACGATGATACCGGCCTGCGGTCCCCCCAACAATTTATCGCCGGAGAAAGAGACCAAATCGACCCCGGCCTTTAAAATGGACACCACTTCCGGCTCTTCTTCTCCAAAAAGACGAGCGGTTTCATCGGTCGAGCCACTGCCCAAATCGTAAATCACGGGAATTCCCCGGGCATGGGCCAGTTCGATAATCGCGTGCAGAGGTGGCTTGTGCGTAAAGCCCTGCACCAAATAGTTGCTGGAATGGCAAATCAGAATGGCGCCGGTGTTTTCGTTAATGGCCTGTTCGTAATCGCGTAAATGAGTTTTGTTGGTGGTACCGATTTCATGAAGAAGGCAGCCGCTCACTTTCATCACTTCGGGCAGGCGGAACGAGCCACCGATTTCGATCATTTCGCCGCGGGAAAGGATTACTTCTTTACCGGCGCCCAGGGTATTCAGCATTAACATGACGGCAGCCGCATTGTTGTTTACGGCAAAGCCGTCTTCGGCACCGAATAAAATTTGCAACAAATAGCTCAAATGATCGTTCCGTTGCCCCCGCTTACCGCTTTCCAGATCGAATTCCAGATTGCAATAACGGCTTACCTCGAGCAGCGCCTCACTTAAAGAGGGATCGATGGGAGCACGTCCTAAACCGGTGTGCAAAACCACACCGGTGGCATTTATCACTTTGTGCAACGTTCCCTTTTGCAAATCTTCTACCTGACGGTGCACTATCCCGAACAGGCGTTCTTCAACTTCATCTTTGCTTAATTTTTCAAGATGAAACTTCTCGGGATGCTGCCGCACTTGCGCCGCCTGACGCTGCACCAGACGTTTTAAAACTTCGGGCTTAACCGTGGGAAAGGCTTTTTCCAGACGCGCCAGTAAAATGTGTGTCGCCGGAATTTTATTCAACAATGCTACTTGTTTCATCGTGTTTCACAGTCCCGATTAACGATTTTCCGCGTTGTTGCGTTTTTTCAGGATTAAACGTACCTTTTGAATGCGTTTCTTGGTCGCTTTTTCAATCACAAACTCGTAACCGTTGTAGGTAATCTTTTCCTTGGGTTTGGGAACCGACCCGAATTGTCCTAACAAAAAGCCGGCCAGTGTATCGACTCCTTCTTCCGTGGGCAAATCCAAATTCAGTTCCTCATTAATTTCATCGATGGCCATGCTGCCATCCACCAAAAAGGTGTGGTCGTTTATTTTTTCGATTAAAGGCGCTTCTTTGTCGTATTCATCCTGAATTTCTCCCACAATTTCTTCGATCACATCTTCCAGTGTAACCAGGCCGGAAGTTCCGCCGTACTCGTCAACCACAATGGCCATGTGAATTTTTTGCGCCTGAAATTCGCGCAACAGTTCATTAATCTTCTTCTGTTCCGGAACGTAATAGGCCGGACGCACCAGCTTTTCCAACTTAAAGTCGGAGGTATTGCGTTTGCGAATGAACGGAAGCAAATCTTTGATGTACAAAATGCCGACGATATTGTCCACGGTATCGTCGTACACAGGAATCCGGCTGTGCATCTTTTCCTTAACCACATTTAACACGGTAGTCAGGCTGGAATCTTTTTCCAGACAAACCATATCTGTTCGTGGCACCATAATTTCGCGCACAACCGTGCCGTGGAGCTCAAAAATCCCGTGAATCATCTCCTTTTCTTCTTTGAGCAAAGCGCCCTTCTCTTCTCCCACGTCCACCAGTGTTCGCAACTCTTTTTCGGACAGGTTGAATTTGTCCACATCGGCGCCAAAGGCACTGCCCAGCAATTGGGTGAGTAAATCCAACACGTAAGAAACCGGATAAAACAAATAATGGAAAAAGGTCAACGGGATGGCAAATTGTTTGCTAAGCTTGGGGCCGTTTTTAATCGCCGTAATTTTCGGCAAAATTTCGCTGAAAAATAAAATAATAAAGGAAACCACCACCACATTGATTAGCAAAGCCAGTGTAGCATTTAACTGATATTCGCGAATCCAATTCTGGGTGATAACGGTAGCCAATGAGGCAACCGCCACGTTAACCAAAGTGTTGCCAATAATGATCCCGATCAACAAGCGACGCGGTTCATTCAGTAAAGTCGCAACCTGCCGAGCTGTCACACTTTTGCTTCTGGCGAATTTTTCTACCATCGATTTCGGGAGAGAGAAAAATGCCGTTTCAGAAGCGGAAAAAAAAGCGGAAAACGTTAGAAGAACAAAAAAAGCGATTCCATAGAACAATGATGCGGGTTCCAAATTAGACTACAACCTCCGCGTTAATCCCACTCAACTCATTAAAAAACACTTCGTAACTCCGTATTAGTTTCAAAATAACACGCACAATTTAAAAAATTTATCATGCAGCGCAAATTTTCCCTTATTTTTAACGGAAATTTAGCGCACTCCATTCCGAAAAACACCAATCAAGGCAATTCCGAACGAAATTTCTGCACAAACGCATCTTCTTGCGCCTTCATTACCTTTCGATCGTCTTCTTCAAGATCATCATAACCCTTCAGGTGCAATATTCCGTGAACGATCAGCCGCAGCACCTCTTCCTCGGGCGACACGCCATATTCTTTGGCTTGCTCCCGGGCGCGGTCGATGCTGATGTAAATTTCGCCTTCAACCGCTTCCCCGTCGCTCAAATCAAAGGTTATGACGTCTGTTTTTTCCGGGTCATTCAAATACTGTTGATGCATTTTTTGCAGGGTGGGGTCATCGACAAAAACCAAATTGAGCGAAGCAACCGGTTCCAATTCGATGGCCTGCACAATACGTCTGCTCAATTCTTCCCACTGCCGGGTGTTTCCCCGCAACACTTCGGGGAAATTATGAATTTGCAGTTCCATTTGACGTTCGCTTTCCATTTGTGGGCACTGCCGTTTTTTCTGTTTTTACTTTGGCTTTGGCCAATTTTTTCTTTTCTTTCTCCTGTTCGGGATATTCAATGCGATGCTGGAACACGCCCTGAAGGATGGTCAAAAAGGCCTCGGTGATTTGTCGAATGTCTTTCAAGGTCAAATCCGATTCATCCAGTTGCCCGTCTTCGATTTTATCTTTGATCAATCCTTCCACAAAGGCACGCAATTTGGCCGGCGTGGGATTTTCCAGCGTACGGGTAGCCGCTTCGACCGTATCGGCCAGCATGACAATGGCCGTTTCTTTGGATTGTGGTTTGGGGCCGGGATAGCGAAAATCGCTCTCATTCACCTCACTCTGTCCGTACATTTCCACGGCTTTGTTGTAAAAGTATTTCATCAAACTGGTGCCGTGGTGCTCGGGAATGAAATCGCGGATGCGCTTGGGAATGCCGTATCGCTTGGCCAGTTCAATGCCATTTTTAACGTGCGAAACCAAAATTAGCGCGCTCATATTCGGTGCCAGTTGATTGTGGCGATTTTCCGCATCCATTTGGTTTTCCACAAAATACTGGGGCTTTTCCATCTTCCCCACATCATGGTAATAGCTTCCCACCCGGGCCAGCAAAGAATTGGCACCGATGGCTTTGGCCGCTGCTTCGGCCAGGCTTCCCACAATCATGCTGTGATGGAAAGTTCCGGGTGCTTCTAACGAAAGCTTTTTCAGTAAAGGATGGTTCAGGTCCGAAAGTTCAAGCAAGGTAACATCCGTTGTTACGTCAAAGGTTTTCTCGAACAAACCAACGATCATAAACGTGAAAAACGAAGAAAAAATTGCGTTGGGCAACAAATCGATGCCGAAAATTTTCAGAATGTCCATTACCGGTGTAAAGCGAAACATGGACAAAGAGAGAATTGTCCACAAATAGGCCGCAGAAATAAAGATCACCGCTTTAAACACCTGATTACGATTGCGGATTTGGTACACCGAATAAATGGCAACCATGCCGCTTACCACGGCAAAAAGCGCAATATCGTACCCGCCGCCCTGAATGCCGCCCAGCACCAGTGCAATAATAACCGTGCCGACAAATGCGATTCCGGTGTCGATCAAAATGGCCAGAAGCATGGAGCCCAGCGTTGTGGGAATAAGGTAGATGCTCCATTCCAACGTTTCGGTAATGAGCGCGGCCAGAATAAACTGGAGCAGAAAAATCACCGTAATCATGAGCAGCATTTTGTTGTCGTCAAAAATGCGCCGGCGGAAGGAATAGAGGTACAAACCAAAGATGGCCAAAATGGCCATAAGAAGCATGTAACGCCCCAATACCGAAAGGAACCCGCGCAAGCGCCCTTCCTGCTTGCTCCGCTCGGCCAGGGCCACTTCCAGAGAATACAGCTTTTGATAGGTTGGCTCGTCAATGCGGATGTTTTTATCTACAATTAACTCGTTTTCGTAAACCATGTCTTTGGTGCGCGAAATGTTGGCCAGCGATTCGTCGATTGTTTTTTGGGTGAAGGCTTTGTCGTAAATCAGATTGGGCTCAATGCTGCGCACAAACAGATATTCCAGCACCAAAGTTTGGTTCACATTAAAATACTTCAGGAATTCGTTCTCCACGATCTTTTTAAAACGGGCAAAATCGTAACGCTCTTCGGGTTTTAACGATTCTTCGATGCCGGTTTTAATGACGACCACCTTCGGTCGGGTAATCGAGGCCAGATCGATATTCAGAATACCCTTTTTGACCAGATTCTCCTCTTTCTTTAACACTTTCTGAATGGCCTCGACATTCTTCTTTTCTTTAATGATGTCGAAAATGATTTGCAGGTTGGCCGGCGTCACATCAATGCCGTAAATCAGGCGCAATTCATCGCTAATGTTTTTCAGGAATTCGGAAGGATCGGAGGCATTGCGAAACGCTTTCATCTTTTCGGAAAGATAGGGAAGCAAATTGTGCAAAAGGTTTAAATTTTTAACCGTTAACGAATCGTTACTCACAAAATAATAAGGAATCTGGCGCAGGACGGAATCTTGCTCGGCTTTAAGTTCTTTTTCGGTTTTGAGCACAAAAAAATTAAAAGGAGCCACAACCTTACGGTTAGAGATGCTCCCCACTTTCATGTCCGTGTATTTAAAGGCGTGTTGTGCCGTAAACATCAAAGGGACCGACAGCAAAAGCACCAAAAACAAGAGGACTTTAACCACAATATCTTGCAGGCTGCGTTTGCCAACCTTTTTTTCCGTTAATTTTTCCGAAAGTTTTTCCAGTGAATGCATGAGTTTTAACCACGTTGGTTGCTGTCAACAAAATTACAGGCGATCAAGCGCCTCTCTGACCTGTCGGTAAATCACCAAACGCTGTACTTCGGAGGTTCCTTCGCCAATTTCCAGCAATTTGGCGTCGCGCCACATGCGTTCGACTTCGTATTCTTTTGTGTAGCCCACCCCACCATGAATTTGAATGGCCTGGTTGGCAATTTCGGTGGCGGCTTCGGTGGCAAACAGTTTGGCCATGCCCGCTTCTTTTTTGTAAGGTTTTCCGTTCTGTTTTAACCAGGCAGCGTTGTAAATCATCTGTTCGGCTGCGTAAATTTTAGTGGCCATGTCGGCCAATTTGAACTGAATGGCCTGAAAATCCCCGATTTTTCGTCCGAACTGTTTGCGTTCCTGCGCGTAAAGCATGGCACGTTTAAAGGCTTCTTTGGCAATGCCCAGGGCCTGTGCGGCAATGCCTACCCGCCCGCCGTCCAGTGTTTCCAGAAACTGGGCGTAACCGCGGTTGTATTCTCCCAACAAATTTTCTTTGGGTACGCGGCAGTCGGTAAAATGCAACATGCTGGTAGGGGAACCGCGCATTCCGCATTTTTTCTCTTTTTTGCCGATCTCAAAGCCGGGCATCCCGCGTTCCACGATAAAATTAGAAATACCATGCGCCCCTTTTTCTTTATCGGTCACGGCGGCCACCACAAAAATATCGGCCACTTCGGCATTGGTAATAAACATTTTGGAGCCGTTCAAGACAAACGCATCTCCATCTTCCACCGCGGTCGTTTGGATGTGCGCGGCATCGCTGCCGGCATTGGGTTCGGTTAAGGCGAACGAACCGATCTTTTCACCCGTGGCCAACGGTTTCAAATATTTTTCTTTTTGTTGTTCATTGCCAAACATGGAGATAGGCCAGGCCGCCAGTGAAACATGAGCCGAATACGAAAGTGCCGTGGAAGCACAAATGCGCGCCAACTCTTCCAGAGTAATGGTGTACGAAATGTAATCCATGCCCGCACCGCCGTATTTTTCATCAAAAGGCAAACCCAGCAAATTCAATTCGGCCATTTTTTTAAATGTTTCGTGCGGAAAAATCTCTTTTTCGTCAATTTCAATAGCGCGGGGCGCCAGCTCTTTACGGGCGAAGTCGCGCACCATTTTGCGCACCATTTCGTGTTCTTCGTTAAAAAACATCATGTTCTATTCTCCTTTACACTATTTCTCTAACGGATCAAGCCCTTTCCAACCGCTGAATGGCTTCTTGGGTTCCAAAAACGAGCAAGACATCGTTCGGCTTAATTTCGGTATCGGCACTGGGTTGAATGTAAAAGGTGTTCTGTCGTCCGTTTTTGTAATCCCGGCGGCGAATCATAAGCACTTCGATATTAAAACGATTGCGAATGGCAGCCTGCCGGAAAGTTTTGTGTACCAAACTCATGGGCGCTTCCACTTCGTCAAAATAGAAATCATCCACCACGTGTACGCGCTTTTGCCGCGTTAAATCGCGAATGCTGCGGCCGCTCTCCCCGGCCATGTCGCGCAAGAAGATCTGGTGGTTGTAAGCGTCGATGATGTCGCGCTGAGTAATGGTACCAATGATATTCGTCTCGCCGTTCGAAGAGACCACCGGCAATTCTTCCAGCCCGGTTTTGCCAAACAATTTCATGACCCGATCCAGCGTTTCATCTTCCTTAACCACCGGAATATTCGGATTAACAATATCGGCCGCTACCAACAAATGCTTTAACGATTCAAAGTCCATCATGGTCTGGCGAATTTCCTGCATGGAAATGTAGCCGATGAGTTTTTTGTTCTCATCCACCACGTAAATCTGGTTGTGGGTAGAATTGACAATAATAGGCACCAGCTCGTCAAACGGGGTGTGAATGGAAACCAGGTCGATGGATTTGTTCACAATGCTGTCCACACGAAGCGATCGAAGCACGTTGATTTCGCGCCCGCCAAAAATATTAATGCCGCGCCGCGAAAGTTTTAACGTGTAAATCGATTCCTTTTCCATGCGAATTGCCAGCAAGGTGGCAATGATGGTGGTAATCATTAACGGCAGAATAATTTTGTAGTCGTTGGTCATTTCGAAGATGATCAGAATGGCAGTAATCGGGCCGTGGGTAGCCGCACCAACCACGCCGCCCATTGCCACCAGGGCGTAGGCTCCCGGCCCGGATGTCCACGTGGGAAAGAAAATATTAACCACATGTCCGAAAAACACACCCAACATGGCGCCCATGAACAATGACGGCGCAAAAATACCCCCGGAGCCTCCGGAACCCAAACTGATGGATGTGGCCAAAATTTTGACAAAAACCAGCAAACCGGCAATTTGCCAGATCATGTGACCGTAAAGCGCCTGATCCATCGAATCGTACCCGACGCCGTAGATGTAGGGGAATAAAAGGCCGATGGCGCCGATGATCAGGCCGCCGATCACCCCTTTTACGTATTCGGGCACTTTAAAACGATCGAAAAAGTCTTCCGAGAAATAAAGCGTTCTGATGAAAAGCAGGGCCGTAAGCCCGGCCAAAAAGCCCAGAATAACATAATTGATCACCTCAAGAGGCGAGACCAACTGGTATTTGGGCACCAGAAATGCCGGATAATCGCCCAGATAATGCCGCGAGACGATGGTTGCCGAAACGGATGAAATAACAATGGGACTAAATTGAGGCACGGCAAAATCACCCAGAATAATTTCCACGGCAAACAGTGCCCCGGCTACCGGCGCATTAAAAGCCGCTGCAATGCCCGAAGCCGCGCCGCAGGCCACAAACACTCGCATGCGTTTGGGGTTTACCTTAAAAAACTGACCGACCGATGAGCCCACCGCCGATCCGATCTGGATCACCGGACCTTCACGACCAACCGACCCACCGGAAGCAATGTACAGAGCCGAAGAAAACAACTTGGCAATAACCACCCTGGGACGAATAACACCATTCTTCAAGGCAATGGCTTCCATGACTTCCGGCACACCATGCCCTTTGGCCTCTTTCGCATAAAACTGGATAACCAACCCAACGACCAATCCGCCAAAGGCCGGAATGGCCAATTTCCAGTACCAGGCAATTGTGTGAATGGTTTCCAGATTGAACGGTCCGCGCCAGAAGAGATGTTGAAACCAGCGAATGGTCATTTGAATAAGTACCGCCCCGTAGCCGCCCAGCAAACCGATGATCACAGCAACAATTAACACAAAGCTGTGTTCGGTCAGTTTTAGGCGGTTAAAATAAACCAAAAACTGCTTGTACAGTTTGCGCAAAAATCTGGGGTACCGTATGGCTGGTTGTTCGCTTTGCATGGGGCTACTTGATTGTATCTTCCCGGATCGAGAGAATCCGGTTTTTATTGTCTACCAAAACAACTTTAACTCTAAAATCGGGAATTTCCTCTTCTTTGACGTGAGCATACGTAATGACGATTAACAAATCACCGACGTGTCCCAGGCGGGCTGCTCCGCCGTTCAGGCACATTTCTCCGCTACCCGGTTTTCCCTCAATGGCATAGGTAGAAAAACGAGCGCCGGTGGTAATGTTCACCACGTCCACTTTTTCGTAGGGAAGAATATTAGCGGCTTTCATCAAATCGGCATCAATGGTCAGGCTGCCTTCGTAATTGAGGTTGGCCTCTGTGACGGTGGCGCGATGTATTTTGGATTTGAACAAAATGCGTTCCATAATTTTTATTTCCGTTTATCGGATTATCGGTCGTTCTTTTACTTTAATAAATCGTCTTGCCTTTGCTTTCCATTAAAGATGGAAAATTTAAAAAATTAATCAAAGATAGGCAAACCGATTCGCAAAAAAGATGCACTTTCTCAAAATTTCCTTCTTTCTCTTGAAACCTTTTATTCCTGTTGATCTTACACATCTGTTGACCGTTTTGGGGCAAGGGGAGACGGAGAGCCAAACCTGGGGTGATTTTTTTTCTTCTTACCTTGGGGGCTGAATCAAACGTTTCTTAATGCCCACAGCAACGGCCTCTGCGCGGGAATGTACCTGTAGTTTTTCGTAGATGTGCCGGATGTGGTAATACACTCCGTCCACCGAAAGGCACAGCGCATCGGCAATAACGGCATAAGTTTTGCCCTGCGCCATCGCCTGTAAAATTTGTTGTTCCTTTTCCGAAAGCTCCACGGAATCGACCGGGCTTTTTTGAAAAAATGAAATCACCTTGCGCGCCACGGTGGGCGTCATGGGTGAGCCCCCCGAATAGGCTTCGCGCAGGGCTCTGATTAAATCTGACGGTGCGGTTTTTTTCAGCAAATAGCCAACGGCTCCGGCACACAGTGCATCGAATATTTTGTCGTCGTCTTCGTGCACCGTGCACATTACAATCACCTGCTGCGGATAGCGTTCCTTCAGGCGCCGCACCCCTTCAATCCCAGACATTCCCGGCAGCCCGATGTCCATTAATACAACATCCGCCTCACCAATGGCCGGGCTGGCCAGGGCGTCTTCGCAACTTTTGTACGCTCCAATTACTTTCATCTGCGGCGCATCGTTCAGGACGAGTTCCCATCCCTGGCGTACGTGCGGATTATCTTCAATAAGTGCTACGTAAATGGTTTCTGAAGTCATTCTTCCTCCAAACTTACAGTGGAAATCGAATTTCCCATTGCGTGCCCTGTCCCGGAGCCGTGGTCAGTTGGACTTCGGCGTTTAAGATTTCGCAACGACGGTACACATTGGCCACTCCGTTGCCTGTTTTACTTTGCTTCTCATCAAAACCGATGCCGTCGTCCCGGACAAACAGGATTAAAACATTATTCTGCAGGGTAAGACGTATGTCCATTTGACGGCAGTGGGAATGCCTGACCCCGTTTGTAACCACTTCTTTGAAAACAAGCCACACGTTTTTGCGCATTTCCATCTCCATGCCGCGGGAGGGAAAATGTTCGGGCATTTCGATACGGTATGCGATCGCCTTGCTTTCGCACAAATCCGAGGCAAAACGCCGCAATTTCGGAAAGAATGTTTCCCAACGATCGTTTTCGGGCTTAATGGACCAAATAATATCGCCCATAGAATCTTGGACGTTACGAACACTTTCCCGAATCAAAGCAAATAATTTTTCGACCATTTGCGTTCTCGGAGGGGGAATGTTTTGCTGCAGCGCCTCGGTAAAATAGGCAATGCCGGTAATGGTGGCACTGACATCATCGTGCAAATCACGGGCAATGCGCAACCGCGTGCGTTCCACCTCCAGCAGCTTGCGCACCCGGTAGGTATGAAAAGCGTAAAGCAGGGCCAAAAGTGCCAGGGAAGCAAGCGTTCTAAACCACCAGGTTTGCCAGAAAGGAGGCAAAATAGTTACGACCACACTGGCCCGATGGGTACTCCACACGCCATCGCTGTTTGTCGCCTTTACTTTAAACACATAGTTTCCCGGAGCAAGATCGGTGTAGGTAGCCAGGCGGCGATGCCCGCATTGCACCCAGCCGCTGTCGATTCCCTGAAGCCGGTAAGCGTATTGTATTTTATTGGGTGCAGCGTAGTCCAGCGCGGCAAAGGTAAACGAAAAAAAATTCTGGCGATAGTTTAAAGTGATTTCGGAAGCATAGGTAATGGCAGGCGAAAGGGACAAGTTTTTACCCTTTACCGAAAAACCGGTAAGTACGATCTTCGGTTCAACGGACCGTTCACGAATGGTTTCCGGCGTAAAGTAAGTAACTCCGTGGCTACCACCAAAGTAAAACGTGCCTCCTTCCCCACGGCAGCAAGCTCTTTGAGCAAACTCGACGTTCAAAACCCCGTCGCCCCGGTCATATTTTTTCACGGAAAAATTTTCACGGTTAAACCGCACCAGTCCCTGCCCCGTTCCAAGCCAGAGATGTCCCGTTTTGTGGGGAAGAATTCCGTACACCATGTTGCTGGGCAGGCCCTCCCGCACGCCAAACGTGCGAAACGTTCCCTTGGCGCGATCGAACCGGCTTAACCCTCCGTTGGTTCCTACCCACAAAATTCCCTGATCGTCCCGGGCCAGACACCACACCGTGTTACCGCCCAATGTACCCGGCCGGCCGGACCTTTTAAAATAGTGCCGGAATGTGTTCGTGCCCGGATTGTAACAATTTAATCCGCGGTTCAAGGTGCCAATCCATAGGGAACCGCGCTCGCCTTCGCACAAGGCAATGATCGAATTTCCGCTAATTCCGCTTGTTGCGGTTTGGTCATATTGAAAATGTTTTACTTCGCCGGAGTGTAAATCGTAGCAATACAAACCTTCGGCAAAGGTGCCAATCCACAATCGTCCGGTACGATCCTGAAGGAAGGTAGCCACACTTCCGAAATTTAATTGAATGTCCGTAAACAGCGTAAAGCGCTTTTTTCGGTAATCGAATTTTAGAATACGCCCGCCGGGGGAATGAGGGCCCAGGTCCGTGCCTAACCAGATGGTTCCGTCCCGCGTTTCGTAAAGCGCCGTAACGGAATTGGTGGCCAAAGGCCCCGGGTGCTGCAAATAGTGCCGGAAACGCTTTTCTCCGGGAAAGAGGACGTTTACTCCCCCGCCATCGGTTCCCACCCATAGGGCGCCCCGGCGGTCTTTTAAGAGTGCGGTTACAATGGCGTGGCTCAGCGCCCCTTTACTTTCCGGATCGTATCCGTAATGGTGAAAACGGTGCCCTTCGGGACGGCAATAGGCAACCCCGCCGCCGTACGTGGCAAGCCACACGCCCCCGTCGCGATCTTCAAACATGTCAAAAATTGCTCCGGTGGAAAGCGAAAAGGGCTTAGCCGGATTGTATTTGAATTCCAGCATTTCCTTTTGATCGGGCAAACGAATTCCCAGCCCCGTGTCCAGCGTACCAAACCAAACCCGGCCATGCCGGTCGATTAACAGGCTAATAATTCGGTTACTGGGCGGCATGTTCGAACCGTTTTTTGTATGACGCAAATGGCTGAACCGTCTCTTTTCCCGATCCCAATAACTCGCTCCGTTATTTGTAGCCAGCCACAAATTTCCGTTGGGATCTTCGGCAAAATCCAGAATGATGTTTCCGGCCGGCGCATCGGGCGATAAATTTTGAGCCCGTAAATGGCGGAACGTCTCTTTTTGCGGGAAGAACAGAATCAATCCTTGCCAGGTTCCCAACCAAAAACGGTCAAAACGATCCACATGCAGGGTGGTAGGCACCAGTCCATGTTCGTTGAAATAGGGCACCAAACGCCGACTGAACGCGACAAATTTTCGGACGGCTTGGTCAAAGCGGAAAAGCGCGCCGTGACGGGTTAAAACCCAAAGTTGTCCCCGGTAATCGGCGGTTAAAGCAGCTACGGCGGGTATTTTGCCGGCCTGCATACCCGCCCATTGGGCAGGTGCAAAGCTTTCGCTTTCGGCCAAATAGCGTTCCAGCCGCCCGGAACGGGTAATGATCCATAGCTGTCCGTCCGGGCTTACAAACAATTTTCTCACGGCGTTTTCGGAAATCGAAGCGGCGTTTTTCGGATCATGACGAAAAACCTTACAGCGGTAACCGTCAAAACGATTAAGCCCGTCTTCCGTGGCAAACCACATAAATCCAAGCGTATCTTGCACAACACTAAACACCGAGGTATTGGAGAGCCCCTGCTCCCACGAGATGTGCTCAAAACGCAGGGGCACATCCAGAGCAAAGGCAAAGGAAAAGAGCAAAAAAAATACCGACCAGTGTTTAAAAGAAAAAAAACGCCGATTCATGAATGGCCTCTGAGAGATCATGTCTCCGAAATTCAGAATGGAGATTTTGCTTTGGTGGACTTTGGGAAATGCCTGTCGAAAAAGGAAGAATCGTACGTACCGAATCAAAAAAGAGCTAAAAAAGCGTTAACCAACCGAGCGGAAAATATCATTCATCGGGGATCGTCCACAAAAATGTGCCATTTTGCAAAAAATGTTCAATTTGTTGAACACTGTGTTGCGCTTTGCGCTGCACCGCTTCTTGCGTGTTAAACGCATTGTGCGGCGTAAAAATTACGTTGGGCATCGCCTGCATTTCGCGAATCATGGCAAAATAAGCCGAATCTTTTTGCTTCGCAGGATTCCGCAACCCAATTCCCAGTTGACTTTCATTTTCGTACACATCCAGGGCCAAACCACCGAGATGTCCTTCTTTAAGAAGACGCCACAAATCCTTTAGCGGAGACAATTCGCCGCGTGCCACATTCACAAATATCACCCCGCGTTTGGCCTTTTTTAGCAAATCATAATGAAAATAACCGTGATTTTTGCGCGTCAGATTCATGGCCGAGACAACAACGTCGGCCCGGGTTATGCCTTCTTCGACGGAAACATATTTCACATCATCGTGTTTGCGCACCAGATCCACGCCCAGAACGTGCATGTCCAGCCCCCGTCCGATGCGCACGACCTGATAACCGATATTACCGACGCCCACCACCAGCAATGTTTTTCCGGCACATTCCAAACCCGTTAAGCCATTGCGGCTAAACGTGTTAAATTGTTGCATTTGCCGGGGCAGTTTGCGCAACAAACTCATCCACAGCATCATGGCCTGTTCGGCAACGGCACGATTGCAGTAAAGAGGCAAATATCCCAATGCACCCGTAAAACCGCTGGTTAATTTGTAATCGATCAAATGATTGTAGCCCGTACTTCGGGAAAGAATGCCCAAAAGAACCCGGCTCCATTGCGGCGGAATAAGCGATTGCGTACGCGTACTGATGAGTTTTGCCGGCGGTGTGGCGTGTCCCGCTTCCTGAATGGTTTCCGGCGCAAATCCGGCACGAATATGTTTCGGCAGATAGGTTTGCAGTAAAGCGCGTTCTTCATCAAAGGCTTCGTAAAAGAAAACATCAAATTTGGCTTCCGATTTCACCCGGGCTTCCTTTCCTGTTTTTGTTTTTGTCTATTTTAAGCAGGAAAGGAATTGACTGCAAACTTCAGGCATCCCCGGTCTTAAATATCTTTAATAATTTCCAGATATTTTTTGTACGGAATCGCCGGTAAGCTTTCGGCCTGCACCGCCCCCTTGGACATGGTAATCATGGCCACTTTTACAGCCGTGTTTTCATCCGGAGCTTCGTAAATATCCATGAAATCGTACTGCCCCAGCAAAGCGTAATGCTCAATCCATTTTACTTCCGGGCATTTTTCTTTAACGGCATCGAACCATTCCCGGCCAATTTGTTCGCGCGTTTGCGCATCGCGCATGGCCGTGGGCGATAGTTTGGTGAGTAACACGTAAACCGCCATAATTTCTCCTTGTTTTTTTATCCTACATGTAAAAGCTAATCCTTTGCACACAGATCAAGCACCGTGGGATTAACCAGCCGGTGGTAATCGTCATAGGCAAGCTTAATCACCTCCCGATGGGTTCCGGCATTAAAGGCCAATTCCTTATTTCGGCTCAATTCTTTGCTTACGAACACCGGCAAACCAAACAAATTTCCGAAAGGCGGAATGGCTCCCAACTCACATTCCGGGAAATGCTCCCGAAATTCGTTTTCGCTGGCTAAACGCAGATTTTCGCCCTTCAGAGCCGCTTTGCATTTTTGGAGATCCAGTCTTCTGGAAGCGGGCAAAACGCACATGGCAAGCGTTCCGTCTATTTTTAAAATAACCGATTTTGCCAGTATGTCTCCCGGAATGTGAGCATTTGCGGCAATTTCCTGTGCGGTGTAAGCCGGGGAATGCACGATGAGAATGTAGCGAATATCATTCTCATCCAAATATTTACGTATCTTTTGTACAGCCATGACGTGCTCCTGAGTTTCCACTCATTTTAAACGCACATCTTTGCAGATAGTTTAAAGAAAAACTCCTTTTTAAAAATTGGCAGGTAAGTAACAAACGGTTGGTTCATCCATGGACGCTACGTAATTTTAAGGAGAGAGCCGGCGGAATGCAACCTTTTTTCGCCGCATACGCGCTGCCCCAATGTGTGTGAGGCTTAAAATGCCGTGTGTTTTTGCGCTCAGGCAAAGGCCAGTTCTGCCACTTCGGACATCATTTTTTCTTTGCACGAAGGACAAATGGTGTGGGAAATCGCCTGTTCATCATCCCCATGAAAATGCTCAACCCAAACTTCCCTGTGATCTTCTCCCACATATTTTGCCCGATGACACCAGGCGCAAACCGTCACAATTTCTTCAGACGAGAAATACGCTTTTGATTTTTTACTTTTGTGAAACACGCTTTCCCTTTCTTTTTCCAGTGCAATTTGTATTGACTAAATACAAGATGCGTGCCAAGTCGCAAATCGCTCCAAAACCCACGATTTTCGTCGATTAACGGGACAAGAAAGAGACGATTTTTCCTGCAATGCGGAAAATTTTTACACCACAAAGCAAACAACTGGATGTTTTTTGACCACAAAGCAAAGAAATGATTAGATACAGCACACATTATTACCGATTTGCACTATGCACAAGAAACCTCTGCAGAGGGACAAAACTCGTCCGCTTTTTTCCCCAATCTGCACCCACTGCCCGTTTAAAATTCAATTTTAATTTTTGGATAGAACTTATTTGTTTATTAAATTTCCCATTCCATAAGTGGAATAAACGAGTATTATTTAAATAAGAGGTGCATCATGAAACCTATCGATCGCCGTCTGTTTTTAGACCGCTTTTTAACCTATGTAAAATTCGATACGCAATCCAGCGAGGAATCGGATACCTATCCGAGTACGGAGAAGCAAAAAGAGCTGGGACGTCATCTGGTCAAAGAATTGAAGGAGCTCGGGTTAAAAGATGTGGAAATGGATGAACACGGTTATGTCTTTGGCACCCTTCCGTCCAATGTGGATTACGATGTTCCGGTTATCGGACTCATCGCCCATATGGACACCTCGCCTGAGGTAAGTGGCGCCAATGTGAACCCGATTATTCATGAAAACTATCAGGGTGAAGACATTGTACTTCCCAACGACCCGGAACAGGTGATTGAATTTGACAAAAATCCCGAGCTAAAACACTGCATCGGCAAAGACATCATTACCACCGACGGAACCACCCTTTTAGGCGCCGATGACAAAGCAGGCATTGCCGAAATCATGGGAACTTTGCAATACTTAGTGGAAAATCCCGATGTAAAACACGGAACCATCCGGGTGGCATTTACCGTCGACGAAGAAGTGGGCACCGGCACAAAATATTTTGATGTAAAAAAGTTCGGCGCTAACTACGCCTACACCATTGACGGAGAATCCCTGGGCGAAATTGAGGACGAAACTTTTTGCGCCGATACGGCAAAAGTGACCA
>CAYXUS010000162.1:0-2205 GCA_964468415.1 uncultured Caldithrix sp.
GGCCATTACGCTTTTGAAGAACGACGGCAATCTCCTGCCTTTAAATTCCACGGCCAAGGTGCTGGTTACCGGGCCTACCGCCAATGCCAAATCGGTGCTGAACGGCGGTTGGACCTACATTTGGCAAGGCAACGACGAACGCTATTATCCCCAAGAAGACAAAACTGTTTTGCAAGCCATCCGGGATGAATTGGGGGAAAATCGGGTAACGTACGTGCCGGGCACTACCATCGATAAGGTGCTGGATATTTCCGAGGCGGTGCGGGCGGCCCAAAACGCTGATGTGATTGTGGCTTGCATCGGAGAAGCCGCCTATTGTGAAACGCCTGGCAATATTAATGATCTGGCTTTGCCGCAAGCGCAAATCGATCTGGTAAGCGCTCTGGAAGAAACAGGCAAACCCGTGGTTTTGGTGTTGTTAGAAGGGAGACCGCGGGTCATTCGTCCCATTGCGGACAAAGCGCAGGCCATTTTAATGGCCTATTTACCCGGGCCGCAAGGTTCCGTGGCATTGGCCGAAATTTTGACGGGCAAGGTGAATCCTTCCGGAAAGTTACCGATCACCTATCCCCGTTACGTAAACGATTTGATGTGTTACGATTACAAATACAGTGAAGCGTACGATGTGAACCGCTACCATCCGCAGTGGCCTTTTGGCTACGGTTTAAGCTACACGCACTTTTCGTACGATAATTTGCAACTGAGCGCGGAAAAACTCAAAATGAACACGCCGCTAAAGGTGCGGGTGACCGTTACCAACAGCGGCAAAAGGCCCGGCAAAGAGGCGGTGCTTTTGTACGTAAGCGATTTGGTGCGTTCGGTAACGCCGCCGGTACGCCGTTTGAAAGGCTTCCGCAAAATTTCGCTGCAACCGGGAGAATCGCGGACGGTGGAATTTACGTTGAGCCCGCAAGATTTGGCCTTTGTCAATCAGGACAATCGGTGGACGGTTGAAGCGGGTACGTTTACGGTGCACGTCGGTCCGCTGAGCAAAACCTTTGAATTGCTACGATGAAACGGATCGGAAAAAACGTGTTTGTTCGCTTGTTTGTTTTGGTGTTGCTGACCGTCTCGCTTTCTGCCTGCGCCAATCCCACGCAGCAAAAAGAGCAAAGTGAGTCCGAAGCCTGGCCCGGCAGTGCGCAAACCAATGTTTTGATTGGCCGGGGCATCAATTTGGGCAATGCTCTGGAAGCTCCCAACGAAGGGGACTGGGGTGTGGTATTGCAGGAAAGCTATTTCCGGGAGATCAAAAAGGCGGGATTTCAATCGGTACGCATTCCTATTCGCTGGTCGGCGCATGCGCAAAGCGTAAGTCCCTACACGATTGATCCGCGATTTTTCGATCGGGTGGATTGGGCGGTAAATCAGGCTCTGCGAAATGATTTGACCGCCATTATTAACGTGCATCATTACGAAGCCCTGTACCAAAATCCGCAGCAAGAAAAGGAACGATTTTTAGCTCTTTGGCGGCAAATTGCCAGCCACTTTCAAAAATTTCCTTCGCGTCTGCTGTTCGAGATTTTAAACGAACCGCACGGTCAATTGAACGCGCAATTGTGGAATGTTCTGGCCGATACGGCGCTAAAGGTCATTCGCCGTAGCAATGCCCAACGGGTGGTCATTATCGGAACGGCCAATTGGGGCGGGCTGAGCTCCCTGGACGATTTGCAATTGCCGGATGATTCGCTGTTGATTTTTACCTTTCATTATTACGAACCGTTTCATTTTACGCATCAGGGCGCGGAGTGGGTGGAGGGGAGCGACGCCTGGCTGGGAACGACCTGGGAGGGTAGTGCAGCAGAAAAGCAGACGATCCGCAGCGCTTTCGATCGTGTGCAAACATGGGCCGAGCGACACCACATTCCTGTGTTTTTGGGGGAATTCGGCGCGTACGGCAAAGCGGATATGGATTCCCGTGTGCGCTGGACAAGCTTTGTGGCACGGGAGGCGGAAAGGCGCGGCTTTAGCTGGGCTTACTGGGAATTTTGTTCGGGCTTTGGCGCGTACGATCCGAACACCAACCAGTGGCGCCCGGAACTGCTGCATGCGCTGATCCCCGAAAATTGAGCGGGTAGCCCCGCCGGTGACCCAATGCCGGTAAACCGTGGCCGGGTACTTCGGCGGGAGGCAAGAAGGGTTTCTTCTTCCCGGGCAGCCGGTCGCCGAGTGGCTCCGCGTAAGCGGAGCCGTATCGAGGCGCGG
>CAYXUS010000163.1:0-4747 GCA_964468415.1 uncultured Caldithrix sp.
TTTTGCTGGTGCTCTTCCTTGCATCACTGCCTGTTTACGCTGGTGATGCAGACAGGATTGGTACGGCAGCAGGAACACAAGTTCTCGTTCCGGTCGGTGCCAGAGATCTTGCCATGGCAGGTTCTGACATCGTGTTTACCAAAGGACCGGACGCAATTTACTGGAACCCTGCGGGTTTGTCGAACATGACGATGAAAGCCGCGGGAATGTTTTCGACGACGAACATTTTCGGAGATATCCGGGTGAACTATCTGGCCATTGGCGCCAGCATGGGGAAATTCGGTCACATCGGCTTTAGCATTAAAGCCTTTGATTTTGGCGATATTCCCTTTACGACCATCGAGGATATGGACGGCAGTTCGGGCCGTACTTTTTCTCCGACCTTCAGCACGCTGGGGTTGACCTATTCGAACAAGCTGACCAGCACGATTAATGTTGGTATCACGACGAAGATGATCTACGAGTCGGCTCCGCGAGTAAGTGCGACGGCCCTTGCCTTTGACATTGGTTTGCAGTACAAGAATCTGGCGGGGATCGAAGGCGTCTCGTTTGCGGTAGTGGCCAAGAACATCGGCTCGAACATGCAGTATCATGGTACGGGTTTGATGACGCAGACGACGATTGACGGTCGTCAGGAATTTGTTCGTCGCGGTGCATCGAGCGATGAATTGCCGACGAGCATGGAGCTGGGGTTGAGTTATGATTACAAGATCATGGCTGACAACAGTTTGATTCTCTCCGGTGTATTCCGCAACAACAACGTGCAGAATGATGAGTTTCGATTTGGAATGGAATACAATTACAAGAATTTCATCATGTTGCGCGGCGGCTATTTGTACATGGTGAACACGCCTTCGGAAGATGTTGTTTACTCCTTTTCTCTTGGCGCGGGTTTGCAGTACAAGCTGGGTAACACGAACATTGGTATTGACTACGCTTGGAGAAATGTGCAGTACTTCGATGCCAGCAACATGTTCACGCTGCATGTAGGCTTTTAGGCAATCGCTTTTTGGGCCTCAGTTTATGTAAAAAGTTTGGAGGTACGTTATGTCCAGGCATCGGAAGTTTATGCTGGCCTGTCTTTTGTCCGCTTTGATGATTTCGTCGCTTTGGTGTAAAGGCAAAAGATCGGCTGAAATCGCAAGGCCGATTTCCGTAAACGGTCAAGTTACCCAGACATTACTTGATGTCGGGAATTGGGGCTTTTGGGCAAATTACGAAGGAAAGGATGCCCACGATCCTTATTCCGGTGGCGGTGGCGGGTATTTTCCCAAAGGAAAAGTATCCGTTCTTTATACGGATGGCATTCTTTGGGGTGCGTATTTGCGAGATCCGGCCACCGGTGTGGCGCTTAGCGATACGCCGCGGGTCGGGGGTATTCAATATCGTGTAGGAACCTCCCCGGGGTGGATTAACAGCGATGGCAGCCCCGCCGATGTAAATGATCAACGCGTGCGCTTGTACCGCATTCGGGCGGATTGGCGCGATTTAACAAAAGATCAGTTGCGCAGCGATGCGGGCTATTTGTACAACGTATCTCCCGATCTGGTCACCGAGGAAATGATGAAGGCCGTTCAAGAACAATACAAAACCGATTGGAAAGATTGGCCGGTCGATTTGGGCGCGCCGTATGTGGATGTGAACGGCAACGGCGTGTACGATCCCGTACCGGATTCTCTGGGCTACCCGGATGAAACAAAAGGCGACTATCCCGGAATTGCCGATGCCGATCAGGTGATTTGGATGGCTGTGAATGACCTGTGCAAGAAAAAGGTCCTTTATCTCTCCGGTTCTTTACCCATTGGTCTGGAAGTGCATTTTACCCTTTGGACCTACAAAGGCGCTTTTAATCCGTTAGGAAGCGTTGTTTTTAAACGGATAGAAATTTTCAATAAATCGGGCTATCAGCTCGATTCCATGTTTGTCTCGATTTTCAGCGATCCGGATTTAGGCGACTATGACGACGACTTGGTCGGTTGTGATTCAACATCAAATATCGGTTTTGCGTACAATTCTTCGGACAAAGATGAAGAATTTTTAAAGTGCGGACTAAAACCTGCTGCCGTGGTTTATGACTTGTTGCAGGGGCCGATGGTAAAAAGCGATAATCCGCAGGATACGGCCGTTTTTAATTTTCAGCGCGTTTACGGTTACAAGAATTTGCCCATGACCTCTTTTGGCTTTTTTTCTGCCGGTGGAGTTGTTGGTGATCCTCCGTTAGGTACCATCGACTTTACCTTAAAATGGTACAATAGAATGAACGGTTTTGTCGGAACAAATGATTTGAAAAATCCCCTTCCCCAGGTATTTCTCAGCGGGCCGAAAAAAGGCCAAATAACCAAATTCCCGTTGTCCGGCAATCCGGTTACCGATCCCTATGCCCAGGCGGGAGATATTGACGGGCGGGGCGGAAATTTGGCGCCGGGCGATCGAAGGATGTACTTGAATTCCGGACCGTTTACTTTGCAGCCGGGCGATAAGCAGGAAATGATTGTAGCCATTATCGGAGGGTTGGGAAAAGACCATTTGAATTCGCTCCAAGAGGCCTGGAAAACGGACTATCTGGTTAAACAACTGTATCGGCAATTATTTACCAGTATGCCCAAACCACCCAAGCCGCCGTTAGTCCGGGCGACCCCTCTGGATGACAAAATTGTGCTAAATTGGGGCTTTGATCAGCAGCGCATCAGGGAGACAGAAGGTGAAAAACACGGCGTTTATACGTTCGAAGGTTACACGGTGTATCAATTGCCCTCGGCCGATAGCAAACTGACTGATGACGGAGTTAAGCGCCTGGCAACATTTGATCGAATTGACGGAATAAAAGAAATTTATGGTTGGATGTATTCGTCCAAATTTCATCGCCTTATTTATGCTCCGTTACAAATTGGTACCGATTCCGGGATCCGCCATTTTTTTGTGGTGGACTGGGACTCCATTAAAAACCGACCGTTGTACCGAGGCTCTACCTATTATTTTGCCGTGACGGCTTACAATTACAGCGCTTTTTCGGAAAGATATCCCAGTATTGAATCTTCGGCACGGATTATGGCCGTTACCGTGCAGGGCCCCAAACCCGGGGATCGCTATGAAGCGCAACCCCAACAGCCGATAAGCGTTCGGGAAGAGAAAGGGGGGGATGTGAAATGTGTGGTCAAGGTTGTTGATCCCGCGGAATTGACCGGGCATGATTACGAGATATTTTTTACGATTGACCGGGACACTACTTCGGAGACGTTTGGTGCCTATGTTTGGAATGTGAAAGACGTAACCACGAACCAGGTGATTCTGACCGGGCAAGAAGTTCCCGTTATTACGGATTCCTCAAAATTGGGGAACGTGGGAGCGCCGGTGGTGGACGGAATGGAAATTATTGTGTATCAAAATGATCCCGGGCTCAAAGCCATTGTAGAAGTGGCCAATGGAAATGGGCCGCTGCCTGAAGACCAATGGGATGATGCGGGGGCCCCGTTTAAGGGCAACAGCGTCTGGCACAGCTTAAGCGCTCCTTCCGATCCGAATAGATATTACATTAGTGCAGGCGGAGACGATGGCGGGTTGGCGCGCATTGAGCGCAGTATTGCCAATGCCAGCGGTCATGATTTTGAGTTGCGCTTTACCGATGCCGGAGGTATTTACTGCTGGTGGTACGAGGGAGATGCAGTGGACACCGTATCGTTCGAAATGTGGGATGTGGGTATTGGCACTTATGATGATACTTCCGACGATGTGCGGTGCCTGACCGGGGGCTACTCCGGAGGCGCCACAGTGGGAAGTTTTGACTTTGGCTACACCGATCCTGCATTCGGCTTTCCGGCAACGGATTGGATCGATGCCCGCGTCCCCGTCGATAGCCTGGGTTCGTACAAAGCCTTTTACAATGATGTTACCGGCGGTACGTTAACCCGTCTGTGGTGGGAACACAGCAAGGAGGTACTGGCCCGTATTATCATTTGCGATTTTGTCGGTCACAAAGCCTTGCCCGAAACCGGCACGATTATTCGCTTTATTACGCGGAAAGGTCCGTCGGGCGAGACGAAGTTCTACTTTACGGCTCCGGGCAGAATTAGCGGTGATTTGGCCCTGGCCAAAAAAGATGTGGAAAAAATCAGTGTGTTTCCGAATCCCTATTACGTTGCTTCCCAAATGGAACCGGATCGCTTTACGCATTTTGTTACTTTTAATCATTTGCCGCGACATGCGGTGATTCGCGTTTTTACTTTGGGTGGCGTTCAAGTGTGCCGGTTGGAAAAGAACGACGACAGTCAGTTTTTTCGCTGGAATCTGAGGAATAAAAACGGATTGCCCGTTGCCAGCGGGTTGTACGTCATTCGCGTCGAAATGCCGGAATTGAAGAAGAGCAAGACGCTAAAGCTGATGGTCATAGCGGGCGAATGGTAACGCGCTCCGGCTTTTGCTATTGAGTCGGAAGGTTGGTGATAAAGGGGAAGTAAGCCGGCATCGCGGCAGAGGAAAATTAAAAATTACGAATTACGAATTGTCGGCGATGGCATGCTTCCCCTTCACCCTTACACCCTTAACCCTTTCCCCGGCCACTGAACCCCACCGAAGAAGCACCAAAAGCCCCATTCAACAATTCAACCAATCAACCATTCAACTTTCCCGGCCACTGATCTGCACAGAACGAGATGAAAAATGAAAAATGAAAAAGGAAAAAGGAGGAAAACCGCCGGTTGCCGAGTGGCTCCGCGCCAGCGGAGCTGTATCGAGGCGCCAGGCGGCCACT
>CAYXUS010000164.1:0-18887 GCA_964468415.1 uncultured Caldithrix sp.
GAAAGGGCACGTGTATATTAATAAAATCGCTGGCAAATCCATTCCACAACAGGCCCTCCGTAAAACAGGGTGTCTACCGTGGCCGGACTGATGACGTGCCACACAAAGCTGTTTTTACGCTGCAGGTTGCTCAGGCGTCGCCTTGCCAGTTCTACATTGGCGGCATTGATAAAGCCGTGAATGTGGTGCACGCTCTGGTACTGCGACAGGGGTTTGATAAAAATGTAACCGTCGCAAAAATCGGCCAGAGTAAAATTTTCGTAGCCGTAATGGTAAAGGCTGGTTTTGCCGGTCAGTTTGCCGAAGGGTGTGCCGCGGGTGTCAAAGCCCACCGGATAAAACTTTGCTCCCAGACGGTGCATTAAGGCGTCGATCACCCCGTCCGCAGCGTACACCTCCGGCGCGGACCAACCCTGCGCACTGATCCAAGGCTGATGCAGGGAGATGGTGAAGGCACGATCGCCGATGGCCCGGTACACGATATTGCCCATGCGGTTTTTGAGGAACGTGGAGAATCGTTTTGTGCGTTCGTTGATGATGGGCTGGTGGTAGCGCGTAAAGGCGTGATGCAGGCCGCAATAGATCAGCGCTTTCTCATTTTGGGCTACAATTTCCCGCAAAACCGTGCGGGCCATCACTTCATCGCCGTTGCCTTCCGGAAAAACCTTGGCGTGGATGGCCGGATTTTTAAGGTCTTCCGGCTTGTTGACGTAGCTCCAATCGGTAAAGGAATTGAGCCCAACAATGCGGAAGCGGCGCGCCGAATCGGGCAGGCTGCGGTTCAGTTGCCAGGCTGCTTTGAAAATATCGGCATATTCCCTGTAGCTCCAGGTGACCAAAAAATTAAACAGCACCCGGTTGACCGCTTTTGGGTCGTACTCCGGGGCATTGAGCAGGGAATCGATCAGCGGCTGGTCGCGGTGACAGGCGAACTCCATGCCCAAATTGTAAATGCCGTGGCGATAGAGCAGGGGAATAAGCCGCTGCACCAGCTCCGGATCGTGGCGGGCGCGGTGCATCTCGCCCAGAAAAACGACATCGTGATTTCGAAATTTGTCGATTACATATTCTTCGGGAGTTCGGAAATGGGTTTGCAGATAGGCGGTTAGGGCGTTCTCCAATTGCGGGTTTAGTGCGGGCAGAGGAACTTTTTTTACGTTAGCATCGGAATTTTGGGATGAATAAAACAAGTGTACCACAATTCGATCTTTCAGCAGAAAAAGGAGGAAAAAAAATCCCAAAACAACAAACAAAACGATTCGAAATGTTTTCATGGTCTCTCCTGAAAAATATTCGTTAAAAATGCCTCCGAACCGCAAAGATCCGTGAGTTAGTTCCTGTTCCGGGGAGAAGTTTTAAGGAAATAATGCCTGTGGAAAATCAGGGAGAAAACAGGCATTCCAGGGCCATCCGTGTTAGGTGCTCTTTAAGAATGCTGTTTAGGGGAATTCCATTAAACCGTCTAAATCGAATCGTTTTGTCAGCCTCCGGGGAAACCCATTGCCGAAAAAGATTCAATTAGGAGAAGATGAAAAGAAAACACAAGAAACCGGAAAAAAGAAGATGCACTATCGAAAAAGAAAAAACCGTTCTACTCTTTCCGAAAAGGAATTTAAACAATAATTTCGGGATTTCAAGTTGTATCGTCGAATTTCGACTAAAAAACCAGTGAAAACGACGAAATTTACAGCAATTGATTCAGAAACGGACTTCCCGTCATAAAATCTTTTGACATCCTTCTTTACCCTTTCTAAATTGATTTTTTCATAACGGAGAAATTGTATGGGACTACTGAAAAACGGGGAATATCGGGTTACATTTCCCAGTCATATTAAATATCTGGCGGAAATCGAGGCAATCACTTCGGAAATTACCGACGAACTGGCCTTTGAAGAATCGGTACGAGACGATCTTTCCATTGCCGTAACAGAGCTTTTCAATAATGCACTGCATCACGGCAATAAGGATGACGAAAGCAAAAAGATTACCATCATTTTTCGGGTGGCCGACAATGCGTTGCGCATTTCCGTTCAGGACGAAGGAGAAGGTTTTGAACCCGGAAAATTGCGAGACCCATTGGCTCCGGAAAATATTTACGAAGTGAACGGCCGCGGATTGTTTTTAGTAAAACAATTGGTGGATGACATCGAATTCAATATTACGCCTCAGGGCAGCGAAGTTGTTATTGTTAAAAAACTACCTGATCATTCTACGGAGTAATTCCTTTTATGACCATAGATAAAAAATCCACAACTGTTGTGGTGGCCATGAGCGGAGGCGTGGATAGTTCGGTTGCCGCGCTTTTGCTTAAAGAGCAGGGCTACAATCTGATTGGCATCACCATGAAATTGTGGGATTTTTCCATCGCCGGCGGAAATGTGAACAACGAAAGCGGATGTTGTTCGCTGGATTCGATTAACGACGCGCGTTTTGTTTGCGCCAAATTGGGCATTCCCCATTATGTGCTCAATTTCAGCCGGGAATTCCACGAAAGTGTGGTGGATGATTTTATTGCGGAATATCTGGCGGGTCACACGCCCAACCCTTGTGTGTTGTGCAATGCCAAGATTAAATGGCAAACTCTGATCGCCCGGGCACGGGAACTGGGTGCCGATTATATTGCCACCGGGCATTACGCGCGCGTGCGTTACAATCCTCAAACCGATCGCTATGAGTTGTATCAGGGTGTGTACAAGGCGAAGGATCAGTCGTACGCACTTTGGGGTATTAAACAGGAGAGCCTGGCGCGAACGCTGTTCCCGCTGGGTGAGTTAACCAAACCTGAGGTGCGAGAATTAGCCGAGCAGTTTGGCTTGAAGGTGGCGCGTAAAAAAGAAAGCATGGAGATTTGTTTTGTCCCGGATAATGACTATCGACGCTTTTTAACCGAGGCAGTGGATGGTCTGGAAGAACAGGTTCGCGGGGGAGAACTGGTAACCGTGGACGGCGAAGTGGTCGGCACGCACCGGGGATATCCGTTTTTTACTATTGGACAACGCCGCGGCCTGGGAAAAGGATTTGGCAGGCCCATGTACGTTGTGGAGATTGATGCCAAACATAATCGGGTGGTGATCGGCGAAGAGAAACACTTGTATTCTTCTGAATTGATTGCTAAATCGGTCAATTTTGTGAGCATCGCCGATGCAAATGAGGGGGTGCGAGCCGAAGTAAAAATTCGTTACAAGTCTCCTGCAGCCCCGGCCACCATTTATTCTTTACCCGACGGAAAGGTGCGGGTTGTTTTTGATGCGCCGCAAAAAGCGGTTACACCCGGTCAATCGGTTGTGTTTTACGATGGTGAAAAAGTACTGGGCGGTGGTATTATCGAATCTTTTAAACGAGCCGGATAACCCTTCTTTTTGGCCGCTGCTTTTTGAAAAAAATCTTTCCAAATGCTTGCTCCCGATGGTTTCTTCATTTAACTTTGCGCTGGCCTTTTGGATGTGGAAAGATTGGCGCAAGTAAATTTAATGTGGGAATAAAATATGTCTGTGCAAAAAGCGAATAAAAAGGTGACCGTACCTACCATCATTAATATGAAGAAACAGGGTGAACCCATTGCCATGCTTACTGCCTACGATACTTTAATGGCTGAAATTTTGGATGAGAGTGGGATCGATATCATTCTTGTCGGTGACTCGGGAGGCATGGTGATGTCTGGTCATGAGAACACGTTATCTGTGACGATGGATGAGATGCTGCACTATGTTAAAGCGGTTCATCGCGGAGTGAAACGTGCGTTGTTGGTGGCGGATATGCCTTTCCTTTCGTATCAGATTAGTGTGGAGGAGGCCGTTCGAAATGCCGGACGTTTTTTGCAGGAGGGCGGTGCAGAGGCCGTAAAGCTGGAAGGCGGGAAAGCGGTTGTGCCCATTATTCAACGTCTTGTGGAGATTGGCATTCCGGTAATGGGGCATCTGGGACTGACGCCACAATCCATCCATCAATTGGGAGGGTACGGCGTACGCGGCAAAGAGAATGATGCCGCAGTGCAAATAAAACGAGAAGCGCAACTCTTGCAAGAAGCTGGGGTATTTTGTCTGGTGCTGGAAAAGGTACCTACTTTACTGGCTAAAGAAATCTCCGAAAGTCTGCGGATTCCTACGATTGGCATCGGGGCGGGCAAATATTGTGATGGTCAGGTGCTGGTTAGTCACGATATGTTAGGTCTGTATCAGAAATTTAAACCGAAATTTGTACGTCGCTATGCCGAATTGGGTCGGGCAATGGCGAATGCTTTTGCGGATTATATACATGATGTTAAAGAAAGAAAGTTTCCTACGGACGATGAAAGTTATTAGAACCATTTCTGAAATGCGTGCTTTTAGCACGGAAATGCGCAAGCAAGGGAAACGCATTGGCTTTGTGCCAACGATGGGCTATTTGCATGAAGGTCACCTGAGTCTTATGCGCGTGGCACATAAACATGCCGATGTGCTGGTGGTGAGTATTTATGTCAATCCCACGCAATTCGGGCCGAATGAGGATTTCGATAAATATCCCAGGGATTTTGAACGGGATGAAGCTTTGTGTCGGCAGGAAAGGGTGGATGCGGTTTTTTATCCTTCGAATGATGAGATGTATTTGCCGGAACACAAAACTTATATTGTTACCGAAGAACTGACGAATGTTTTGTGTGGGAAGTCGCGTCCCGGACATTTTCGTGGGGTGACGACCATCGTTGGTAAACTTTTTAATATTGTACAACCGGATGTAGCGGTATTTGGTCAAAAAGATGCCCAGCAGGCGATTGTTATCAAACGTATGGTGGAGGATTTGAATTTTCCGGTGGAAATTGTGGTTGCGCCGATTATTCGGGAGACGGACGGGCTGGCGATGAGTTCACGGAATAAGTATTTAACCCCGCGGCAGCGAAAGGAGGCGACTGTGCTTTTTCGCAGCTTGCAGCTGGCGCAGGATGAATATGCCGCAGGCAACCGGGACGTAGATGATATAAAGCAGAAGATGCGTACGCTTATTGAAAATGAGTCATCGGGAGAAATTGATTACATAGAGTTTGTGGATGCGCACCTGTTGAATAGACCGATGTTGGGTGAAAGAGATGTGCTGGTGGCACTGGCGGTTTATTTCGGCCAGACACGACTAATTGATAATACGATTTTGAAGGCGGACTGATTGCGATCAGTCCGCCGGACAGCCGGTTTCGACTGATTGCAATCAGTCGAAACTTTCCGGAACAAATTCACCTTTTTGGAATTTAAGAATTTGAAAATTGCACAAAAAGCCGTTATATTTTAAACCGTAATGAAGTATAAAGATGGAAAGGCCTTGCGATGAAACGCGGTGTTATTTTATCGATCGTGATATTGTTTACTCTTGTCTTCACTCAAAGTGCTTTTCCCCAATTTCAGAATCAACCGACTAAGCCAAACATTTCCAATATTCTCAATAATCCTATGGGAAATATAATGGGTGGTTTGCTCAATCCTGAAAAGTTTCAGATGCATCACACGGTGTCCATGTCATTCGGGAATTTTTTTGGCCAAAGTTTAATGTTAAGCAGCTACATGAATACGATCAATTACCAATTTTCTGACAAATTAAATTTGCAGGCCAATCTGGGGATTATGTCATCTCCTTACAACACATTTGGAAAAGATTTTTATTTAAACAAACCACAGTTTTTTGGGAGTGCCCAATTAAATTATCGTTTAAATGACAATGCACATTTAATGTTGCGCATAGAATCGTCACCTTTTGGTTATGGATATGGAAATGGCTACGGTTATGGCTTGTATACTCCATTTTTAGATGAGCGTTTCCCCACGAATCATTCAAATGATACCCATTAAAACGGTAATAGATTTATGCCGGACAATTTGACGGAGAGCGGGGTAGCGACCCCGCTCTCCGTTTTTTGCTTCAAAATAACAAGTCATAGGCTTATTTTGTGAAAATATAGTAGAAATCAAAGACCAATTTGTTTAAATTTGCCCACGTTCGCCTGAAAACGTAACTTGCACAAAACTAAAGGGAAATGGAAAATTTGAGACATCGAAGAAGAGCAAACACCCAAACCATTCAACGAAAAAAAAGGAAACCAACAGAGTCACTGCATCGTCCAATTCCCGAAACTTCAGGGCGAGTGGGAAGTTTCTTTAAAACGTTAGCTGTTTTAGCGTTTCTGGCAATAATTGCATATGCCGGTTACAAATATCTGTTTCCTGTCATACAGCAAAAGCTGCCATCCCTACATTTTACCAAAACCAGTAATACGCAGCTCCCGGCAGCGCAAAGCGGACAAAATCAACCGGCGCTGCCGGTAAACACCAAACCGGCTCCGGAGCCGCCCGCTCAAACCGATGAATCGGTTCCGCGCGAAAGCACCTCTAAAGAAATCTATATGCGAGCGACGCAGGTAGAAATTTTAAACGGCTGTGGCGAATCCGGAGTTGCCAAAACATTAGCCGAAAAGCTTATTGCACGCAAATACGATGTCGTAAATACCGGCAACTATTTAAAAGCTGGCAAACGTTATTTTAATGTAAAAAAAACTAAAATAATCGATCAAATCAATACGGAGAAATCCCGTAAAAAAACAAAAGAGTTAGCCAAAATTTTAGGGATTTCCAAAAAACAGATTCAATATTTTTCCAATCCAAATCCCGTGGCAGACATTACCATTATTATTGGGAAAGACTACAAATCATTGAACATCTTCAAAAGGAAATAGAAATGACATCACAGGAACTGGCCAAACGCATCATCGAACTCATTCAAGAAAAAAAGGGAAAACAAATCGCTCTTGTTGACATAAAGGGCTTAACCGACTATGCCGATTATTTTGTCATTGCCACCGGAGAATCCGGCCTGCAGATCAAGGCAATTGTCGATCATTTAGAAGATGAGCTCTTAAAAGAAGGCATTAAGCCCTTTGGGAAAGAAGGGTACGAGCACCAGCGTTGGGTGCTATTAGATTATGTGGATGTGGTCGTCCATATTTTTAATCATGAAGCAAGAGAGTTTTACGGCATCGAACGACTTTTTGCCGATGCAAAAATGGAGTTAATCACGGAAGAAGAAGCATGACAACACAAGAATACATTCATCAAAAGCTACAAGAGTTTTTAAAAGAACGCGGGATAGAAGGCATTGAAGTTCAGATCGAAAAACCCAAAGAAGAAAAATTCGGAGATTTTGCCACCAATCTCGCATTGCAATTAGCCCGGCATTTAAAGAAAAATCCCCGACAAATTGCAGAAGAAATCAAAGCGTTTGTAGGAGAAGACAGCCAATTCGTTCGCAAAATTGAGATTGCAGGCCCGGGATTTGTTAATTTTTTTGCGGCGGCGGCAAACATTTATGCCCAGCTTGCCGAAATTCTTCAGAAAAAGGAAGAGTATGGCAAAAGCACCCTGGGTGCCGGCAAAAAAGCCAACGTAGAATTTGTAAGCGCCAATCCTACGGGGCCTTTAACCATTGGACATGGACGTGGTGCTGTTTATGGCGATACAGTAGCGCGACTTCTGGAAGCTGTCGGATATGATGTAACCCGGGAATATTACTTCAATAATGCCGGACGCCAGATGCGCATCTTGGGCGAATCGGTCCGTTTGCGCTATCTGGAATTGTGCGGAGAAAAGATCGATTTTCCGGAAGAATATTATCAGGGAACCTACATCATCGATATTGCCCGCAGTATTTACGAAGAAAAGGGCGATGCCTTAAAAGATGAAACAGACATTACCTATTTTAAAGACCGGGCGGAACAGATTATTTTCGATGATATTAAGCATACGATTAAACGCCTGGGCTTTGAGTTTGATGTGTTTTACAATGAACGTTCATTGTACGATGAAGGCAAGATCGATCAAGTTGTGGAAGGGTTGCGCAAAAAAGGCCTGGTGGCCGAACGTGACGGCGCCGTCTGGTTCCTGACCAGCAAATTAGGCTTCGAAAAAGACCGCGTGATTATTAAGAGTACGGGGGAACCTACTTACCGTTTGCCCGACATGGCTTATCACGTGGAAAAAATTAAACGCGGTTTCGATTTAATTATCGATGTCTTCGGGGCAGACCATATTGCTACCTACCCGGATGTTTTGGCCGCGGTTAAAGCGTTGGGCTACGATGCCGACCGTGTAAAAGTGCTCATTCATCAATTTGTTACCCTCTATGAAGGTGATGAAGTGGTCAAAATGTCCACCCGACGGGCAAATTTCGTTACACTCGATGAACTGCTGGATGAGGTGGGCAGCGACGTAACCCGCTATTTCTTTTTGATGCGCAGCATGAGCTCCCATCTCAATTTCGATTTGACTTTGGCCAAGAAACAGTCGGATGAGAATCCCGTATTTTACATTCAATATGCCCATGCACGCATTTGCAGCATTTTGAAATTAGCCCGGGAGAAAGAGATCGACCTGAATACTTCTCCCGAACTCTCATTGCTCTCAACTACGGAAGAATTGAATTTGATCAAACATCTTATTCGTTTTCCGCAGTTGGTGCAGGCCTGTGCCCAGGATTTTGAAACCCACCGTCTGGCCAATTATTTATTCGACCTGGCGACGCTTTTTCACAAATTTTACACGGAACGCAGAGTTATTAGTGACAATGTGCCCCTTAGCCAAGCGCGGCTGGCGTTAATTGATGCCACACGCCATGTCCTGGCTAATGGCCTGGGGCTGTTGGGAATTTCTGCACCGGATCACATGTAACTTGCAAAGGAATGTGCCATGAGTTTGTTAGTAGTTGGATCGATTGCTTACGATACTGTCGAAACACCCTTCGGCAAAGTAGAAGATTCATTAGGCGGATCGGCCCTTTATTTTAGTGCAGCTGCCAGCCTGTTCGGCCCTGTAAATGTCGTTGGGGTAGTTGGTTCCGACTTTGATGCGTCAAAAATTTCTTTCTTAAAAAAACGCGGGGTCGATCTGGAGGGGCTGTACATGGAAAGCGGTAAAACCTTCCGCTGGGGCGGGCGCTATTACGAAGATATGAACAAGCGTGAAACTTTGTTTACCTATTTAAATGTTTTCGAACGCTTTCAGCCCCGAATCCCTGAACATTATCGCCATAGCGAATATGTTTTTTTGGCCAATATCGATCCCGAATTGCAATTGCAAGTTCTGGACCAGATCGAAAAACCGAAATTAGTCGTTTTAGATACAATGAATTTCTGGATTAGCGGCAAACGAAGCGAATTGGAGAAAGTACTGAAGCGGTGTGATATCATTATCCTAAACGATGAAGAGGCACGCGAAATTACTTCGGAAGCAAATTTGATCAAGGCGACCAAGCGAATTTTGGAATACGGCCCCAAAAGTGCCATCGTCAAAAAGGGAGAGCACGGGGCGATGCTCTACCACAACGGACATTTTTTCTTTGCTCCGGCTTTTCCGTTAGAGAAGGTGGTCGATCCCACGGGGGCAGGAGATAGCTTTGCCGGGGGCTTTATGGGCTATATTGCCAAGGCGGATAAAACAGATTTCGCCACGCTAAAAAAAGCAGTAATTTACGGCAGCACCATCGCTTCATTTAATGTGGAAGATTTTAGCTTTAATCGTCTAAAGACGATAACGATGGAAGAAATTGAAGAGCGGGTGAAAGCCTTTAAAGAATTGACTTCTTTTTAAACAAGAGAAATAAAAAAGTCCCTTTAAAAGGGACTTTTTTTTAGGGGGGCGTGCGTGGAGAACGTGGAGAAAAAGCTTTTATTTTCTTCGCGGGAAATTTGTCCGTCCGGCTAAAATAATCGTAAAGATGCTGCCCTTGCCGGGTGCGCTTTCCACAATTAATTCCCCGCCGTGAGCTTCTACAATTTCTTTAACCATTGGCAACCCTACTCCGATACCTCCGCCCATAAATTCCGTTTTGGAGGTAAAGTGATGCATTTCGTTCTGGACTTCATAAAAGGGCTCAAAAATATCGTTGATTTTGTCATGGGGGATACCGATACCGGTGTCAGCAACAGAAATGTAAATCTGATTTTTTACTTTGTCGTATTTAACCCGCATTAAAACTTTACCACCTTCTTTGGTGTATTTCAGAGCGTTCTGGGCTAACTCCGAAAGAGCCTTCTCCATTTTGTGCGGATCGATCATCGCTACCGGGTCGTGTTCATCCAGCCGGTATTTGAATTGAATATTCCGCAAAGCAAAAATGTCTTTTTTCTTTTTGTACACATACGCAACCAGATTGTTAATCTTAACCGCTTTTTTATCCAGATGTCCCGTGTAGTGCGAGAGGATGGACAAATCGTGCATATTTTCGATCATATCCGCCATTTCGTTAATGGTCGATTTGATGATTTGAATGTATTCTTTTAGCGTTTCCGTTGCATTTTCGTCGATTTCCATTTCTACCAAATCGATATAGCCTTTAAGAACTGCGATGGGTGTTCTTAGTTCGTGATTGGTAATGGTGATGAATTTGTTCTTCATCTCATTGAGCTTTCGCAGCTCTTCGTTTAAATCGCGTAGTTCTTTGTTTTCCTGTTTCGCATTGATGCTTTGAATGCAGCGGTTAAGTACAATGCGCACATGCTCGAATGAGACAGGTTTGGTAATGTAATCAAAGGCGCCCTGTTTCATTGCCTTAATGGCGTTTTCTATGGTAGCGAAACCGGTAATCACGATAACTTCGGTGTCTGGGTAGTTCTTTTTGATGATGCGCAGTGTTTGTAAGCCATCCATTACAGGCATATTCAAATCGGTAAACACAATATGGTAGGTTTGCTTTTTTAATTTATTCAGGCCGTCCATGCCGTTCTCAGCCGTATCGATCTGGTAGCCCAGAAATTCGAACATATCGACATAGCTTTCTCGAACTTCTGGCTCGTCTTCAATAATTAAGATTTTGTATGGCTGATTTTTCGGAGCTCCCGAACCTACATCCGGTTGCTTTATTTGAGTTGCGGCCTGTTCCATTTAATTACCTCTCAGAGTCTCTGGTACGTAAATGATCAGGTCTCTGATACGTTCTAATTCCCTGTTGATGCGATTGATGTATTCGTTGCGTTTGTCGCGATCGGTTTCCAGGGTTTCTTCCAATAAAAAGACAGACGTATTTAAAATACTCAAGCGAGTACGCAAGCTTTCTAACAAATCTTCATAGCCTTGAATGATATCTTCCATTCTTTTCTGATCCTTCATCACGAACCACGTTATTGTTTTATTCCTTTTTTAGTGTTCGGCAGGGAAGTTTTGATATTGAATTTTTTCTGGCAAAAGTGACGCAATTCCGCTCATCTGAAATCATTTTTGCAAATGGATATTTTTTTTTGCAAAATAGTTAAACCGGAAAAACGGAGGACGGAGATATGGAGGCGAATGACGCGTTATTCCCTGCAAAATGGTGGCACCCGGAAAAGAACAATCGGGTGGTTTGCACGCTTTGTCCCAGATATTGCAATATCCCGGAAGGAAAGATCGGTTTTTGCTATGTGCGTCGAAATGTGGATGGCAAACTTTATTCTACCGCTTACGGGCGTCCTACGGGGTTTGCCGTGGATCCTATCGAAAAAAAACCGCTCAATCATTTTTATCCCGGGACGGGAATCTTGAGCTTTGGTACGGCGGGGTGCAATCTGGCTTGCAAGTATTGTCAGAACTGGACGATGAGCAAGGCCCGTCTTGATGAACTGAACGCTTTACGGGTAACTCCCGAAGAAGTTGTGCGTTTGGCGCAGAAGTACAATACTCCCTCGATTGCGTACACTTACAACGATCCGATTGTTTTTGCGGAATTTGTCATGGATGTGGCGCAAATTGCCAGATCGGCAGGTATTAAAAATGTGATGGTAACCAACGGTTACATCGATAAAGAAGCCCGCAAGGAAGTGTTCAAGGATATTGACGGGGCAAATGTAGATCTGAAGGCGTTTAGCGAAGACTTTTATTATCGCTTAACCAGCGGACATTTGCAACCGGTGCTTGATACGCTTGTTTGGCTTAAAAATGAAACCGATGTATGGTTTGAAATAACCAATTTGCTCATTCCGAGAGAGAATGATTCTGCGGATGAAATCCGCAGAATGTGCGATTGGATTCTGGAAAATTTGGGAGATTCGGTGCCGCTGCATTTTACGGCCTTCCATCCCGATTTTAAGATGCTGGATTATCCGCCGACACCTTATTCCACGTTGCGTATGGCGCGCGAGATTGCTCTGCGACAAGGATTAAAGTTTGTGTATGTGGGTAATGTGCACGATCCCGAAGGGCAAACCACGTTTTGTCCGAATTGCGGAGCAGTACTCATTGAACGGGATTGGTACCACGTTCCTGTGAATCATCTTAAAAACGGCCGTTGCCCTGAATGCGGCACGGAGATTGCCGGGCGGTGGTAAACCGTTTAAACGGTTTTACCACCGCTACTACGCAGGGGCCGCAGGTAAAATGTGTGCCCGTTGTATTCCGAACGGACGAGCTTGTTCTCTTTGACCATCTTTTCGATTATGCCAAAATCGCTTTTGGCCTTTTCCAGAAAGGCGCGTACGGCATCTTCGCGCATGGGATGCACGGCCGTAATGCTTAAAATATCCTCCTCCGCATTTCCCGTAAAAGCAAATGCGTTTCCCTCGTAGCCAATCAAAAATTCGGTGTTCAGACCGTTCCGGGTAAAGCTTTGAAAAGCTTGATTCAAACGGTGTGTATCCGGTGCCTCTACCCAGGGCTCTGCCGGAGGGCGGGTTGGAATGCTCAGGTAAGCCGTGTTCGGTGAAAGACGCGCAATGAACTGGGCCGTTTCTTCAATGAATTTCGGAGCATCATTTATTCCTTTAACAAGCATGGTTTCCGTGACCAGCGTGCCGTTAAATGTAGCGGCAAAGGCGACCATTCCGTCCAAAATCTGCTGGAAAGGTAACTGGCGATGGGGACGATCAATTCGATGCCACACTTCTTCCGATACCGTGTCGACTTTTAGCGAAACCCAATTTGCTTTGAGCAAAGCATTCCGGACTTCCGGCAAATAAATAAGCGAAGCATTGCTAATGACGGCTAATTTTAAGCCCAACGATTTCAATTGGGTTAAAAGCGTCTCCAGATTTTTGTCAAGGGTTGGTTCGCCATCCGGCACAAAGGTCAAATAGTCAATAGCCTCGTTATGCTGACGTGCCTGCTCGATTTTTTGTCGGATTTCTTCGAGCAGGAGGGTGGGGGAATAAAAACTTTGCCGTTCGGTAGTGACTTTTAAGGAACGTCCTATTTGGCAGTAAACGCAGGAATAGGTGCAAATTTTAGGCGGAATATTATTGATGCCCAGGCTCATTCCCAATCTTCGTGAAGGTACCGGCCCAAACACGTGCATGGCAACACTCCTGTTGTTTGGAATACTTATCTAACAAATGTTAAGTTAGTTTAATATTTGATGTGGCGCAATAGCTGCGGGAATGTTTTGTGCCCTCCCGGATTTAATCTTACCGAATCAGGGGAACTTGTTCATCGGCATGGTATGAGCTGCGTACCAATGGACCCGACTCCACATGCTTAAACCCCAGCTCCAGCGCAATTCGCTTTAACTCGGCAAATTCTTGCGGCGTGTAAAAACGATCCAGGGGATAGTGCATCTTGGTAGGGGGCAAATATTGGCCGATGGTAAGGATGTCACAATCGATGGCTCGCAAATCATGAAACAATTCAATGATTTCGTCCCATTTTTCGCCCAAACCGACCATAATGCCCGACTTGGTTACAAAGCCTTGCTTTTTAGCATGTTCCAGCACCGAAAGCGATCGTTCGTAGCGCGCCTGCACCCGTACCTCTTTTTGCAGCCGTTTTACGGTCTCTAAATTGTGATTCAGAATTTCAGGCTTGGCCTCCAGAACGGTGTCCAGATCGTTTAAATCGCCTTTAAAATCGGGAATGAGCACTTCGACGCTGCACCCGGGCAGATATTCGTGAATCAGACGGATCGTCTCGGCAAAAATGAAAGCTCCGCCATCGGAAAGATCATCGCGGGCAACAGAGGTAATAACGGCATGTCGTAAATTCAATTCTTTGACGGCTTCGGCTACGCGTCGCGGTTCGTCCAGATCATATTCTGTGGGTTTGCCGACCTCGATGTTGCAAAATTTACAACTGCGGGTACAAATATTCCCCAAAATCATGAACGTTGCTGTTCGGCGGCTCCAGCATTCACCGATGTTAGGACAACGGGCGCTTTCGCACACCGTGTGTAACTTCTGGCGATTGATCAGCGCCCGTACATCGGAAAAATCTTTGTTGGCACCCCATTTTATTTTAAGCCACTCTGGGCGACGTAAGCGTGTATTGGCGGCACTGTTTGCCGGATTCTGCTTTTTCGACAATTCCCTCTCCGATTCTCTTAATTGTACCAGAGGCGCAATTTACAATGGGAACCATTTTGTGCCAAATAAAATTCCGCTTACCAGCGAATCAGTGAAGAAGCCCAGGTAAATCCACTGCCAAACGAGGCAATGCACACCAGGTCGCCTTCTTTAATGCGTCCTTCTTCCAGAGCTTCGCTCATGGCAATGGGAATAGAAGCGGCAGTGGTATTGCCATATTTGTGAATGTTGCTTACAACTTTTTCTTCCGGCAGGCCTAACTTCATGCGCATGGCTTCGGTTATGCGCTGGTTGGCTTGATGCGGAATGACCAGATCGATGTCTTCCAATTTAACCTGAGCGGCATTAACGGCTTCCATGATGACTTCCGGAAAACGGGTTACGGCGTGCTTGAACACGTAACGTCCGTTCATGTAAGGATAAATTTTCCCGGAATCGATTAACTCATGGGTTAAATGCGGACGATACCGGCTGCCGGGACTTTCGACCCAGAGATATTGGGCATAGTTGCCATCGGCATGAAGGTGACTGGTCAAAACACCACGGCCATCATCGGCCTCATGTGCAGAAAGCACCACGGCGCCTGCGCCATCACCAAAAAGAACGGCTACATCACGACCGGCCGTGGAAAGGTTTAAGCCGCTGCTGTGCACTTCGGAGCCTACAACCAGCACATTGTTGTACATTCCGCTTTTGATGAATTGGTCGGCCGTGGCCAGGGCGTAAACAAACCCGGTACATTGGTTACGGATATCCATCGCTCCAATGCCGGGAATGCCCAGATGCACCTGTAAAGGACAACCGGAACCGGGAAAGAAATAGTCGGGGCTTAAAGTGGCAAAGATGATAAAATCTATGTCCTGAGGCGTTAACCCGGCCATTTCAATGGCTTTTTTGGCCGCTTGAGCGCCCATGTACGAAGTGGTTTCTCCGTTCTCCAGATCAGCAAATCGGCGTTCTTGAATTCCGGTTCGTTCCCGAATCCATGCGTCCGAAGTATCCATCATTTTTTCCAGATCGAAATTCGTTACCACACGTTCGGGCAGGTACCGTCCTACTCCTGTAATAACAGAACGTCTCATTAAGCTTCCTCCTAAAATTTGTAGTTGGTTGATCGCATAATTGAATGAATTTACCCTTTTTGAGGGATTAGGATTGTGACCTGTTCCCTAAGGTAAAGTACTTTTCCAGAAATTCTTTTATCTTTAATGCCACCTCCCGGTCTTTGAGTAACGATGAATGGTTGTGCCCGTGTGCGGCGAAAGATTCCGCATTGGCCCGTTGGGCGTTTTCTTCTAAAATTTTCAGATCGTCAAACGGTACCAGAGGGTCTTCCGTGCCGTGGATGAGTAAAATCGGTTTTTGAAAACGCTGAATGCTAAATTTGGGAGAAATTTCATCCAGCGACCTTCCAAGGCGCAGCCCGATGTAAAAAATGATGAGCCGGGCGAACCAGGCAGGCATACGGTGACTCAGAAACCCCTGATACATGATTTGTCGAATATCGGCGAACGCGCTGATGGAAACAACACCGTCCACCCGGTCGTCATCGGCGGCAGTCAGGATGGAAGCAGCTGCGCCCATCGAATGCCCCAGAGCAATGATCGTGGCATCGCTCCCAACCGTTTCTTTTACATAATTAATGGCATGACGCAAGTCGGCCTCAAATTTCAGAATGGTCATCATCTTTTCTTCATCGCTTTTGCCGTGGTTGCGGGCATTTACCAGAAAAATGCGCGCCTTGTTTTTTAGCTTTTCGGCAATGGGGAGAAAAATGAGGGCGTTGTTGGCCCAACCATGCAAAGCCACGATGGTCAGTTTCCCCCGAAATTCAGGGTTTAGGTCGTAGATGTGAATTTTTTTGCCGTTTTCCGTGGGAATGAGGTTCTCCCGATAATTAAATGTTTTTTTGTCCGGTGGCGTTTTTTCGGCGACATGTTCAAAATGAAACGCGCGAAAAATAACGTAATTTAAAAATGCGAAAACGGATACGCCAATTAGACCAAAGACTATTAATAAATAGATAATTACGTGGTTCATCTTTAATTCTCCTAACTTAATTTATTATCTTTAAGCATTGCATGCAATCTTTGTTTTGTCCTTGTTAAAAGCGGTCTTTTAATGTCTGAAATGCAGGTGAAAATTGTGATATGGGCAGAGCAATTTCCCCATCGGAGCAGGAGAAAATCCGGCCAAAGTTTTTGCGAACTTTGTTGAGATTTCGTAGTTTACAAATTCTGTGAAAAAACAAAGGATTGTTAAATGAAGTTCGGATTAAAATACATTCTTTTTGGTGCCTTCCTTCTGGGTGTCCTCACGCTTTCTCAATGTAATCAACGGGTCATCGATAGCAACGACGACGCCGGCTCGTCTTCCGACACGACAACGGTTCTGGTACAACGGATTGGCCAGACCGATCGTTTTGAAATTGCGACCTGGAATATTGAAAATTTCCCCAAAGCAGGAAGCGAGACGATTAATGATGTCGCACAGATTATTAAAGATCTGGATATCGATTTGTTTGGTGTGGAAGAAATTACCAGCGTTCGTTCGTTTGACGACATGCTGGCCAAAATGCCGGGCTGGAAGGGGGTGCTTTCCAACGATACTTACAGCAACGGCTCATACCAGAAGACAGGGATTCTTTACAAGTCGGAATTTATTTCGGTAACGAATGTGCAAAATATTTTTGAAGATGACGGCTATGCCTTTCCCCGTCCGCCGCTGGAAGCCTATGTGACGGTGAAAGACCTGGAAGGGGTTAAATTTGATTTTAACATGATTGTTTTGCATCTCAAGGCCAAAGGGGGCGATTCCAACGAGGCCCGCCGCAAACAAGCCTGTGAAAAACTTTCGGCCTTTATTGAGAACGAAATTGCAGCCGGTGCCGATTCGGACTTTGTTGTTTTGGGCGATTGGAACGATCAGATTTCCGATCCGGAAACAACCAATGTATTTTTGTCTTTTTTAAACAAACCGGATCTTTTTTTCTTTTTGACGATGGGGCTAAAAAGTCAGTATTCCTACATTTCATCTACCTACAAAAGTCTGATTGACCATATTTTAATTACGACAAATGCCCGGGATGAATATGGGCAGGGGGAGTGTAGAGTTTTGTATCTGGATCAGGAATATCGTTCCTATGTGAGCAATGTTTCGGATCATCGGCCGGTAATGGCCCGTTTTAACGGGTTTAGGCTAAAGCTACATCCGTGATTCGGAAATGCGAATTTCGGGATATCCGTTTTTGAATTTTTTTGTGTAATAATAAATGAAAAATGTGGCGCCCAAAATGTCGGCCAGCAAATCTCCCCATGAGGCATCGCGGCCGCGCACGTGTGCCTGATGGAATTCGTCGGACAGGGCAAAGAGAAAGCCCAGCAAAAAAGCCCAGCCAATTCGGTGTTGGTGAAGCCAACCGATCGATTCCATCGTAAAAGCCCGCACAAGCAACCAGCCAATGAGCCCGAAAATTGTGAAATGGACAATTTTGTCTTCGAAGTGCAAACCCAGCGGTGGCAGAGCAAAGCCGGTTAAAGCCGATTCAATAGTTACCAGAATCATTAAAGTAACCCAGGGAAAGTGAATGGCAAAGCGTTCCCCTGACGATAATTTATTGATTTCTTTCATGACCTCACCTAATGTTTACGCCTTTAAATTTGTCATGCGTCCGACAAAGCGTTTAATTTCATCATCATTTACACATCAAACAAATTTTTTTCACTGCCAAGGCAGTTTTAAACGGTAAAAAGGCGCATTCCGGAAGCTTTGCTCATTTGCGCTCAAATTTTTGTTTGTACCATTGCTGCATAACCCGGAGTGCTTTTTCGTTTTCCGCAGGAGATTTGGAACTATCGTAACCAAAATGTTGTCCGCTGATTTTGCGAATTTCGTCCAGAGCCTGTTGCCGGATAAAGGGGAAAGGGCATTCCCGAAGAATGGTTAGCAGGGCTTGCACGCCCTGTGCCTGATCTAAGCGGAGTAAACGTAAAGCAATGGTCAGGCGATGTCCGTCGGTGCCGGCTTCCCGAAACCAGCGCAGCAAGGTTGGAACATCGTTTATTGTGGCAATGGTGGAATCGTCAGGTAAAACAGGGCCTGTGCCGGGATGGGCCGCCTCCCCTTGCTGCGCGGACACCGGACGATGGGCATCGGCATGAGGCGTATGCGCGTGGCCTCCGAAGTAATTCCCCAAAAACCGAAAGAACAAAGCAACGGCCGCAGTGACGATAATTCCCAGCACAATTTTGCCAATCGCTCTTTTTTTGTCGGAAGCGCGTACTACAAAAAGGACGAGCGCAATAAGGAGTAAAATAAGCCCGTAAAAGGCCACGACCGTGGGCCCACTGGGCAGATCGGCGATGTACGAGATGTACAATCCGGCAACGCTGACAATGAGCCCCATGCTCCAGCCGATAAGAAGTTGCTTCCAGAGTACATCGGTGATCATGATGGAGGTAATGGCCGGCACGACCAGAAAGACAAAAACCAGCAACACCCCGGCGGTTCCTACGGAATGGGTAATCACAATGCCAAAAGTAACGTAAAACAAAAAATCCCAGAAACGCACCGAGATGCCTTGTTCGTAGGCCTTCTCGGGATGATTGGAAATAAG
>CAYXUS010000165.1:0-11302 GCA_964468415.1 uncultured Caldithrix sp.
GAATCTGGGCCACTGATCTGCACAAAACGAGATGAAAAAGGAAAAATGAAAAAAGAAAAAGGAGGGGGAAAGGGCCGCCAGTTGCCTGCCCGGGAGGGAATTAAAAATTACGAATCTGGGCCACTGATCTGCACAGATTGGCACTGATTTCCCTTAACCCTTTACTCTTAACCCTTTCCCCGGCCACCGAAGAAGCACCGAACAACCATTCAATCCCGAAGGGATGCCTACCACTTCGTGGTGGCACAATTCAACGAATCAACAATTCAACTTTTCCCGGCCATCGATCGGCACGGAGGAATGAAAAAGGAAAAATGAAAACCACAAAAGTGGTGGCTTGCGCCAAAGAAAAAGGAAAGGGGAAAAGGCCGCCGGTTGCCGAGTGGCTCCGCGCCAGCGGAGCCGTATCGAGGCGCCAGGCGGCCACTCACCAATAGCCCCAGAAACCGGTGCCTCGATACGTCCCGATGAATCGGGACTACTCGGCAACCGGCTTCTTCCCGCAGGGCCGAGCAAAATCCCGGAGGGATTTCTGAAAATAGGCCCCCAATTCATTGGGGGTGGGAATGGAGCCCCCACCGAATGTAAAGATGTCCCGTAGGGACATTTGAAGATGGTGGAGGACAACCGTCCCTACGGGACGGAGGATATGGGGCGCGCATGTCCCCGCACCCGCCAATGAATTGGCGGGTTAATCTCGGTGCATCCCTACGGGATGCCATTCTCCAACGAAGTGATCTCTTCGAGAATCGGGCCATTTTGTGGTGGCCCCATTCAACCATTCAATCCGAAGGGATGCCTACCACTTCGTGGTGGCACAATTCAACCAATCAACGATTCAACTTTCCCCGGCCACCGATCTGCACAGATTGGCACTGATTTCCCTTAACCCTTACACCCTTAACCCTTCCCAACTTGGCCACCGAATCACGAATAACCATTCAACCATTCAACAATTCAACAATTCAACAATTCAACCACTCACCTAACCAACAACTCCGCCATTGATGCGCCCGGCCAATAACGTCCTTCGGCGGCTGCGGCTATTCCAACCACCTAATCAGGCGCGTATCGTGTTTGTGCAGTAAATCGTTGCTTTGCGGAATAATCCGGCAATGGTAGCGGTAGGCACCGTCCGTACGGGCCCGCACCGTTAAGGCGTACTGATATTCCCGGTCACCCAATTGCTTTTCCAGTTTCATTTCCATCACATGCATATTTTTAAAGCGCTGCAAGGCGTCCTGACGTTCCAGCACAATTTCCACCTGCACATCATCAGGCGTCAACTCAGCCAGATTGGCGACCACCTGAATCTCCCGCGTTTCGCCCGCGCTGAGAATGTGGTCGTCATCGCCGTTGTGCAACAAACGCAGCGAAACCCCGGGCCAGGCTGCCCGTAATTTTTTCAACCAGCTTACCCGCTCTTTAAGGCGTTTAAAACCGTCGGCAGACAGGCGTTTGTTCTGCTTTAAGCCCGGAACGTAAAACTTTTCTGTGTATTCCCAAACCATGCGGTGCGTGCTGAATTGATGAATAATTGTTCGTAACGATTCTTTGGCCATAGCCACCCATTTGCGCGGAATGCCCTGCTCGTCCCGATCGTAAAAGGCGGGAACCACTTCGTTTTCCAGCAAATGGTACAGCGATTCGCTGTCGTAATGATCCTGCTGTTCGTAGTCCATCGATTCTTCTTTACGTCCGATGGCCCAGCCGTTTTTCCCGTTGTAGGCCTCCGGCCACCAACCGTCCGGAACGGAAAGGTTGATCCCCCCGTTAATAGGTACTTTTTGGCCCGAGGTACCGCTGGCCTCGAGAGGCCGTCTCGGATTGTTCAACCACACATCGCAACCGGCTACCAGAGCACGCGAAATATTCATGGAGTAGCCTTCGATGAAGACGATTTTGCCGCGAAAGCCTTCCTGTTGGGCAAAGTGGTTAATCGTCCGGATCAGCTCTTTACCGGCATCGTTGTGCGGATGAGCCTTGCCCGAAAACAAAATTTGCACCGGTCGTTGCGGATCGTTCAAAATGCGTTTCAGGCGCTCCGGATCGCGGAAGATGAGCGTGGCCCGTTTGTAGGGAGCAAAACGCCGCGCAAAACCGATGGTTAAAATTTCGGGATTCAAAATTTCTTCGGCAGAAGGCAGTCCGTGCGGTTGACCTTCGTACCGTTGCAGGCGTTTGCGGTATTCATCGCGCAGAAAGGTGCTCATGTTCTTGCGCAAGTCCTGCAACACCTGCCAGAATTCTTCATCGGGAATGGTTTCGATTTTGTCCCAAAAATGCGCATCCTGAATGTGCCGTCGCCATTCTTTGCCGAAATATTTTTCCAGAAATTCGATCATTATCGGATGCAGCCAGGTTTCGGTGTGAACGCCGTTGGTAATGTGATCGATGGGTACTTCCGGCTCGGGAATGCCCGGGAAAACGTGCTTCCACATGGCACGCGAAACCTGTCCGTGAATTTTACTCACGCCGTTGGCCATGCTGGCCAAATTGAGCGCCAGAACGGTTAAGGAAAAATTTTCGTGCTGATATTCGTTTACGTTCCGGCCTAAGTTCAAAAATTGTTCTTCGCTAAGTCCCAATTGCGGCCAGTAGTCGTGAAAATAGGCCCGCATCAAATCGAATTCAAAGGCTTCGTTCCCGGCGGGAATGGGCGTGTGTGTGGTAAAAAGGGAAGTATTGCGTACGAATTCCAGCGCTTCTTCGAAGGAAAGCCCCTTTTCAATCAGCAGCCGCAATCGTTCCAACCCCGAAAAGGCGGAGTGCCCTTCGTTAATGTGGCACACGGCCGGTTCCAGATTGAGCGCCTGTAAGGCCCGTACCCCGCCGATGCCCAGAATAATTTCCTGCTGAATCCGTGTTTCGCGCGAACCGCCGTAAAGCGTGCTGGTAATCTCGCGATCCTGCCCGGAATTTTGCTCCACATCGCTGTCCAAAAAGAGCATGCGATTGCGCCCCACGTTGGCTTGCCAAATTTTGACAAACACATCGTGATCCTTTAAAAACACCCTGATTAAAACCGGCCGACCGTCCTCATCCCGCAGCAAACGGAGCAACAGCCGTTCGGGATTCAGCGCTTCGTATTTTTCCACCTGATTGCCATTGACGTCGATTTCCTGCGTAAAGTAGGCGTATTTGTAAAACAGTCCCACCGAAACCAGCGGCAGGCCCAGATCACTGGCCGATTTGGAATGATCTCCGGCCAAAATTCCCAGCCCTCCGGCGTAGTTGGGCAACGATTCGTGCACACCGAATTCGGCGGAAAAATAGGCGACTACCTTTTGTGCAAAATCCGGATGGCGATCTTTAAACAGCGTATGCGCCGACTGCAAGTAGCTGCGAAAGTTGTCGAGCACATTGTTCAAACGATTCAAATACGCCTGATCCCCGGACTTTTCCCGCAAGCGTTCGGACGAAACGTCCTGCAAAAATGCCACGGGGTTGCGTTCCACTTTATTCCACAAAACCGGATCAATTTCTTCAAACAATTTTTGGGCTTCGTAATTCCAGCCGTACCACAAATTTTCACTTAATTCCCGCAAACCTTTCAGCGTTTCCGGAACGTTGTTCTTATCCATAGAAAAAATCTCCTTCAAAATTCTTCACTCTGAATTGAGTTACTAAGCGCACAAAATAGCAAATGGATTTAAATTCTGCAAATTAAAAATCTTCTTGTTTGCCATGGTGCGAACTACTGTCATAATCGGGGAATCGGGCGGGAAAATGAGCAGGAAGGTAAAAAAACGGGACTTTTGTCCGACAAACCCATCAGATGCTAACCGCCTCTGTGTGCCCGGCCGGCGCAAACGATGCGAAATCTGTCACAATTGACACATTGGCAGAAAAAAGTAAGGCAGATGGGCAGGTTTGAAAATTGTGCGGTTCGTTCGTTTTATTCAGCTTTAAAAATTTATTGATTTTTAATAAGTTAGGTGTGTGATGATTATCCTTTTTATTCTGGCACAAATTTTGTAAATATGGATATGAATAAAGTAAACAAACGAAGGAGAAATGGCTGTGTCTGAAATTAAGATTATTCCGGAAAGTGTTGAAGTTTTACCGATTATGCCTCTGCGCAATACCGTCGTCTTTCCGCATCAGGTAATCCCGCTGGCTGTGGGCCGTGAAAAATCCTTGAATTTGTTGAATAATTTGGACGAAGAAACCAAAGTTATCGGTTTGATTGCCCAGCGGGACGGCCGTGTGGAAGACCCGGTGGTGGAGGATTTGTACACCTGGGGTACGGCAGCCATGATCCTTAAAAAATTCAAAATGCCCGACGGCAGCGAACAGATTATCGTACAGGGTTTGTACCGCTTTAAGTTACTGGAAATGACGCAAACCGAGCCGTTTTTTATGGGCAAAGTGCAGCAAATGCCCGATGAGTTCGAAACGGACATGGAAGTGGAAGCGCTGATGAACAATATCAAAACGGTTTTCCAGAAGGTGGTGGATTTCATCCCCTATTTGACCAACGAACATCGGGTGATGATTTTGAACGAGGAAGAACCAAATAAACTGGCCGATCTGGTAGCAGCGCAAATCAATTTTAGCGTGTCCGAAAAACAGCAGGTGCTGGAAATTCAGAACGTGAAAGAACGCTTGCGCAAGGTGAATTACCTGCTGAACAAAGAACTGCAAATTCTGGAATTGGGCAATAAAATTCAAAACGATGTGCAGGGCGAACTGAACAAGACGCAGCGTCAGTACTTTTTGCGCGAACAGTTAAAAGCCATTAAAAAGGAACTGGGTGAATACGAAGACGAAAGCACGGAAATCGACGAACTGCGCGAACGTTTGGCCAAACTGAAAATGCCCAAAGAGGTGCGTGCCGTGGCCGAAAAGGAGTTGAACCGTCTGGCTAAAATGTCGCCCATGGCCAGCGAGTACACGGTAACGCGTACCTATTTGGACTGGCTGATGGAAATGCCCTGGAAAAAGAGCACGCGCGACCGGCTGGATGTCAAAAAGGCGGAAGAAATTTTGAATGAAGATCATTACGGTCTGGAAAAGGTCAAAAAACGTATTCTGGAATATCTGGCCGTCCGCCAATTGAAGTCTAACATGAAAGGCCCCATTTTGTGCTTTGTGGGCCCGCCGGGTGTGGGTAAAACCAGTTTGGGACGTTCCATCGCCCGGGCCTTGAACCGCAAATTTTCGCGCATGTCTTTGGGTGGCGTGCGTGACGAAGCGGAAATTCGCGGGCATCGCCGCACGTACGTGGGCGCCCTGCCGGGCCGCATTATTCAGGAAATTAAAAAGGTGGGTTCCAACAACCCGGTGATCATGCTGGACGAAATCGACAAATTGGGCATGGATTTCCGCGGTGATCCCTCGTCGGCGCTGCTGGAAGTGCTGGATCCGGAGCAGAACTTTTCGTTTACCGATCACTATCTGGAAGTGCCGTTCGACCTGTCGAAGGTGATGTTCATCGCTACGGCCAATGTCATCGATACCATTCCCCATGCACTGCGCGATCGCATGGAAATTATCGAGATCAACGGCTACATCGACGAGGAAAAGCTGCACATTGCCGAACGCTATCTCATTCCCAAGCAGCTTAAAAATCACGGATTAACGCCGGAACAAATTTCCTTTACGCGCAGCGCGATTCTGAAAATCATCAATAAGTACACGCGTGAGGCGGGTGTGCGCAACCTGGAACGGGAGATTGCGTCCATTGTGCGCGGCGTGGCCAAAGAAATTGTGGAAGGCAAAGTGACTCACCGCCGGATTACCCCTTCGCTGGTAGAAAAATATCTTGGGCCGGAACGCTACTATTCCGAGGTGGCCGAACGGGTTTCGCGGCCGGGTGTGGCTACGGGGTTGGCCTGGACGCCGGTCGGCGGAGACATTCTGTTCATCGAAGCCACCAAAATGAAAGGCAAGGGGCAATTGCAGCTCACCGGTAAATTGGGCGACGTGATGAAAGAATCGGCGGCTGCGGCTATGAGTTATTTACGTTCGAATGCCGAAAAATACGGTGTTGAAGAGGACTTTTACGAAAAATACGATACGCACATTCACGTACCGGCCGGTGCCATTCCCAAAGACGGGCCCAGTGCGGGAATTACCATCTTTGCCGCACTGTACTCATTGTACACCGACAAGTGCGTCAAAAGCAATTTGGCCATGACCGGAGAGATTACCTTGCGCGGTTTGGTGCTGCCGGTAGGGGGCATTCGCGAAAAGGTCATCGCCGCCAAACGCGCGGGAATTGAGACGGTGATTCTGCCCGAGAAGAATAAAAAAGATCTGGAAGAAATTCCCAAACGCCACATCGAAGGCATGAAGTTTCACTACATTAAAGAGGTGGACGAGCTGATCGATTTGGCTTTTGAGTAAAAGAATAGATCCCGGTCGGAACGCGTTTTCGACCGGGTATTTTTTTGTGAATGCTTTTGTGCCAAATGTTTCGTCATATTGTCACATTAAAGTCTTCTTAACATTTGAAGATTGAATGCGATCCCTCCGGTTCATTCAAGAGATTTATTAAAACCATCCTACTGAAATTTTTAAGGTACAGAAAAAATTTTTGGCAATTCTTTAATCGTTATTTGATTAAATAATGGTTGAAATTAATTTTTAAGTTTTACTGCCCGAATATTAAATGTTGATGCCTCGCTGGGTAATGTGTTTTTGATTTGATGACGAACTCAGTGGGAAAAATTAGATCAATTTAAAGAAGAGAAATGGCGGATTTTAAAGTTTGAATTTAATTGCTCGATAAAATTTTGCGGAGAGCTAAAAACAATAGGGTATTAGCTTTTTGAATGGTGTTTTATGAATATACACATACACAAAGAAATAAGTGTCATGAAAAAGTATATCGTAATTGGTATCTTTATTTGGCTTGCCACCATAAGCGTTTCTTTGGTTTGGAATTTGTTTAACGACCGCAAGACTCAAGCAGAAATTACTCAGCGAGGTGCAAGAGCATTTTTTGATCAGCTTGTCTTAACGCGGGCATGGAATGCGGTTCACGGTGGGGTTTATGTGCCCATTACCGCTCATACCCAGCCGAATCCCTATTTGGAAGATCCCCACAGAGATGTAACTACTTTAGACGGAACAAAACTAACCAAAATTAATCCTGCGTATATGACGCGGCAAATTTCCGAAATAGCCCGGCAAAGAAATGGCGTTAAATTTCATATTACAAGTTTAAAACCCTTAAATCCCTTAAATAAGGCGGATGAATGGGAAACAAAAGCGCTTTTGAAATTTGAGCAGGGCGTGAAGGAAATTGGACAGTTTTTTCCCTCCGATTCCGGATATGTGTTTCGTTACATGGCACCGCTAATTACCAAAAAATCATGTTTGCAATGTCATGCTAAACAAGGGTATCACGTTGGGGATGTACGCGGAGGAATAAGTATTGTTTTACCTAACATTCCCTTGGGTCTGAATGTTCCGATCCTCTTTATTCATTTGTTGGTAGGCATTTTAGGAGCATTAAGTATTATTTTCTTTGGATTTTATAACGAACGTACCAAGAACGAACTTATTAAAGCCAAGGAAGCCGCCGAAGCTGCTGATACCGCAAAAAGCGAATTCCTGGCATCCATGAGTCACGAAATTCGAACGCCGATGAATGGTGTCATCGGAATGAGCGGCTTATTGATGCAAACGGAATTGTCCCCTGAACAAAAGGAATATGTAGAATCGATCAGAATTAGTGCCGAAAGTTTACTAACCATCATTAATGATATCCTCGATTTTTCCAAAATCGAATCGGGCAAGATGGATTTGGAGATTCAGCCTTTTGAATTAAAGACTTGCATCGAAGAAGCGCTTGATCTGGTAGCCACAAGAGCGGCAGAGAAGAATCTGGATTTGGTTTATTTTATTGAACCCGATGTTCCCGCATACATCGAAAGCGATATTACGCGCTTACGGCAGGTATTGGTTAATCTCATAAACAATGCCGTGAAATTTACTCATGAAGGAGAGGTCTTTATTGCGGTGGGCCGTATTGCTCAGGATGGTGACATGGTGGAATTACAGTTCTCAGTCAGGGACACGGGGATTGGGATTCCCGAAGATAAAATATCAAAGTTGTTCGATGCCTTTACGCAGGCAGATTCGTCGACTACACGTAAATATGGTGGTACCGGCCTGGGCCTGGCCATCAGTAAGCGTTTGGTTGAAATGATGGGCGGGCGAATTTGGGTTAAGAGTCAAGTAGGTAAAGGTTCGACTTTTTATTTTACGATTAAGGCCAAAGCGGCTGCATCCGTGCCTAAAAAATATCTGAATCTGAAAATACCGGAGTTGACGGATATTCGCGTGCTGATCGTAGATGACAACAAGACAAACCGGCGAATTTTAAAGCTTCAATGTCAACGTTGGGGAATGAAGGTTCAGGAGGCTACCTCGGGTAAGGAAGCGCTGGATATTTTGAAAAGCGGGGCTGTTTTTGACATTGCCATTCTGGACATGCACATGCCTGAGATGGATGGCGTTGAGTTAGCCACAAAGATTCGCGAGATGTTTCCAAACAAAGAATTGCCGCTGGTTATGCTTAGCTCCATAGGAAAACCCAGAGAATTAAAAGAGAAAGTCAAAATGTTTGAGGCATTTTTGACTAAGCCTGTAAAGCAATCCCAATTGTACAATATTTTACTCGAGGCTCTAAATCGCCAGCAAGTTATCTCCGAAAAAATTCCCGCATCTGATTTAAAACTCGATAAGTCACTGGCTCAGAAATATCCCCTAAAAATTTTGTTGGCAGAAGATAATTCGATAAATCAGAAACTTGGATTAAAAGTGTTGGCAAAAATGGGCTATGTGGCCGATTTGGCAGCCAATGGTCTGGAGGTACTCAATGCGTTAAAACGCCAATGGTACGATCTGATTTTTATGGACGTGCAAATGCCTGAGATGGATGGATTGGAAGCGACGAGGCAGATAATCAAAAAATTCCCCAAAGATAAACGTCCTGTTATTATTGCCATGACCGCTAACGCGATGCAGGGGGATCGGGAAAAGTGTTTAAATGCGGGTATGGATGATTATATTAGCAAACCGATAGATTTGGCCGAAGTACAAACCGTGATTGTTACCTGGGGAGAGAAGATTTTGCAACGGGAAAAACAGCGAGATGCTTAGAACCTAATTCTAAAATCCGTAAAAATCGACCCCAGTCAATCAAGCTATTAATGAAGAGCATAAGTTGGAGCTCTTTTGCCAGGTCAATATTTTTTGCTGCTTCTCTCAATCGGCTTTTTTACACAAAATCGTATGGATAATTCCCCAAAAAATGTTTTTTTTCATTTTTGTAAAAAAAACGGTTTTTCGTTTGGTGACTGGGAAAAATAACTGTAAATTGATATCCGGAAGCAATTGCGCTTCCGGATATCAATTTAAAAGCCGGCACTAAAATGAAAATTTGTTCAGGCAAAAAGAATAAATTTTGCCGCGTTTTTCTTTCTACGCTAATCTATTGTATTGCCTACGATGGTCCATAGCCTTTCCTTTTAAAATAGTCTTTTCACTATGTGCAAAATTTGAAGGACTTTGTGAAAAAAATATTTTAAAAGGAGGCTTTAAACCATGAAACTATGGAAACAATTTTTTAGCCTGTTGGTTTGCGGTTTGATGCTTGCCCTGTTGTTTCTGCCACTTACGGTAGAAGGGCAATCTGCCTTAAACTGTCAAACGTGCCACAATCAACAGCATGAGTTTTGGATGTCGAGTAAACACGCCAATACACAAACCGACGTGGCCGACGAACTGGCCTCGGAGTGGCTTGGCCTTCCCCCCGATTCCGTAATTTTAGGATCGGAAGCAGAAAACTGCATTGCTTGTCACGGCCCGGTTGCCGTTTCGGCCAATGGCGGCATGGACGAAGTTCAAACACTGAATTATTTCTTTTCGACCACCAATGGTGTTTTTACCGATTCTACGCATGCCATAAACAGTTCGGAATGGCCGCATGTCTTTTGCACAACCTGTCACGATGTCCCGGCAGACCATCCGGCCACAAAACCTCATCTGGCTATTTTTAACTCCGCAACCGCACAATACGATTCTCTAAACAAGATTTCCAAATTATGCGGGCAATGTCATGGAACACTGAAATTTGCCGATACGGATCACCGTGTATTTGATGCCTGGGAAATGAGCAGACACGGTCATGGCGGTCAGCAAGATGTTGCCGGAGAATTGGGTGAAGAATGGAGCGGTTTTCCCCCGGACAGCGTGATTAACGGCAGCGAGGCCGAAGACTGTATTGCCTGCCATGCTCCCACTGCCGTTAAGGCCAATGGCGGAATGGATGAAACTAATGCGTTGAAGTATTTTTTTACAACGCAAAACGGCAAATTTTCCGAAGGCACCGAAGGTCAGCACGGAGAAAAATGGCCGGATGTGGCCTGCGCCACCTGCCACAATCCGCATAAGCCGGATACGGTTTCCATTTTCGATTCTAAAACCGCTTCGTACAAAACTCTGGCTTCGGCTCAGGAATTGTGCGGACAGTGCCACGGAAATTTGCGTTTTGAAGATACGGACCATTTGAGTTACAATATTGAAGCCGGAACCGGTGGCGTTGGTGTGGATGATCGGGTAACGATGAATGGGGTCAAATGCGTTGATTGCCACATGCATGTGGGCGATACGGACGATACGAATGCCGCCATGTTCGGCGGACACAGTTGGGCGGTTTTCATTACCGAAGAAGATGGTAGTGAAACAGCGGCCTGTACCGGTTGCCATAGCGGAATGGACGCTGCTGCGGCCCGCGCTCAGGTGGAAAAATGGCAAAATGAATTTGCCGAACTGGATTCCATTGCGCAGCTTAAAATGGCCAGGGCCGATTCGGCCATGGAGAACAACACCGATCCCACCAAACAAAAGTATCTTGAAGAAGCACATCATAACTTATTCTTAGCCGAATCGGATGAAAGCGGTGGTTTCCACAATCATAAATACACGATGGCTTTGCTGAATGATGTGGTGGAAAAGGCCGACTTGCTAACCGGAATTAATGATCAGAATCCGATTGGCGTAAGTAAAACGTTTGCTCTGTTCCAAAATTATCCTAATCCGTTTAATGCCACGACAGTTATTAAATTCAGAATCCAGAAGCCGGGTAATTACATGCTTGTAATTTATAACCTTCAGGGGCAAAAGGTTCGCGTTGTTCTAAATAAACGTCTGCAAAGCAAGGAATACAGCCAAACGGTCCGCTTAACGAATTTGGCCAGTGGTGTTTATTACTATCAGTTGAAAGGCGAAGGCTTCCGGCAAACACGTAAACTTATCTATCTGAAATAAGTCCGTTGCATTTTGT
>CAYXUS010000166.1:0-18336 GCA_964468415.1 uncultured Caldithrix sp.
CCGGGAACCGCAAACACTTCCCGATTTTGGTCATTGGCATACAGTGCAGTTAAAAGTGCCCCACTTTTTGCTCCCGCTTCGGCAACAAGAACCCCAATGCTGATTCCGCTAATGATGCGATTACGCTTGGGAAAATTTCCCGCATCCGGGCGAGTGCCCATCGGGTACTCTGTTAGGATCAGGCCGTGCTCGACCATTTGCTTAAACAAGCCGATGTTTTCCGGGGGGTAAACCACGTCTATTCCATTGCCCAGCACGGCAATGGTAAACGCATTGTTCTGCAGGGCCGTTTTGTGCGCAATCGTATCAATGCCGCGGGCAAATCCGCTAATAATGGCAAATTTGTTTTGTGCCAGCACACGGGCAAATTTTTCGGCGACCAGCCGTCCGTAGTTAGAGGGTATGCGGGTGCCCACAATGGCTACGGCAGGATTTTGTAAAGCTTGCAAGGTTCCCTTGTAAAAAAGAAAAGCCGGCGGGTCGTAAATTCTCTTTAGGGCGTCGGGATATTCATCATCCCAATAGGTTAGTACATTCACCCCATATTGGCGCACGCGACGCAATTGCTTGCTTACAAACTCCCTGTCGGGGCCGGCCTTAATACTTTGTGCGGTTTTTTGATCAATGCCCTCTACGCCCACCAACTGCCGATAGCTGGCCTGTAAAACCGCCTCGGGCGAACCCAACACCGAAATAAGCTTGCGCAGGCGTGTCGGCCCGACCAGAGGGATAGAAATCAATTCCAATAATGCTTGCAAATCAAAGCGGCTCATTCCACTTCTTCTTGCTTAACGGCCGTCTCTATTAATTTAAGGAATGCATGTTTTAGCTCGTTCAAATTGTCACCACGCACGGCAGAAATAGCCAAAGCAGGATGCGCTGCGTCAAACTGAGGCAATGGTTCATTTTCCTGCAAAAGATCAATCTTGGTCAACACAATCATAAACGGTTTGCGAACCAGCAAATCGCTGTAGGCCTGTAATTCATGGTACAATTTTTTGAATGTTGCCACAGGGTCCGGGTCGGTCACGTCGATTAAGTAGGCAGTAGCGCGGGTTCGCTCGATGTGCCGTAAAAACTGGTGTCCCAATCCCTTTCCCTCATGCGCGCCTTCGATCAACCCCGGAATATCGGCCACGACAAACGTATTCAATTCCCCAACCGAAACAATCCCCAGATTGGGTGCCAAAGTCGTAAAAGGATAGCTGGCAATTTTGGGACGAGCGTGAGAAATGCGCGAAAGCAAGGTGGATTTCCCGGCATTGGGCATACCCACCAACCCGATATCGGCAATAAGTTTTAATTCCAGTTCGATCCAGCGCTCTTCGCCGGGCTGCCCGGGTTCCCATTCCCGCGGACTCCGGTGGGTAGGCGTAGCAAAACGGGCATTGCCTTTGCCGCCCCGGCCGCCACGCGCCACGACCAGTCGCTGGCCGTCTTCCACAATGTCTCCTAAAATCTCACCGGTTTCGGCATCTTTTACGACGGTGCCCAATGGTACTTGCAAAATCACATCCTGGCCTTTTTTGCCGTGGCGATTGTCTCCCATGCCGTGTTGCCCGCGTTTGGCCTTGTACAATTTGTGGTAAGAATAATCTTGCAGGGTGCGCAAATTGCGATTGCCAACCAGAATAACACTGCCACCGTGACCACCGTCTCCCCCGTCCGGGCCGCCCTTGGGTACGAATTTTTCCCGGTGGAAGCTAACACAGCCACTGCCTCCATGCCCGGCTATAACATGAATTTTTACGTAATCTATGAACATAATTTTAACTCGATATGCGTTTTAATGAATGCTTCCGGAAATACCAAAACGATGAATGTTACCCAAATCGCTAAAATTCGAATAGGCATAATCAAAGCGAAATGCCTTCCAATAAATGGACAATCCTCCGGAAATTCCTCCGAAATTTGTTTGCGCCGTCGAAGACGTTTCCAGATCCTGGTGCAGCGCATGGCTGTATCCAAGACGAACCCGTAAATGCGGACTTAATGTCAATTCGCCGCCAGCAGAAAATCGTTTTAAACGATCATACCACTGGTCTGCCGCTCGATTTAATCCGTGCAACATTACACTTATTTCCAGAGGAAGATGTTCCAATCTTTTGCTTAGGCCCAAATTAAAAGTTGTCGGTACCGATTCTTTCAATCCGCCATACGATTCAACATTCCAGCCCAAATTCCGCAATGTGGCGGCAACAAACAAATTCTTCTGAAACGGCACCGTGTAATGCAAACCAAAACTAAACGTAATTGCCTGGGCATTGTAATTTTCTATTTGTGAATACGCATAACTCAGGCCCACCCCGTAAAGAAAGCCATTGCCCAGCTCTCCGGCCTGGAAAAGTTCCAGCGCAAAATCATTGGCCGAAAAGCTTTTGCCCGTAGGCAGGGCATTCTGATCGGTTTCTTCGAACTGTCCGTAATTCATGTAACGTACGGCAACAGCCACTCTTTTCAAGTACGGAGCAACAAAACTGTAAGCGGCCTGCCCGCCGTTAATGTCCAACAAATAATTGGCATAATTGAATATGAACGGTCGGCCTTCAACTTTGGCCAGCCCTGCGGGATTAATTGCAATGGCGTTCAAATCGCTACTCATAGTAATAAAGGCCGAGCCCATTGCGGCAGAACGCGGCGAGTAATCGGTATTCAAAAACGCAAAGCCCGAAGTAATGCCAGCCACAGCGGAATAAACGCCTACAAAAAGAGCCAGTATGAAACGAATAAAATTATTCTTCATGGATTCCCTTCAAATTTTTTAACAATGGCGAGGCGGAATGCTCCACCAAAAATGCGTCAAAATCAACCCTTTGCACATTGGGTAACGGTTTTCCTAAAAACATGGAGCCAATGCGGGCAAAGGAATCGGGACTATCGCTGACAAAAAAGCGGTCGTCCTCGTCTTTTGGTCCGGTTGCCAGTAAATTTAAATTTTGCAAGATTTTTCTCACGGCCCGGGCGGTTTCTTTCCCCGAATCGATCAATGTGACTTTAGGCCCCACAATTTTCTGGATAAGCGGTTCCAAAAGCGGATAATGCGTACAGCCCAGAATGATCGTATCGACCTGGGCATCCATCAAATCTTTTAGATATTTTTTTAGAATAAGTTCCGTTACTTCGTCGTTTAACCAACCTTCTTCGACCAATGGAACCAACAGGGGGCAGGGTTGGCCGAATACCCGTGCCTGTGGCATCAGGTCTTTAATTACCCGCGTGTACGATCCGCTGGAGATGGTTGCGGATGTACCGATAACCCCGATTTTGTTGTTTCTGGTCGATTGGACAGCGGCTTGTGCACCCGGTTCCACCACTCCGACCACCGGAATATCCAGACGGTCTTTTAAAACCGTCAAAGCCGAGGAAGAGGCCGAATTACAGGCAACCACCAAAATTTTAATGTTGAATTGCAACAGGAACAACGCGTCTTCCATGGCAAAACGCTGAATAAGCCAGCGTGATTTGGTTCCGTAAGGGATACGAGCGGTATCTCCGAAATAAACCAAACGTTCATCGGGCAAAATTTGCTGAAGCTGTTTGACCACAGTCAGGCCGCCCAATCCAGAATCAAAAACTCCGATCGGTTGTTTCGATTTATCCATCACAATGCGCTTTCAAAATCATTCTTGAATTTAACAATTCCTTCGCAAATGCCCAGAGCAATTTTCGCCTGTGTGGAATTACTCCGCAGCAGCCGGGCCTCGTGCTTGTTCGAAATAAATCCGGTTTCGACCAGCACATTAGGCATGGTGGCATTCACCATTACGTAAAACGGCCCTTGCTTAACCCCCCGATCTTTCATCCCAACGGGACTTAACCGTTTTCTCAAAGATCGTTGTACAACGGTAGCCAGATATTGGCTGTATTTAATGAAAGCATTTTGCGCCAATGTTGCAAGTACAAAATTTATCCCCTGATATCGCTTTTTGTCTTCCCGGGTTTCGAATTCAATTGATTTATTTTCCAGAAGAACAGCATCGCGCGCTTTGGCATTTTTCTCCGCGCTTAAAAAATAGGTTTCGAATCCGCTAACCGAATGACGGGAATTGGAATTACAATGGATGCTGACAAACAACTTACCATTGTGTTCATTGGCAAACTGGGTACGCTGCCAAAGAGGAATAAAAACATCGCTCTGGCGTGTGTACAAAATTTTTACGCCGGGCAATCGTTTCTTTAAATATTTGCCGAGTTTTAAGGCGATTTTAAGGACAATGTCTTTTTCTTTCAAATGGTAGTAGCCCAGTGCACCGGGATCTTTTCCCCCATGTCCGGGATCGATAACGATGGTGTCGATCATCCAATTCGACTTTTGACTTTCCAGATCATCCGTAATCGATTGATCCTCTTCTTCGGTTCCCGGCTCTTTTCCCTTTTTTTGTGTGCGTGTTTTGTAGCGTAAAGTCAACAAAATTTGCTGCGATTCCGGATTAAAAATCACTTCGTGATCTTCGGGCATTTTTTTCAGCCGGAAGCCAATGGAAAGCAATTGCTCGAATTGCACGGCCCGAATTTCGGAAAGAACTTTATCTTTTACTTTGCGGTTGATGGACTTTACATCGCCTTTGCCCCCAATAATTTCCAGATAAAGCCAATCATTGGTTATTCTTGTGTGAAGCTTTTTAGAAGTAAAAGACGAAGTGGTGGAAAGTGTAATCAAAACGCCATTAACTTTGTGTTCAAAATTAATGGAGGTAATGTTTACATTTTTGGGATAAATACGTATTTGCGGAATGGCCGAAAGGTATTCTAACTTAACGGATGTAAAGTCGGTAATTAATTGACAGAACTCGGCAACAGGTGCCCACACACTACCGTCCTGCCAGATTGGGAGATGGCTAATCTGCAGGATACGATCATTGATGATGACAAAGGGATTATCGGCGGTAAATTTTATTTTTGCCTGGCCAATGGTGACGAGCGTTTTCTTTTTTTGGATGTTCGTAAAACTGGCAAATCCTCCTATGTCGGCAAAGCGTTCCAAATTGATGTAAGGCACCTGCTTTCGCTCGATTAGCGGTACGGCTCCTATTGTTTTGTTTGCCTTTGTCACGGCCAGAGATTTTTCCTGGGCCCTTAGAACTTTAAGCGGTTGCAAAAACAATAACGACAAAGAATAAAATATGTCTCTGAGAAAGTTTCGGCGAATCATTTTGTGCCCTATTTGTCTCGCTTCTTTCTTTGAAGCACTTTAGAATAAACGTCCTGCTTAAATTAAATAAATTTGTGACTTTGCAAATTTATTTTAAAATTTAGCAAAATAGAATGTAATATCAAAATGGAACTGCCTATGGGCGAGCAAATTCTTTCTACCTCAAAAAAAATCACTTTTAAGCGCTTGCTCAGCTTTTTGGGGCCGGGTTTTCTGGTTACCGTCGGATTCATTGATCCGGGTAACTGGGCAACCAATATCGAAGGCGGAGCGAAGTTTGGCTACGACTTGCTCTGGGTTATTACGTTGAGCACTTTGATGCTGATTCTCATCCAACACATGGCCGCCAAGCTGGGGATTGCCACGGGGAAGTCTCTGGCCGTTAACATTCGCGAACGCTTTTCTCCGTTTGTTTCGGGTATGATTGGGGTAACAATTGTTCTGGCCTGTGTGGCAACGGATGTGGCAGAACTGTTGGGCGGTGCGATCGGATTCAAGCTCTTGTTCGGAATGCCTTTGTGGATGGGGGCGCTTATCACGGTTTTTTTGGAGGTTTTCCTGATTGTCAGTCAGCGCTACCATCGTCTGGAACGGATTATCGTGGGTTTTTTGAGTATTATTGCTTTGTGCTATGTGTTCGAAATTGTAATCGTCAAACCTGATTGGGGATTAGTCGCACCGGCATTGTTTGTGCCCAAAATTGACTCGAGCAGCATTTACATTGCTATGGGTATTTTGGGGGCGGTGGTAATGCCGCACAATATTTTTCTGCATTCGAATGTCATTCACAGCCGGAAATGGGGAGCTTCGGAAGCCGAAAAGAAAAATTTTCTTACGTACGAAAAGCTGGACACGCTTTTGGCCATGACGATGGGCTGGATTGTAAATTCTTCGATGATTATTGTGGCTGCTGCGGTTTTCTTTAATAGCCACGTAATTGTGGATAGCATTGAGCAGGCTTCGGAAACACTTCGCCCCCTGGCGGGGAATCTGGCCAGTCTTCTGTTCGCGGTAGCTCTGGTTTTTGCGGGGGTCGGTTCGTCGATTACCTCTTCGATGGCCGAGGTCAATGTGATTACGGGTTTTCTGGGACAGCCGGAAGATCCGCGCACATTTCTGTACAAAATTTCCGTATTTGTCACGGCTATTCCTTCGTTTCTGATTATTCTGTTGAGTCTTAATACTTTTAAAATTCTTATCTTCAGCCAGGTGGTACTTAGTGTTCAATTGCCGTTTACGCTTATTCCTTTGTTAATTTTGGCCCGGGACAAAGAACGAATGGGTATTTTTCGCAGTGGAAGGTTTGAGTTTTCTGCGGCCATTTTAATTTCGGCAATTGTTATTGTTTTGAATTTGTATTTACTCTATTCTACCCTTTTTGGAGGGGCATAAGATGCAAGTTTACAAAAACATTCTGGTTACTATTGATTGCTCTTCGGTTGACGAAAAAATTCTGGATCACGTTGCGCTTTTGGCCAGGCAAAACAATGCAAAGGTGGTTCTGCTGCATGTCGTTCATTCCCACACGCTGGATCAAGAACGTGCTTTGCGCGAAAAAGCGCAAACGATTTTAAACCGGTACTTAAAAAAGTTACAAACCAAGGGTGTGAAAGCGGCTGTACTCATTCGGAGTGGTGAACCGGAGAAAGAGATTCTGGATGAAATTGAAACGAATAAATATGATTTGGTAGCCATGGGGACACATGGGCACAGGCTTTTGGGGGATATTTTGTTTGGGAGTGTTTCGGATACGCTAAAACATAAAATCAGCGTTCCTTTGTTGTTGATTAAGGGAGAGTAGAAACCGTTTAAGCGGTTTTCTGCTCGTCAAGGCAAATGAACTACTCCACCCGGTTAAAACCAGGGATAATGAAAAGGCGTAAAATGAAGTATTTCCAGCAACTTTTTTTAAGTCTGATTCTCTTCGCTCTTCCTTTTAAAACAGCAGCCGCAACGGACGGTACCCTGCACTGGGCAAACATCTTGCCGCACAATATTGACGGCTGGCAGGTACAGCTTCCGGATGCCATTTACAATCGCGCAAACCTGTACGAATTCATCGACGGAGCGGCCGAGGTATATTTGAATTACGGATTCAGAAACCTGTTTCACCGCACCTACCAGCGCCCCGATCAGCCGGACATTTTACTCGACATCTACAACATGGGCAAAGGAGAAAACAGCTACGGATTGTTTTTGCAGCAAGCACAAAACCCCGATTCCCTGCCGCGCTTCGGTCAGGGATCCCAGTACGTTCGGGGCTATTTGATTTTCTGGAAAGGACCTTACTTCATTCGCCTTTTGGCTTTTCAAGAAACTGCACAAAGCAAAAAATGCCTGCTCGATTTAGCCACGATTATCGACCGACAAATCAAGAGTACCTCTTCGCTGCCCGCACTTACGGAGGCCTTGCCCCAAAAGAAACGCATTGCCCGCTCCCTGCGTTACTTCCATTCCTATTTTTGGCTGCAACGCGCTTTTCGCCTGCCCCCGCAAAATATCTTCCAAATAAACGACAGCGTAAAAATCGCTCTGGCCCAGTACACCGACGGGACAACATTGGCTGTTATTGCCTATCCCGACAGCCAGGCAGCCGACAAAATCAAACAAAAACTCCTACGCGATTTCTTCCGAACCACCCACCGAACAAGCATTATTAAAAAGGGAAAGCATCATTTTTTGCTCGTACAAATCAACCGCTTCTTAGTTTTTGCTCAAAACGACCGGAAGCCCCACGTATTAAAAAATTACGCAAAATTAAGAAAATCAAACATCACCGAAGCGCCTTGGAGGACGCCAGAAACGAACAAGTAGTTCTATGGTCAGTATGGCAATTGCAGCAATGTACAAGAAAAAAAGAATCCAAAAAACAGTACCGAGACGGTAGGTTCGATAGACATTTGTCAGGGTGATCAAATAACTCAACCCGACTAAAAACAATAGGGTTAAATTGCCAAGCCACAATAAATAGCGCATCAGGTAGGCCATGGCCATATCCCTGTGTTCGGGACGCAGCCAATATTCCCGCCAGGGCAAATTAACAGCCGACACAGGCAATTTAGGCAAATAAACAATCATTACCTCAAACAACGCGGCCATTCCAAAAAGAATCCCCAAATTAAAGCGCACAAACGCAGCCCGTGTCGCCCATCCGTCCGCTTCCCCCAGCGCATTAAAATGAATGGCCACTTTGGCCGGTAATTGAGGATAAAAATGCAACTGAATCCACACCCCCACCCCCACCAACAGCCACAGGGAAAAGCGAAATAAAACTTTTCGTTTCCCTAATGTTACCATGAGAAACAACCGTTGTTAAAAATAAACACGACGACTCGCAGCGATTTTTGGGAGCCGTCATTCATTATTTGCGCGCCAGCGGAAAGATAATGGAATCACCCGGCACGTGCGTGTTTACCGGCGCCTGCACATCAAAAGTAAAAATACGCTCAGGGTGGGTCAAACGCACAATGCACACACTGGCAATCCGAGCCAACGGCACCAGTTCGTCTCCCATGCCGTTGGTACGCTTCTGGCTGCTCCAGTAGCGTACCTTGGCCGTACCGTCCGCATCCTTGTACCAACCCAGAAAAATCACCGAATGTCCGCCGCCCTTTTTCCAGGAAATATTCATGAAATCACCGGGTCGGGCATTAACGGGACGAATACGTTCACCCATCTTTGCATATTGCACCAAAGCGTAGTGATCGCCAAAACCATCCGCATTCCAGTAACCCCAAAATTTGACCAAATCTTCCCGGCGCCCCCCGTCTGGCTCCTGCATACGCAAAGCTTCGTAATGCAAAGAATCCAGGCGCTGTGCACCTTCGGGGAAAATCAGATTCATGGCTTCGATAAACGCCGTGTAAGTGGAGCCACTACAATAGCTGGTGGGACGGGGTGGTTTTAGCAGCGATTTGCCGAACAATTTCAATTCGTAACCAATCGGAGATTCCGGCGGATCGGCTTTTAATCCGATAAAATACCCACCGCCATCCGGCGCATGGCTCTGGGCGCGATCGATCCCCTTTAAAACAAATACATTGTAACCGTCAATTGTCTTGCCAAAAACGCGTGCATGTTCTGTGTGATACGTTTTCCAATGCGCTTGTTGCGCATTCAAAAAAAACCATGAGCCGTCGTCAGTCGTAGGATGTAAATTATTCTTCTCCGTACAACCCGTAACCAAAATCATGAAAGAAAACACGACCAGCCATCGCACAATAAATTTATTTTTACGCATCACTTACCCCTGCTTTTTGTAATATTTTAACGCTTCCGGCAACCATTTTTTCAGATTTTTTACGCGGGTTTGATCCGCAGGATGGGTGCTCAAAAACTCCGGCGGTTTGTTGCCCCCTACTTTACTCATCCGTTGCCAGAACTGCACGGCCACATGCGGATCGTAACCGGCCATCGCCATGAAAATCAATCCCAGATGATCCGCCTCGCTCTCTTGGGTACGGCTGAACGGCAACAACACGCCCACTTGCGCGCCCACACCAAAAGCGGATAAAAACAGTTGCTGCGTTTCTTTGGGCTTGTTTTCCAAGGCCTTGCTTAACGCCAATCCGCCCAATTGTACCATCAATCCCTGACTCATCCGTTCGTTGCCGTGTTCGGCTACCGCATGGGCAATTTCATGCCCCAGCACCACGGCCAGGCCCGCTTCCGTTTTAGTTACGGGTAAAATTCCCGTGTACACAACCACTTTGCCGCCGGGCATGCACCAGGCATTTACCTGTGGATCTTCCACCAAATGAAATTCCCAATGGTACCCTTTAAGACGATCGGACATGCCTTTTTGCGCAAAATAGCGTTCCACTGCCTTTTGAATGCGGCGTCCGACCCTTTCCACCATTTTGGCCTGCGGCGTTCCGGTAATCACTTTGTGTTCTTTCAGGAACTGATCGTACTGCTGAAAACTCATGGTCAACATCTGCGAAGCAGGGATCAGATTAAGTTGCCGACGACCGGTAATGGGCACGGTAGCGCAGGCTATTAAAATAGCCAGCAAAGCAACCGCGGCAAACGATTTGATTTTCATTGTCCCCCCTGTTAACATTCATCATTTGTTAAATATTAAGCCAAACCTTTATCCGATGCAAGCACACTCCGCCTTTAAACATTCGTGCTTGAACCATCCCGTGAAAAATCCGGGCTTATCCCCTGTTTTAACAACATGGGGTCAATTTTTTGAAGGCGGACTTGCCGCGCTTCGCGGTCGCCCAAAGGGACGGGCCCTTATCCTGATACGGCAAACTCTTTAAAAGAGTGCCTGCAATCATTTGCCGCGGGCCTCTACCTTCTTCAAACTTCAGGTTTAGAATAAATCTCTAAAAACCAAAAATCTGGCGATCTCTTCTGTCTCCTAAACTTTACAAATGGCACATTATGCACTTTCTTCAGCCAATTTTGTCAAATTGGCAAAATCATCCCCACACGCACAAGCACAACACAATTTATTGTTTTTTAATGAATTAAGATCAAAACTTGTTTTGGCACGCCATTTGTAATATTTAGAGCTGAAAAAAAATCAAACAATGAAAGGAGGTGGTAACCATGTTAGTCAAATGGGAACCAATGTTAGGTTTAACGCGCGTTAACGATGTATTCGATCGTATGCTGGAAGACTTCTTTAGCATGGATACCCGTTTAAGCGAACCGGTAACCAGCTTAATGCCGCTGATGAATATCGAAGAAACCAAAGATGCTTATCGCATTACGGTAGAGTTACCGGGCATGGAAAAGGACGATATTGACATTCAGATAAAAGACAATGTATTAACCATTAGTGGTGAGAAAAAAGAAGAGCACACGGAAGAAGAAGGTACCTTCTACCGTCGTGAACGTCGTTTCGGCAAATTTTCCCGCAGTGTCAATTTACCGAACGACATCGACGTTGAAAAAATCGATGCCGAATACAAAAACGGTGTTTTAACGCTCACTTTGCCTAAAACCGAGGAATCCAAGCCTAAAAAAATCTCGGTTAAAACCAAATAACTCTTAGGCTGCCAACCCCTGTACGCCCCGTCGAAAGACGGGGCTTTTTATTTTTAGGGGCAGTTCAGGTTAAAGTAGTCAAGAACAAATTGCAGCAAGCGCGGATCATTTTTACCGAAGATGGGAAACTTCCCGGCCGAGGACGGAACCGGGCCCCCGGAGACCAGTGCAATGACGTGACTCCACTGCTGCCACTGATCTGTTCCATCGGTAATCACGAGTTTGGGCCCTGTGGCCCGTCCAAATGATTCGATAAGAAGCAGGTCCACTCCCGAGAAAATTCGGCGAATGATTTCCCACCCTTCATTTTCCTCCGGGTGCGAAAAAAACACAGCCAAACCTTCATTGGCCCAAAAGGCCGTGGGATTTGCTCCCGCCTGTCGTAATTTTTCGGAATCGCTGCCGGGTTTATCGATGGGGTGGTTGTGCATGCTGTGTTTCAAAGCGCCAATGCGCAATCCACAGGCCGTCAGTTGTTCAATTAGCCAGCGGAGCAAAAACGTTTTGCCAGAATTCTTGGCTCCGACAATGTGCAAAACAGGCAAGTGATCGTTCATTTTCCTTTTTCCGCTAAAATTTTTGCCATCAAGCGTAAATCCGCCTCGAAATTCACATTAAAAAAATGAATGGATTCCTCCGGGGGAAATGGGACTTCGATGGCAGCAAGCTCACCAAGCACATCATTAATTTTGAATTGCTTTGTTTGCAAAGCGTGCTCAATGGCATCCCGTGCGGAACGCGGCCAAAGAGAGACCATCGGTTCCACCCCCTTTGACGTTTTTGCTACCACCGGTCGTTTTTCGTGGCGATGTTTCCACAGTTCGTGGTAAATTTCGGCCTTTAATAGCGGCATATCCACCGGCAACACCGCCAACCATTCGCTGCCCATCCTTTTTAAGGCCGCATGGATGCCCCCCAGAGGCCCACAGTGAGGAAATTCATCGTCAAAAACCGGAAATTCAAATTCGTTTTTGATTGCATCCAGCCCGGAGACAATGAGCACTTCCGGTGATACCTGCAGAGCCACCTCCAGTGCAAAATCGATTAAACGCCGCCCGTCAATTTGTGCCTGATACTTGGGACGGCCAAATCGTCTGCTTTGGCCTCCGGCAATAATGGCTACCGTACTTTCGTTTTGCTCCATTGAATTTTTGACCTCAGCTTCGGGATTTTACTTGTTTGGTACTCTCGTCGATTTTTTTCAATGCCGACTGAAAATCTTGCTTCCATTGTTCGGTTTCTTCAATAATAATCCGATTCACCTCTGTTAGAAAATACTGACAGGCTCCTAATAATTCCAGAGTATGCTCATCGTTTATCGGATGTTCGTGTAAACCGGCTAATTTTGTTTGCCAGGAGATTTCAAATTCTTCCAGTAAAGACTTAATTTTGATTACGGCCGTAATAAAACGCATCCACGATCGGGAATAGCCGAAAAAAGAATCGAAGGCTACAAAGGTTGCTGCAATAACCAAAGCGACCGAGGCCCAGGCCGGCCCAATGGTAACGGAAAAAATTTTCAACTTTGGGTACATCTGGATCAAAAGAGGAATAAGGCCGGCGATCATAGTCAGGAAGATAGCTCCGATCCGCAAACATTTCGCGCAGGAGCGCACCCTGGCATTTCTTCGGAGATACCAGCGAATGGCTGTCCGGGCATGCTCTACCACGAAACGGTACACAACCCGGATGGATTCATCGCGCTTTTCCGGCGACCAATCCAGTTCGGCCAGCAAAAATTCACTATTCAGGTCTCGCGAATTGTTTTGTTGCATCGTTTTCCCCTTTCTGCAAGGCAACCGGCGGAATCATTCAGATACTAAACGAAAATCGGAACAAAGTCAAGGAAAGCCTCCATTGTTTTTTGCCGAAAAATCACTAAATTTTGGCAAAGGGAGGAACATTATGGGAAATTTGCACATTGGTTGTTGCGGCTTTCCCACAGCCCGCAAAAAATATTTTGAAGAATTTGACACCATTGAAGTTCAACTGACTTTTTACACCATTCCCCAGACGAAAACCGTACAAAGATGGCGTGAGGAAGCCCCGGAAGGATTTCGCTTTACGATGAAGGCTTTTCAGGGCATTACTCATCGTTATTTTTCTCCCACATACCGCCGGGCCCGATTAGGCTGGGAAAAAGAACGAATGTTGGGTTTCGGGCATTTCAGGCCCACGGAAGAGGTGCATTGGGCCTGGCAGCAAACTTTGCAACTGGCGCGTATTCTGCAAGCGAAGGTTATCGTCTTCCAATGTCCGCCCAATTTTAAAGAAAGCGAGCAGACCATTCAGAACCTGATCCGTTTTTTTGAATCTATCGAGCGGGATGATTTTTCCCTGGCTATCGAATTTCGTGCGAACTGGCAAAAAGAGACCATCGCCCACCTGTGCCGGCAACTGAATTTAATTCACTGTGTTGATCCGTTTAAGGAATTACCCGTGACGAGAGGCCTGCGTTATTTTCGCCTGCACGGCGCGCCGCCGGGAGAAAAAATGTACCGCTACCAGTACACCAATGACGATTTGCAGAGACTAAAGGCCATTGTTCTGTCCAACCCGGAGGCAGAAACCTATTGCATGTTTAACAACATGACCATGCGCGAAGACGCCTTGCGCTTCAAAGAAACAATGCGAGAAGCTGATGCTAAACAGCCGAATACACCACCTTCCCGGCCTTAATAGTCATCAAAGTGTGGTTTAGTCCATAGTGATAGGGCAAGTAATTAAGATTGGGGATATCCAGCACGATCAAATCCGCCTGCTTGCCGACTTCCACGCTGCCCAATGTGTCTTGCAGGCCCAAAGATTTAGCCGGAATGTACGTGCTGGCCCAGAGCAACTCTTCCGGAAGCATCTTTAGTTTTAAGGCAGCAATGGTCCACATCAGTTGAAAGTTCTGGGTTGTGGAGCTTCCCGGATTAAAATCCGTAGAAATGGCTACTTCGCACCCGGCATCGATCATCTTGCGTGCCGGAGCGTAGCGCTCTTTGCCAAGGAAGAAAGTGGTACCGGGCAACAGGATGGGGATCACACTGGCTGCGGCCAGTGCGTGGATGCCTTCGTCCGAAATTTGCACCAGGTGATCGGCCGTTACCGCCCCAATTTCTGCGGCCAGTTCTGCCCCGCCAAAAGGCGAAAGCTCATCGGCATGAATACGGGCTGCAAGCCCGTATTTTTGCGCCGTGGTCAAAATTTTGCGGCTCTCTTCCACGGTAAACACACCTTCTTCGCAGAACACATCGCAGTATTTGGCTAATTTACGTTCAGCCACTAAAGGAATCATCTCATTGCAAACCAAATCCACGTAGGCTTGACGATCGTTCTGGTATTCATCCGGCACTTCGTGTGCTCCCAGAAAAGTCGGCACCAAATCCAGCGGCTGTTCCGCATTCAATTCGTTAATGATTTCCAGCGCTTTGATTTCATCTTCGGTCGAAAGGCCGTACCCGCTTTTTGCCTCAATGGTCGTCACCCCAAAGGTGAGAAACGGATGAATCCGTTCCCTGGTCACTTCTTTAATCGCTTCTTTGCTTGCCTGACGAAACGCCCGCACGCTGTTGCGAATGCCCCCGCCGGCCGCGGCAATTTCCTCGTAGCTTTTGCCCTGTACCCGCATGATAAATTCGTCTTCCCGGGTTTTCCAAAAAACAGGATGGGTATGTGCATCGATAAAACCGGGCAGCACCGTTTTCCCGGACAAGTCCAATTGTGCATCGGTCTGAATGCCCTGCAATTCGCGCTCCGAATCGTAAATGGCGGCGATGCGTCCGGCTTCGATCAACAGGTGTACCTTTTTCTTTTCCGCAACCTGGCCATATCCTGCAGCCACATCGGGTGTGTACAAACGCGAAATATTTTTTAAAAGAAGCAACATGGCGATCCCCCTATTTTTCTCCGTACAAGCGTTGGAACTCGGCCTTTAATTTTTTAAACGTGGCTTGCAAACTTTCGGAAACGACTTTCGTGTCGGAAATGACCGGCATAAAGTTTGTGTCCCCGTCCCAGCGGGGTACAATGTGGTAGTGCAAGTGTTCGTCAATACCGGCCCCGGCCGTCCGGCCGATATTCATTCCCACATTAAAGGCATGGGGGTGCATCACGTGGTTCATTACCCGGATAGCTTTTTGAATCGTCGTTTGCAGGTCGGTTAAAACATCAGCCGGTAATTCCAGAAAATTCCCCGTGTGCATGTAGGGCACCACCATTAAGTGGCCGTTGTTGTACGGAAATTTGTTCATGATAACAAAACAATGCTCCGAGCGATAAGGAATCAGATACTTTTCATCGTCATTGGCCTTGGGAAACTCACAAAAAATACATCCCCCGGGTTTGTCAATCTCATTCAAAATGTACTCCATGCGCCAGGGCGCCCACAAATGTTTCATGCTTTTTGCCTCGTTTGTTTTTCAATAATAAAGCCCAACACCTAACGGGCATTGGGCTTTTAAATGATTATCGATTCATGGTTACACCGTTAAATCAACTTTCTTCCTGTTCCTGTTTCGATTTTTCGATGATCTTTTGCGCGATGTCCGGCGGAACCTCTTCGTAATGGGAGAACGAACGTTTGTGAATGCCGCGCCCCTGCGTTAAGGAACGCAAAGCCGTCGAATAACGGTACAATTCAGCCAGAGGCACCTGGGCCTTAATCACCTGAAAACGGCCGTCACGGTCCATGCCGATGATGCGTCCGCGGCGACTGCTGATATCGCCCATCACGTCGCCCATGTATTCATCGGGCACACGTACTTCGATGTTGTAAACCGGTTCCAGCAGCACCGGATTGGCATCCATGAAGGCCTTCTTAAAAGCCATGGCCGCGGCTACTTTAAAAGCCATTTCCGAGGAGTCCACCGTGTGGTAGCTACCATCGTACACAGCCACGCGTACATCAACCACCGGATAACCGGCCAAAACGCCTTTTTCCATGGTTTCGCGCACACCTTTTTCCACGGCCGGGATGAATTTACCGGGAATCACACCACCAACGATTTCATCCAGAAATTCGAATTCCTGTCCGCGTTCCATCGGTTCCAACCGCAAATGACAATCACCGTACTGTCCGCGTCCACCGGTCTGTTTCTTAAACTTGCCCTGTGCCGTCGCCGTTTTGCGAATGGTTTCGCGATAAGGAATTTTGGGTTCTTCTTCTTCCACTTCCACATTAAACTTTTGGTGCAAACGTTTTAAAATGATCTGCAGGTGTAATTCGCCCTGACCCGAAACGATGGTTTGATGTAGTTCCGCATCCTGGTAATAGAGGAAAGTCGGATCTTCTTCGTGCAGCAAATGCAAACCGTTGCTGATCTTTTCTTCGTCGCCTTTGGCCTTGGGCTTAATGGCCGTACGAATGATCGGTTCGGGGAACTCAATCTTCGGGAATTTAATATTGGCGCCTTTTTCACACAGGGTATCACCGGTGTGCGTTGCTTTCAACTTGACCACGGCGCCGATGTCACCGGCAGGTACTTCATCCACACTCTTTTTGTTTTTACCGTTCAAAATAAAAATCTGCCCGATGCGTTCCGGATGACCATCGCGGGTATTAATCACATCCTGTCCGGTTTTGAGCGTTCCGGAAAAGACTTTAAAGAAGGACAATTCGCCCATGTGCTGTTCCGAAACGGTTTTAAAGATGAGCGCCGCCGTGGGGCCATTTACATCCACCTTAATGGCCTGACCGTCTTCGGTTTTAACCTCGCCGCGTTCATTGGGAGCCGGTACGAAATTAACGATAATATCCAGCAAGCGTTTAACGCCAATGTTGTTCAATGCCGATGTACAAAAAATGGGGAAAATCGCATCGGCGGCCACCGCCTTTTTCAAGCCCGACTTAAACTCATCTTCGCTCAGTTCGCCCGCTTCAAAATATTTTTCCATAAGCGTATCGTCGCTTTCGGCCACGGCTTCCACCAACTTCAAATGCAAGTCATTGGCTTTTTCCTGCAAATCGGCGGGAATGTCTTCTTCGGTGTAATTGCCGCTGCCATCTTTGGCGAACTTCAGCATCTTCATGCGGAATAAATCGATAATGCTGTCGAAGTTGGGGCCGGTTTCCACCGGGAATTGAGCCAGCACCACCTGATGGCCGAAACTTTCCACCAGACCTTCGACCACATTGTCAAAATCGAGGTTTTCACGATCCAGCTTATTAATCACAATAAAACGTGGCACATTTTGTTTGACTGCTTCGGCCCACACCTGCTCGGTGCCAACTTCCACACCGGACGCCGCCGAAACCACCACAAACATAGTATCGACCACACGCATAGCCCCGACTACTTCACCAAAAAAGTCGGAATAACCCGGCGTGTCGATGATATTGATTTTATGATCTTTCCATACGCCATGTCCCAGCGAAGCGCTGATGGAAATCTGACGCTCGATCTCATCGGGATTGTAATCGGAAACCGTGCTTCCCTGTTCTACCGACCCGATGCGATTAATTTCTTTCAGATTATAGAGAAGCGATTCAAATAAAATGGTTTTACCGCTGCCGCCATGCCCTCCTAATCCAACGTTGCGAATGTGATCCGTTTGAAAAACTTTCACTTGTGCCTCCTTTTTGAAAGGTCAATAATTCATTTAAGGCATTTTCTTACTACAAGTCGTTAAAAATACTAAATTCACTTTGCCAATTCAAGCGAAAGTTAGGCTTTCGCAAAAATCACAGCCGTGTAAAGGGAGAAGGAAGCGTTATTGGACGATTGAGTACATTGTCGAATGGAGAAAGGCTGCGGGCAAAGGCAGAAACGTGGCAGGATGAGATTTGGTGAAGGGTTAAGGGGTAAGGGAAAGCATGCCAATTTCGGGCTCCAATTCGTAATTTTTGCCAGGGCATCCTACGGATAATTCCCTCTCGGGCGCGGTGCCACCCGGAACCGGCCGCCTTTCCCTAATCCCTTTTTCTTTTTTCCTTTTCCTTTTTCCTTCCTCCGTGCCACCACGAAGTGGCTCCCATTCCCGAAGGTCTACTCCGTTGTGGAAAGCATCCCGCAGGGATGCACCGGGATTACCCCGCCAATTCGTTGGCGGGTATCGCCCCCACTTTACCCTCGTGCCGTGGGGACGGCTGAACACCCTCTTACAACTTCCGCAAATTCTTGGTCAGCCACTTCTGAATAAAATCATATTGCGGAAACTGACGTTCTTTTTCACGGAACGAACGCCCATGAATGGTTCTT
>CAYXUS010000167.1:0-31352 GCA_964468415.1 uncultured Caldithrix sp.
CCGTGAAGGCATGCTGGGGCGTGACAAATACGAAAAAGTAAAGAATCTGGAAAAAACCATCCAATCGTTAACCGCTTCACTCGGCCGGGAACCTTCGGTAGAAGAAGTGTGCAAAGCGATGGGCATTACCGAAAAATATTACTACGATTTGCTCAATACCTCTTTGCTGATTTACACCACCTCGCTCAATACCAAAATTTCGGATGACGAGGGTGATTTCATCTATCGCATTGACAATTTAACCGATGATACAGCCCGGAATCCGGAAGAAGAATTAATCAATGTGGATTTGAAAAGGCGCCTGAAAGAAATTATTACCAACGAATTGAGCGATCGGCAAAAAATAATTCTGGCTTTGTATTTTTACGAAGAATTGACCCTTGCCGACATTCGCAGAGTCGTCAATTTAACCGAAGCACGCATCTCTCAAATTTTGAACGAAACGCTCATCAAAATTCGCATAAAATTAATGCAATAAAACAGGCGGTGACCGTCATGAACCGTTTTGTGCTAATCGACGGAGACCTTTCGTTTTTACTGAACCGGCTAAAAGCGGGGCAGGTGGTCAAAGGGCGAATTGTGCACGAGCTTGCACCGGAACACTATTTACTGCGTTTGTACGGGCATAATTTGGTAATGAAGTCGCCACTCAAATTTAAACGATTGCAAGAGGTCCTTTTTAAGGTGGTTGCCACCTCGCCCAAAATCAGCTTACGTGTGTTGGATGCACAACGAGACTGGGTGCTTACCCGGCAAGAGCGGGTTATGGATATTTTAATCGATTAACGCGGGAAAAATTCATGGAAGAAGCAAAACAAAAGCAAACGGAAAATCGTTTGTTGCGTGACTACCAGACGACGATTACCATTCTGGAACATCTCTCCGACGCGATTTTTATTTTAACTCCCAACGGAAACATTCAATACGCCAATCGGGTGGCAACCGATCTGCTCGGTCAAAATCTGGAAGACCTTCTGGGCCGGAGTTTGAATGAGTTTTTAAGTACTCCTTACAATTTTTCCGGGCAGGAAAAGAGCAACGAAGAGAAAAGCTTTTTACAACAAATTTACCTGAACGGATTGACCGAAATGGAAAGCGCCTTAAAATCGGGCGGATTCCAGATTCCGGTGATCATCAGTTTTGGCATGGTGCGCAATCGTCAGGACGAAGTGCAATACATTATTGCCAGTGCCAAGGATGTTACCTGGCGCCGCCAGCTCGAAAAGAAACTTATGCAGCAACAATTACTCGATCAGTCGAAAGATCGCTACCGGGAGTTGGGCGAACTGGCTATCAATATTGTGCATCGTTTAAGCCAGCCCATCACGTCCATCCAGCTTTTGGTGGAGATGATGCAAAAAGGTTTGCAAAAAAATTCTGTGGATGCGGAACAGTGGATGCGCCAGTTCGGGCAAATTAAAGAATTGCTCAATGGCATGAGTCAGGTTATTAATAATGTGCGTAACTTTGCCTTTTTAACCGAAGAAGAGTCGCTGCAACCCGTACAACTCCCGCAAATTCTGGATAACGCCTTAGAACAGCTGCATTACGAACTAACCGAGGCCAGCGCTACAATTGATGTGCAGGCCGACGAACCTTTGCCCGGAGTGTTGGCCAATGCTTTGCAATTGCAACAAGTTATTATGACCCTGCTGCGTTTTATTCTGGATGCTCCAAAACGCAAACCTTTTACCATCCACATTCGGGTACGCAACGCACAAAATCGCTGGATTGAAATTGTGCTCGGCGATGCCTCCACGGCAACCGACGTGCATTTTAATCAGTCCGAAAAACAGAGTACCATGTTGTTCGAACAAAATTTTAACTTGACCGTGGTGCAGCTTATTGTGGCCTCGCTGGGCGGCGACATCTTCCACACTGCTGATGAGGAAGGGCATGTGTTTGTGTTACGCCTTCCTGCCGATCAGGCCGATGAACGCCAACTTCTTTTGAACTTAATCGATTTGATGAATCATAAGTAACCCGACCCTGGCTGCCAAATTTTTGGCAGTTCCCGGCAACCTTTTCCATCCCACGCGCGTGGCTTACGCGCGCCCACCTGAGTTCATTTCTTGTTTTCCTTATTCCGCAACAAATTCCGGGAGGTAAATTTTTCCGTTTTCACCTGCAATTCCTTCCCCTCCCGAAGCCGCAAAATTTCGGGAAAGCGCTACTCCCGTTTTGTGCGGCGCGGCAGTGTTTATCTAACATTATTAAAATCAAGAAATTAGAAAGTTTTGTTTCCGGCTTTGGGAAGCGAGTAAAATTTTGCGGATTTTCTGGCATCGGATTTGCATTTCATCCCGCAAAAAAAGAGGGAGAAAACGATGCGTGTTAATCTTACGTCATTAAAACAAGCATTGGTAGGCCAATTGGAGCTGAACGATGTGGTGGCCAACAATCTGGCCAATATTAACACCAAGGGATTCAAAAAAGACATTTTGTTTTTCGATCTGGTTAACGGCGATTCCAGCAAACCGGCACGCGAGCAACTGGCTACCGATTTTTCGCAAGGGCCGCTCAAAGAAACCGATAACCCTCTGGATTTTGCCCTGTCGGGCAAAGGTTTTTTTACCGTGGAAACAGCGCAGGGAATGGCATTTACCAGAGACGGTCATTTTAAAATAGACGGAGATGGGATTTTGAGAACCCAGCAAGGTTTCCCCGTTTTAGGTGAAGGTGGCCAAATCGTTCTGATGGGTGAGGACGTAACGGCCAAAGATATTACCGTAACCGAAGACGGGGAAATTTATCTGGGGAATAATTTTGTGGATCGTTTGCTCATTCAAGATGTGGACCGCGCGCAGGTAAAAAAAGTGGGGGACAACGTGTTCGTTTTAAATGATGATGCGGCCGAACCGCAAACAGTGGAAAAACCCGAAGTGCACCAGGGCTTTTTGGAAGAAGCCAATGTGAATCCGGCGGAAGAGATGATCAAGCTGATTGAAATTCAGCGAGAGTTCGAAAGCATGCAGCGCATGGTGCGTGCCTGGGACGAAACGTTCCGGCTGGCAGCAAACAACGTGGGGAAATACTATTAATTAGGAGAAAACAGGGATGTTACGAGCATTAAAAACAGCGGCGTTGGGCATGTCGGCTCAGCAGCTTAACGTAGATGTTATTGCCAATAATCTGGCGAACGTGAATACCACCGGTTTCAAAAAAAGCAGTATCGAATTTCAGGATTTGTTGTACCAAAACATTCAACGCGGCGACAAAGACAGCCGGGAAGGCCACGAAAATCCTTCTTTGCTGCAAATTGGTTTAGGAAGCCGACCCATTAGCACTTACCGCTCCTTCTCCCGGGGAGACATCGCCGAAACGGGTAACACGCTGGATTTGGCCATAAACGGCCGGGGATTTTTTCAAGTTGAACTGAGCGACGGACAATACGCTTACACACGCGACGGTTCCTTTAAGTTGAACGCAGAAGGCTACCTGGTTACCAGCTCCGGATTGAAAGTTTACCCGGAAATTACCTTTCCCGAAAATGTGAACAGCATAAAAATAAGCGAGAACGGGGTAGTTTCGGTGATGGTAGAAGGAGAAACCGAACCGCAGGAAGTGGGGCAAATCGAATTGGTGAGCTTCATGAATCCGGCCGGACTGGAGGCCAAGGGCGGGAATTTGTTTGTACCTACCGAGGCTTCCGGTGAACCTATTTACGGCAATCCGGGAGAAGACGGCCTGGGGCAAGTGATGCAGGGTTACCTGGAAAAATCGAATGTAGATGTGGCTCAGGAAATGATTAATCTGATTATTGCACAACGGTCTTACGAAATTAATTCCAAAGCCGTCAAAACGGCCGATGAATTACTGGCTTTGATCAATAACATGAAGAGGTAAGGCGATGATCCGGGTGGGATTTCGTAGTGCAATACTCTTGTTTTTGGGGATAAGTGTGCTGTTTGCACAGGAAAATGCTTTTGGCAAAGATGGATTGCAAAAGCAAATTACGGCTTATTTTGCCCAACGATTCGAGTATCCCGACAGCCTGGTCAAAGTTACGTTTTCACGCCTTCCGGACATGCGCCGCTTTCAGGGAGATGACTACCAAATCGAATTCCGCACATCCAGAGAACGAATTCGTCTGGGCTTCCAGACAGTTTGGATGCACGTGCTCCGGTATGGGCAACCCATTCAAAAAATTCCGGTGGGTGTAACCGTACAATTGAAAATGCCGGTTGTGGTTACCACTCAAAAGGTCAATTTCCATGAACGAATTCGGGCGAACATGGTGCGCATGGAAAGGCGTTGGGTTAAGAACGACGACGTGTGGCAGGAAGGCTTGCGCACGCTTGCAGAAGCCATCGACAGGGAAAGCAGCCACTTTTTGGCAGCGGGAAAAGTTTTGCTGCAAAGGGACGTGCAGGCGGTGAATGTGGTGCGTCCGGGCGATCGGGTGGAAATAAGAGTTCCGGCCGGGAATTTAGTGGTCACAACCAAAGGAATTGCACGCAGTGCAGGAAAAATCGGTGATTTTATTTACGTAAAAAATTTAACGACGGGCAAACGCCTAAAAGCCAGGGTTCAGGCGCCCGGAATTGTGGTCGTGGAAGAGAAGAGGGCTTTATGAAAACACTACGTATTTGGGGATTTCTGGCATTTTTTGTTCTGGCCGCGCATGGTCAGGAAATTTCTTCGCTGTTTACGGATGTTAAAGCGCACCAAGTGGGGGATGTTATTTCGGTAATCATTGCCGAACGTGCCAATGCCAGTCGCGAATCCAAAAGCAGCAGCCAGTTAAATTCGGAAATTGGGGTCAATGCCGGTTCCAAGGGAAACATTGCCGACTTCTTGCCCGTTTTCGGCGGTAGCGGCAGTTTTAAGTCCAAACACAACGGCCAGGACGGTACCTCGCAAGCCGATCGTTTAAGCGGCCGCCTTTCGGTGCGCATTGTGGAAAAAACGGAAAACGGATTGTTTAAAATCAAAGGCGAACGCAAACTGAATGTGAATGGCGAAGAGAATTTGATGAAATTGGAAGGCTACGTGCGTCCCCGCGATATTACCTCGGCCAATACCGTTTTTTCTTACAATATCGCCGACGCACGCATTACTTATCGCAAGACCGGAATCGGACAGAGTTTTTTGAAAACAAAAACCTTAACCAAATGGTTTACGTTTGCGGTAGCCGGATTAATGGTAGCCGCCAGTACCGGATATTTTGTGTTTAAATAAAGAAACAGGCCAACGCTATGAAACGCTTGAAAATACTTGGATTGCTGACTTTGTTCATTTTACAGGGCTGGTATGCCGAACTGGGGGCACAAACCCGTATTAAAGACATCGTCAATATCGACAACGGGCATCGTCTTTCCTTGATCGGCTATGGCCTGGTTGTCGGCCTGGGCGGAACGGGCGATCGGCCGAATAGTCGCCGCGGAGCTGTGTTTACCGTACAGTCCATTAGCAACATGCTGGAACGCTTTGGCATTACCGTGCCGCGCGAACAACTTCGTACCCGCAATGTGGCGGCGGTCATGGTTACGGCGCAGGTACCGGCTTTTAGCCACGTGGGAACGTCGTTCGATGTCGTGGTTTCGTCTTTGGGCGATGCGACCAGCCTGGAAGGCGGCGTTTTGCTAATGACCCCGTTACGCGATGCTTCGGGACAAAATTACGCGATTGCCCAGGGGCCTTTGTCGGTTGGCGGGTACAATGTGCAAACCGGCTACGGAGAGCAGTTGCGCAAGAATCATGCGTTGGTAGGGCGCATTCCCAACGGAGGCTATTTGCAGGTTGAACCACCCCATCAAAACATCGATTTGCAGCAACCGCTTAGTTTGGTATTGAACGAACCCGATTTTGTTACGGCAAAACGTATTGCCCAACGGATTAATACGTATTTTGGTGCCGACAGCGCACAAAAGGAATACGCCCAGCCGGTGAGCCCGGGGCTCATTCAACTGCACTTTCCCGATTCGACAAAATCTCCGGCCGAGGCCATTAATTTTATTGCCCAGGTCGAAACATTAAGCGTTAATGTGGATGTGGAAGCGCGGGTGGTGATTAACGAACGGACCGGAACCATCGTTGCCGGCGGTAATGTGCGCATTGACGAAGTGATGATTTCTCATGGCAACTTAACCATTCACACCATGAGCGCACCCGTTATCTCGCAACCGGCGCCATTCAGCCGGGTCGGGCGTACGGTGGTTACGCGTGTAACGCGAACGACGGCCCAGGAGGGGAATGCCCGGACGGCGGTGATAAAGAAGACGACCAGTGTAAGCGATTTGGCCAGCGCTTTAAATACTTTGGGGTTAAAGCCCCGGGATATTATCGCCATATTTCAGGCCATCAAACAGGCCGGAGCACTTAAAGCCAAGCTAATCATCGACTAAAAAAGTAGGTGGAGATCCATGAAAATTCAGCAAATCAAGTCTTCAATTCCGGAAACGATTAAAACGTTACCAAAGCCGACGACTGATAAAGAAGACCGAAAGCTTCGGGAAAGTGCCAAACAACTGGAAGGACTTTTTTTGAGCTTTTTATTTAAAACCATGGAAAAGACCATTCCCAAATTTGATAAAAAAGGCCATTCCAACACCCTGGTGTCCATGATGTTCAGCACGGTGATGGGCGAAGACCTTGCGGAGAAAGGCGGTGTAGGCCTGGCCAAATTTATTTACGAAAACATGAAAGACCGTCAATCGGAAAATTTAAAAATTCCCACGGCAGATTGGGTTGAATTAATCTCGGATAAATTGATTTCAGGGAGGAATCATGTCAAATAAGCAAGGAATGAATCAAGAATTGTCGTACAAAGACAAACTGTACATGGTGCTAATCGAAGAGATTCATGCCTATCAGTATCTGGCAGATACGGTGAAGGAAAAACAAAAAGTCATCATTAAAAACCAGCTTGAAGAACTGGAAAATTTGACCGGCGTCGAACGATTGCTGGTGAAAAAGGTGGAGATTTTGCTTAAGACCCGTGAAGAATATTTGCGCAAAGCGGCGCTGGAGCGCAGTGCCAAACCGAGTGTACGTCTTCGCGATTTTATCGGGCTTTTGGACGAAAACGAGCAGCCGCGCTGGAAAAGTCTGGAGGAGCGCATTTATCGCACAGTAGAAAGAATTCGCCGGATCAACCTGGAAAATCAACAGCTCATTCATTCTTCGCTCAGTTTTATTAACGGTCTGGTAGAAATGCTGTATCCGCAGGAAGAAGGCGCCCGGAACCTGTACACCGCTCATGGAGAAGCCAACACCAAGGCGGCGGTCAAATCGCTGGTTAATGTGAATATTTAAACAGGGAAGACACCATGAGTATTAACTCAATTCTGGAAATCGGCAAACGTTCGTTATTGGCTTACCAGTCGGCCATTAAAACCACCTCCGACAATATTTCCAATGCCGACAACGAATATTACAAACGCCGCCGGGTTAACTTCGATCAGCTTAATTCGGGCTACAATGCTTTGGGCCTAAGTGTCAATGATGCTCTGCGCATCCGGCAACGTTTTGCCGAGCAGCAAATTTATTCCGAGAATCAATATCTTGGAAAATACCAGAGTACCAACCGGCTTCTTTCCCAAATCGAAAGTATTTTTGACGAAAGCAGCGATGCCGGGCTGTCCAAAGTAATCAACGACTTTTTTGCCGCCTGGAACGATTTGGCACAGGAGCCGGAAAGCGAATACGCGCGTAATTTGGTGGTGGACAAGGCTACCGTTTTGTCCGATAATTTTCAACGCATTGATGGCAATCTGCAAAGTTTGAAAGATCAAATCGTGCCGGAAGCCAGGCTGCAGGTAAACGAAATCAATCAAAAATTGCATTTGCTGCAAAAAATCAATCAACAAATCCGCACACAGGCTAACCCCGACCTTCTCGATCAGCGCGACAAGGTGCTGGATGAACTTTCGACCAAGCTCAATTTGCAAATCAAAGAAAAGGCGGATGGCGAGGTCAATGTTTATTCCGATGGAATTTTGTTGGTTTCTTACGATGTGATGAACGAATTAAAGCTGGAGTCGGTTGATACGGAAAACGGACCAAACCTGCAAATTAAATTGGCCAATGGCAATCACGTGCTTACCGTTGACAACGGAGAGCTTTCCAGTCTGTTAGAGACGTACAACGATGTGATTCCGCAGTACAAAGCGCGTTTGGATCGATTGGCCAGCGGGATCGCCAACGAAGTGAACAAAATTCATCGCCAGGGGGAAAATCTGAACGGTATTGGCGGGCTCGATTTTTTTGAATCGGATATTAAAGGAATGGCCGATTTTAAAGTGAATCAGGCCATCGTCAACGATCCCTCGCTGGTAGCCAGCCGCCGACCCGGTGAAGCGGAAGGCAGCGGGAGCATAGCCCGGGAAATTAACGACCTGCAGTTTAAATCCATTTTTAACGAAGGAACAGCGCATGAATATTATCAGTCCTTCCTCACTCAGCTTGGTGATAAAATTCAGGAAGCTGATTACAGCGAAAACAGCCAGAAAATGATTATTGAACAATTAAAGAACCAACGCGATGCCGTGAGTGGGGTTTCCATGGACGAAGAGATGACCCATATCGTCCAGTATCAGCAGGCCTACGGTGCCGCGGCTAAAATGATTACGACCGTTAACGAGATGATGAATACCGTCATTCAGATGGTCTAACCAAATCAATAGGAAGTTGTCATGCGGATTACCCAATCGATATTTATGCGTAGTGCCATTGCGCGCATGTTTCAGAACCGTGAAAAAATGATGGAGACGCAGGAACGCATTGCTACGCAGAAGAAAATCATCAAACCTTCTGACGGGCCGGTACCGTTTTCGCAGGCGCAACGTTTGCACGAATCGTATCGTCAGAACGAAGTGTTCCTGAAAAATATTGATGATGCCCAAAGCTGGATGGACAATACTTCCTCGCTGTTGGATCAGCTAACGCAATATGCAACCGATGCCCAAACAACCGCCCAGCACGGCCTGGATTCGGTGATGGATCAGAAAACCCGCGATGCGTTGGCTACGCAATTGGAAGGCATTTTACAAGAGTCGGTTTCGTTGGCCAATGCCTCTTATTTGGGCAAAAATGTCTTTGCCGGAACCGAAACCAAAATGCAACAGCCTTTTACCCAAAACGGATTGGATGTGGAATATCATGGCAACGATCAAAAAATAAAACGACGTATTTCCAAACAAATCGTCATGGATATTAATGTCAGCGGTCAGGAAATAATGGACACGCATTTTTTCGATGCGCTTGGTACAACCATCGAGGCCCTGCGTACCGGAGATGAAGATCAGATTCGCCAAAGTTTGGAGCAACTCAAAGACGCAGGTAAAAACGTTCGTCACCTAACCACGGTCTACGCCTCGAAAATTAACAACCTGCAACTTATCCGCGATCGTTTGATTACGGCCAATGACAATTTCCGAAAGTTTATTTCTCAAGACGAAGACGCCGTTTTGGAAGAAGAACTGGTCAATTTAAAATCACAACAAATTGCCTATCAGGCCACTCTGCAATCAACCAGTGAAATTATGAATCTGAGTATTTTGAAATACATGTAACCGCCGATTTGTTCCTCGGATAAAGAACGGCGGAATCTGAAAAAATTGTGAAATAGGAGATAGGAAAATGATTTTGGCTGTTGGTGGGATGCATCGCTCCGGGACTTCTTTGTTGGCCAAGATATTGCATGATGCCGGGATGTATCTCGGAGACGAAGAACAATTAATGGAGCCTGCGGAAGACAATCCCGAGGGATTCTGGGAGCATGTTGAATTTGTGGGATTAAATGACAAACTGCTGAGCCGATATCGGGGAGGATGGGACCTTATCCCCGAGTTGCCGGAAGGCTGGTACAATGATCAAACATTGCAATCTTTAAAAGAAGAAGCCCGCCAACTAATAACTTCGTTCGAGCCTTACAGCTTTTGGGGCTGGAAGGACCCGCGCAATACCGTAACGCTGGATTTCTGGAAAAGCTTAATTCCCGGTCTGAAGTTTGTTTTAGCCGTGCGCCATCCGCTGGAGGTGGCCCGTAGTTTGCAGAAACGTAATTTTTTCTCATTGATGAACGGATTACATTTGTGGGAACAGTACAACAAAAGATGGCAAGATCGGCTGAACAATCCCGATGTGTTGGTAGTACATTATCATGCGTTGCTGAATCATCCCGATCGTGAGTTGCAGCGTTTGTTTCAGTGGTTAAAGCTCGATGTCTCTCCGGAGCATCTGGAAGAAATCAAGAAAAACATTAAAACGGATTTAAAACACCAAAACGATCACAACGTACCGGAAGAAATTCAGGAACGCTTTGACGAATTGCTCCCTTTGTACCACACATTATGCCAGAAGGCAGGATTTGATCCCGATGAAGAAGAAAACTCCGAAACCGCTTCCGGGAACAATACCGAGCAAAATGCGAATGATGTTCAGGAAACGCAAAAGAACGGAGAAAATGTCGAACAGCCGGCTGAAGAAAAGAAGGATAAATACCCTCTGGTTTCCGTTATTATTCCGGTTTTTAATAAATTGGAATTAACCCACCGCTGCTTAAAATCTTTATTGCTTAACACACGTTATCCCAATTACGAAGTGATTTTTGTGGATAATGGATCCACCGATGGTACGCGGCCGTACTTGCAAAAAATAGATAAGCCCAATATTCGTGCTGTTTTCAATGCGGAAAATCTGGGCTACGTAGGGGGCTGCAATAGCGGCGCCGAAGTTGCCAAGGGCGACTATTTGCTGTTCTTGAACAACGACACGGAGGTACGCCCGTATTGGTTAAGTAATTTGGTCGGTTTGGCAGAGGCAAAGGAAGATGCCGGAATAGTAGGCGCAAAGTTAGTTTACCCCGACGGACGTTTGCAGGAAGCCGGTGGAATCATCTTTTCGGATGGTAACGGGTGGAATTACGGACGCGGAATGGATCCGAACGATCCCCGGTTTAACTTTGTGCGGGAGGTCGACTATGTTTCCGGCGCGGCCTTGCTCGTTAAACGGGCGCTTTGGGACAAGATCGGGGGCTTCGATCAACGTTATGCTCCTGCCTATTACGAAGACACCGATTTGTGCTTTTCGGCCCGGGAATACGGCTACAAAGTCTATTACCAGCCGGCCAGTGTGGTAATCCATTACGAAGGCCAGACGGCAGGAACCGACGTCAATTCCGGATTTAAAAAATACCAGCAAATTAACCATCAAAAGTTTGTGGAAAAGTGGCGGCAGGCTCTGCAAAATCAGTACGAAAACAAAGCGGAGAATGTACCCTTTGCTTCGCAGCGCGGCGTAAAACTGCGCATTCTGGTTGCCGATCCTTTCCTGCCGATGTGGGATCGGGCTTCGGGCTCTTTGCGTCTGTTTAACTATTTAAAAATTTTACGCCAGTTGGGACACCACATTACCTTTTTTGCCCGTCTGGGCTCGGAAGACCCCAAATACCGCTGGAAGTTGCAACAGATGGGCATCGAAGTGTACGAAAACGACGAACAGGCCTTGCGCAACGAAGGATTGTTCTTCAATAAAGCAATGCGTCCCTTTCCTTACAAACTTATTTTTGCTGAAAGAAAATTTGACTATGCCATTATCTCATTCTGGTTTTTAGCCGAATATTACATGGATGTGATTCGGCGTTTTTCTCCGCAAACACGGATCATCGTCGATTCGGTGGATATCCATTTCGTGCGGGAGCTTCGGGAAGCCCAACTGAAAAAAGACAAGAATCTGGAGCAAAGGGCGCTTAAACGGAAAACACGCGAGATTAAAGTGTACCGACAGGCCGATCGTGTTTGGGTGGTTACCGAAGCAGATCGCGAAAAAATTAAGCCGTACGTTGATGATGTTCCCGTTGATATTGTGCCGAATATTCATCAGCCTGTGCCGTATCAAAAATCTTTTGAACAAAGTAAAGATTTACTTTTTGTGGGTAATTTTTCTCACCCGCCCAATGTGGATGCCGTGCAGTATTTCGTAAAGGAGATTTTCCCCGAGGTGCTGTCCGCACTTCCGGATGTTAAGTTTTACGTTGTCGGTAACCATCCATCAAAAGAAATTGTGAATCTGCAAAATGAAAATATCGTTGTTACCGGTTTTGTCCCCGAATTGGAGCCCTATTTGCTAAAAGCACGGATTTCGGTAAGTCCTTTACGTTATGGTGCCGGAATGAAAGGAAAAGTGGGAGAAGCGCTCTCTTACGGGTTGCCAGTGGTTACAACCTCCATCGGGGCCGAAGGCATGAATTTGCAGCACGAAACGCACGTGCTTATTGCCGATGACGCACAAGATTTTGCCAGACAAATAATTCGCCTTTACACCGATCAGAAGTTGTGGGAAAAGTTGTCTCTTCAGGGAAAAGAACATGTCGAACAAATGTTAGGCCCGGCAGCAGTGCGCGACACTCTGGCCTCCATCTTTCGCAATCAGTCATCGCAAATACACAAGCAAACTCCGCTGGTTTCCATTATCATGCTTACGTTTAACGCTCTGGAATACACCAAAAAGTGTATTAATTCGGTTCTGGAACACACCCATTTGCCCTACGAACTTATTCTGGTCGATAACGGCTCGCAGGACGGAACTGTGGAATATTTGAACGCTCTGAAAGAGCAGTATGAGCACATTAAAGTTATTTTTAACAAAAAGAATAAGGGCTTTGCCTATGGCAACAATCAGGGAGCGCGGCGTGCCAAAGGGAAATACCTTCTTTTCTTAAACAACGATGTTTTAGTAGCCGACGGCTGGTTGAATGATCTGGCCTCGGTTCTGATCGACAATCCGTATGTGGGTATGGTCGGGCCGATCACCAATTCGATCAGCGGCAGGCAACGCGTAGAAAATGTGCCGTACCAGGATGAACATGGCTTTTATGCCTTTGCTGCCAAAGTACGTGAATTGAACAAAAACAAGATAACGCCTCGTCGCCGCATTGCCGGATTTTGCATGCTTATGCGCCGCGATTTGTTTGAAAAGCTGGGCGGATTCGATACGCGTTTCGGGACGGGAAATTTTGAAGACGACGACCTGTGCGTACGTGTGCGCCAAAAAGGCTGGGCGATTATGGTGCATGAGGGAGTATTCATTCATCATTACGGAAGCCAAACCTTTAAGGCAAATAAGATTAAATACGAAGCTAACATGCGGGAAAAGGCAAAATTATTTTTCAAAAAGCATCCCAATGTCGATTACGAAGAGCTACTTGAACTTAAAGAACCGTTGTCCGAAGTGCACAAAAGAAGAAAAGAATTGATTGAAAAAGCGTTTGCCGGGCAAAATTACAGGCAGGTAGAAAAAGAGGCCAAGAAAATTCTGAGTGAAAATCCGCTGGATGACGAAGCGCTCCTTTATTTGGCTTATGCCTATTTTTTGCAGGAAGAATACAAAAAAGCCGTTTTTGCTTTAAAGCAAACTTTAAACCACGACGGCAAAAATCTTGCCGCCCTGAATTTGTTGGGACAAACTCTTTTTGCCATGAATAAATTGGGCGAAGCCAAAAATACCTTTGAAATGGCTTTGCACTATCAGCCCGATTTTCTGGAGGCAAAACGCAATTTGGCTACGGTTCTAATTGAATTGGGGGAATACGCCGAAGGTGTAAAGCTTGTCCAGGAAATTTTAAAAACCAATCCCGAAGATGTTCCCACATTGCTCTTTCTGGCTAATTTGTATCTGGATGCGGAGCGTCTGGAAGACGCGGAAAAGATAGCCCGGGATGTCCTGCGCCTGGATGCTTCCAATGAACTGGCGCTGAAAATTATTGAATTGGTCGGGCAGGGGAAGGCACAACTCAAGGCTCAGGAAGCCCCCCTGCAAATGTAAAATAATCAGGAGAAAATTTCGTGGCCAAACAAAGACTTTCGGTATGTATGATTGTAAAAAACGAAGAAAAGTTTCTGGAAGAATGCCTGCGAAGTGTGCAACCGGTTGCCGATCAAATTGTCGTGCTTGATACGGGTTCTGAAGATCGAACCGTTGAAATTGCGCGAAAATATGGGGCAGAGGTGCATTCATTCGCCTGGAAAAATGATTTTGCCGCGGCACGAAATGCTTCGATTAAATATGCCAAAGGCGACTGGATTTTGTGGCTGGATGCGGATGAACGGCTTTTACCGGAATCCGTTCCGCTTGTCAAAAAACTGTTGCGTCCGGAACGCAAAGCGGTGGCATATCTGGTTACCATTAAAAATGTCTTGGCCGATGGCAAAACTTTTAAGCTCTCCACCGGACATCGGTTATTTACCAATCGCAAAAACATTTACTTTGAGGGGCGGGTTCATGAACAAATCATTTTTAGTGTTGCCAGGGCCGGAGGGGAGGAGCGGCCCTCACCCGTTACCCTGCTGCATTTGGGCTACGGTCTGAGTCAGGAAATTCAGGACAAGAAAAACGAACGCAACCGCCAGCTTCTTTTGAAAATGATTGAAGAAAATCCCGCGGATGCCTATGCCCATTTTACTCTGGGACAAAATTACAACTTAAGCCACGAATACGAAAAGGCACTGGAGCATTACCTTATTGCTCTGGAGAAGAACCGTTTTCAGAAAAGCTTGAAAACGCAGCTTCTAAATACAATCAGCGAGGCCTATTTCAAACTAAAACAGTACGATCGGGCCCTGGAATTTGCCGAACGTTCGTTAGCGCTCAATTCCGCGCAAATCGGCGCCTACTATTTGCAATACCGCATTGCCGAAGCCCGGGGTGAGTGGAATAATGCATTACAGTGGCTGGAGAAACTGCGCGAGAAAAATAAGCAGGTGGCGCAGGGTACCTTGCACACCGAAAATGATATCTTGTTGTCCGATCTGGATATTGCCATTACGCAGGCCAATTTGTTGTACCGGGCAAATCGGGTTGAAGAGGCGCGAAACGTCCTTAAAGAGCTTTTGCGATTCCCTGTTGAACTTTCAACTTTAAAACGCATCGTTCGTTTTTTGCTGGACCGCGGAGAAGAGGAAATGGCCCGGACCGCACTGCTGGAAAACGAGGCACATCTGGACAGCGAATTGCTGGATGCTTTGGGCCTTATTCAAATTAAACAGCAGAATTTTTTACAGGCCATTCAAACTTACACGCGCCTTTTCGGTTTGCAACCGGACAATTTGCAAATCGTAAAGCGTTTGGCCGGTTTGTTCCTTAAAATAGGCGAAAGAGAAAAGGCTGAGCAGTTGCTAAAGATGTTAAACGAATTGAATGTGATGCAACCGAAAGCTCCGGCTTCTGTTTAGGCGATTCCTTCGAAAATACGGAAATGATTTTTTTGAACAGATTTTTAGACACAAATCCGCAGAATTATTGATATTAAGGAACAAAATTCCCACCTTTTTGTTAAAATTGATCAAAATCATTGGGTTTTAATTTGTTGCTACTAAATTTATGTCTTGAATTAGATTTGAATTGAAAATAATATCCCATTAAATTCATTGCTTTATTTTTAATTTAAACGGCGTGAAAAGGGAGGGGTCTATAAGTAAATTTTGTTACGATTTAATTAATTTTTCAAAGTAAAACTTGAAGAGAATTATTCAGGTAATTTGAAGACGCATTTGGCAAAATTGATGAGACTTCTTCCCGGGAAGCCGATAGGCCCCTATTTGCTATTGCTTTTTGTCCCGATTTTTTTAATGGCGCAAATTGGGATTAAAGTGCCCCCACCACCGCATACCGTGCGTTTGTTTGAACCCAAAATTTACGGTCTGGAAAAAATCCCGTACGATTCTACGCTTTTTCACACACGTCCGCTTTCCTGGAAACGTTTGGTCACTATGGATAGCAGTAACCAATACATTTCCTTTCGGGAGATGATCGGCAAAGAAGACATGCTCTTGCCGGCCGTGGTCGATCTGGATACCTACGTGAAGCTACGCCAGCAATTTGAACTGCGTGAATTGTGGAAGCAAATGGTGGTCAGTCAATTCGGGCAACAAACCGAAAGCGGATTTGGCGCCATTAAGCTGGATATCCCTTTGCACATCAAAAGCAAAACCTTTACGCGAATTTTCGGTTCGGATCGGATTGGTTTGAAGGTTACGGGCAACATCTCGTTCGATTTGTCCGGGCGCAGCGAAAAGCGTTCCGGTTCGGCCATTACGGCACTGGAAAACCAGAACACCTTTAGTCCCCGTTTTAAACAAACCCAGCAGTTCACCGTAGAAGGCAAAATCGGTGAAAAGGTTACGGTTTCGGTGGAACAAAACAGCGAAGCCACCGTCGATATCGAAAACACCCTAAAACTGCGTTACGATGGCGACGAAGATGAAATTGTGCAAAGCATCGAGGCCGGCAACATCTCGCTTTCTTTGCCCGCCACCAAATACGTGATTTTTGGCGGTTCCAACAAAGGCCTGTTTGGTTTAAAGGCGAATATGCAGGTGGGTAATTTGTACATTACCACCATTGCCTCACTGGAAAAAGGCCAACAACAGGAGCTTTCCATCAGCGGTAGTTCGCAGTCGTCCAAAGTGAAAATTCGTGATTACGAATTCATTAAGAATCGCTACTTCTTTGCGGACATGTACTACCATGACCATTACGAAGACGGGTTGAAAGACGATCCCAAAACCTTTGCCTATGTTCCCGGTACCGAAATTTTGCAGCTGGATGTGTGGGTTTCGGCCTCTTATGCCGAACCGGGCACACGCCGCGGCGTGGCCGATGTGGATCCCACCAAATATCTGGATGCCAACATGCACTACCAGAATGTGGATCTGGATCAGATCAAGTCGGAATCGGGAAAAGTCGAAACCGGCTATTTTAAAAAACTGGAGCTGGGAAAAGATTATTATTACGACAAATACCGGGGATTCTTCTGGCTTAACCAGAACATCGAAGACAATCAGGTGCTGGCCATTGCCTACGCCACGGCACAGTCGGTTCAGGACCCCAATGTGCCCACGATTGGAACCTTGAGCGAAGATGTAGCCGATACGAGCAAAACCGTAATCTTAAAGTTGATCAAGCCGCGCCAGCCTCAGGCTTCGTACACGGAAACCTGGCCGCTCATGATGCGCAATGTGTACTTTTTGGGTGGAACGAATATTCAAAAAGACGGCTTTGACATTCGCATCGAAAACAATGTAAACGGGACGCACCAAATTTATCCGGAAGGCAGCGACCGTACGTATTTGAACTTGCTGGAACTGGATGTGCTGGATGAAAATGGCAATCGCGTGGATGGCGGTGACGAGAAGGTGGATAACAATCCCAATATCGTTAACTACAAAGACGGAATTTTGATTTTCCCTTGCCTGCAACCGTTCGATCCGCCCAAAGGAAGTCGTTTTGCCGGACGCCTGCCGGAAAAAGATGTGGTGGATATTTACAAGCTTAACAACAATAACAGCAGCGATTTCATAAAACGCAGTAAATTCGATATTATTGTTACCTCCAAAAGCACCAAATCTACCTTTGATTTGGGTTTTTACGTTCTGGAAGGCAGTGAAGTGGTTACCCTGGGCGGCCAAACCTTGCAACGGGATAAAGATTACATCATCGACTATTTTACCGGGCAGCTAACCCTGCTTTCTCCCGAAGCCAAGCGAAGCAGTTCCAATATTCAAATTAAATACGAACGGGCTAATCTGTTCCAGCTCGACAAAAAGACCATCTTCGGCACCCGTATGGAATACCGCTTTTGGGATAAATCGTTTATTGGTTTTACGGCTTTGTACATGAACAAAAGTACCATTGACGAGCGGGTGCGCGTGGGGCAGGAGCCGTTCCGTAACTTCGTCTGGGATTTTAACACCTCTCTGCAATTCAAGCCGCGGTTTATTACCCGCTTAATCGACAAATTGCCCATTGTGGAAACCAATGCCGAATCACGCATCGATATTCAGGGCGAGTTTGCTCAGGTTCTGCCCAATCCCAATACGTTGAACAACAGTAAAACGCATGACAACAATGGGGTGGCCTACGTCGATGACTTTGAAGCCAGCAAACGAACCACCACGCTGGGTATTCGCTACCGCACCTGGTCGATGGCCAGTGCACCGGTGATCATTCCCAAATTGGGGGAGGCGCCCGTGGATGTTCTGAAGGCCGACCACGCCCGTGCACACATCGTTTGGTTTAATCCTTACCGCCAGGTGCCCATTAAGGACATTTGGCCTAACCGCGACGTGAACGCCCAAACCGGCCAGACAACCGATGTGCTGGGTATCGATCTGTGGCGCGATAAAGGAAGCGATCCCGACAGCGCCTGGGCCGGTATTATGCGTTCGACCGCTTCTTTTGCCAATCAGGAAAAAACAAAATACATCGAAATGTGGGTTCTGGGTAACAAAGGAACCATCCACATCGACATCGGACAAATTTCGGAAGACTGGTACGTGCGTGGCAAGAATGTATTTGGCCAGGCCAGTTACGGCGGTTTGAATACCGAAGATAAAAATTTGAACGGCTTGCTGGACGAAGGCGAAGACGTGGGATTGGATGGTATTCCCAGCGGGCAGCCCGGAGACGATCCCAATGACGATTGGAGCCCTTTAAAACAAAATGCGTGGAATCGTTACGACGGTATTTTGTACGACGGCATTGACGGCACGGAAGGGAACAGTAAAGCGCAGGGTGCACACTATCCCGATACGGAAGATCTGGACGGAGACGGACAGCTTTCTTTAGCCAATAATTATTTTGAATACACGTTCTCTCTGGATAGTACCAGTGAATTGTCCAAAAAATGGTTGGTGGGTTCCACAGAAAAAGGCTGGCGACAGTTCCGCATTCCTTTAAAAGAATTCACCCGGGTAGTTGGTAATCCCGATACATTGTTCCAGCAAATTTTGAACGTGCGTCTCTGGTTTAGCGATATTCCCGAAGACCGTACGCGGTTGTTTATTGCCACGTTCGATTTTGTGGGCAATGAATGGGAAGAAACCGGAATTGCCCGGGACGAAAAAAGCCCTTTTGTAAAAGATGATTCTCTGTTTTCATTGGCGGTTTACAACACCGAAGAAAACGTGGATCCCATTCCCGGCGGGCCGGAGCCCTATCATTCGCCGCCCGGCGTAACCGGTGTACGCGATCGCATTACCCGTGCCATGTCCAAAGAGCAGTCGTTGGTCATGCGCATTTACGATTTGAAACCGGGCGAAATTGCCGAAGCCCGCAAACAGCTTTATCAGGCCATTAATCTGGTAAATTACCGAAAGCTGCGCATGTTTGTGCATGGCGATCGTTCCCTGCCTGCGGAGCCACCGGCCTACGACGAGAACGGACAGCCTTTGTCGGAACCTTCTCCCATTCGTTTCTATTTGCGTTTTGGTTCGGATGACAAAAACTATTACGAATACGGGGAAGATGTGTACGCCCATTGGCATCCGGCGAATAACATCGAAATTGATCTGGATGAGATGGCCTCCATTAAAGACCACCCGGAATGGAACATTGGTACCACGGATAGCCTGGTTTTTCTGCGCATGCTTCCCAGCAAGCCCGAAGCCTATTACAAGGCGGTGGGCCATCCCAGCCTAAACACCATTCGCTATTTTGTCATCGGGGTAAAACATCGCGGCGATGAACCCGGACGGCGTGCGGACGATTTTACCGGTGAAATTTGGCTGGACGAATTACGGCTTTCGGATGTGCGCAAAGTTAAAGCCACGGCGCTACGTCTTTCGGCCAACATGAAGTTTGCCGATGTTTTGACCATTAACGCCCAATGGGAAAGCAAGGATGCCGACTTCCACAATGTGAGCAAACAATTCGGCTCGGGCAATACCGAAGAGCGGCAAAATTATTCCGGCAAGTTTAATCTGGATAAATTCCTGCCCGCTTCGCTGGATTTGTCCATCCCCATTGATGCCCGCGCCTCTTTTTCGCGCAGCATTCCCAAATACAAAACGAACAGTGACCAGTTGACCCACTACCAGAATAACACCTTCGAGAAAAAACTGCGTTCGCTTTTCGGCCTGCGCAAATTGGACAAAGACATCGATGTGATGGCTTCCAAAACCGAAGTGTACGGTGTGGGCACAACCATCAAAAAACGTTCGAAATCGAAATTTTGGCTGTTACGCTACACACTGGACGGCATGACGCTGGATTTTGATTATTCCAAAAAGAAAAGCAGCAACTGGGAAACATTGTTTAACAAAACGGAATTGTACAAAGAAACATTCTCCTACCAAATTCCATTCGGCCGGAATAACTACGTGCAGCCCTTTAAATTTTTGCGGAAAATTCCGCTGCTTAAAAAATTGAGTACTCAAAAGTTTTATTACACGCCCAGCCAGGCCGCTTTTAACTTAACCGTGTCCGACAACAAAAACAGCCTGCTGCGCCGTAGTACGCAAAAATTAACCCAAAAACGTAATTTGCAGGCCAGTCGAAACTTTAGTACCTCGTACAAATTGTTTGACAACCTGGATTTTACCTGGAAGCGCAGCTACAATTCCGATGGCGATATTGTGGGATTGACGCACAAAAAATTGCTGGAAAATATCATTAAAAAAGGAAAATTCGGTCTGGATACCGATATTCGCCAGAGCTTTCAGGGAAGTTACAAACCCACGTTGTTCAAATGGTTAAAGCCCAGTTTTTCTTACAGCTCAAACTATTCTTACCAGTTGGTAATGCCCAACAGCTATCGTAATACTTCCAGTTCGGCTACCAAACGCATCGACCTGACCCTGAGTCCGGGAACGTTATTGAAAAGCATTTACAATCCCAAACGGCGCCGTACGTCTTCTTCCCGGGCACGACGCGGGCGTCGTCATTCCGTGCGCAGGAAAAGTCCGGAGCAAAAGAAGAAAGAAGAAAAGAAAACCAAAAAGTTCTCTTTCCCCAATCCGTTGATGTGGGTGTACAACACGCTGGCCAGCTGGAGTAACATTCGCACCAGCATTACCCGGGACGATCGTGTGCAACATCGGTATTTGGCCGATATGCCGCACTGGAAGTATCAATTCGGTTTTACGCAAAGTCCGGGCGTACCGCAAGATACGACCCTGAATGTAAATTTGGTGGGGCCGGTGGCCAGTAAACGCATTAGTGTGCGAACCTCAACAAATTTTAGCATTGCCAATAATGCGCGCCTTTCGTTAACGCACGAATACAGTAAACAGCAAAGCCTTTCCGATTACGGGCGTTCCGGGTCGGGAAGTACCACCAGTTCTTACTTTTTTGTGGGAGACGATCCGCAAAAATCATTTCACGGGCTGGGCAGCTTAATGGCTTTTGTACCCGATTGGAATTTGCAGATAAGCGGGGTTGAGAAAATGTTCTTCTTCCCCAAATTTGCCAAATCGATTAGCATTACCCATGCCCACAGCAGCAAATACACGCAAAGTTCACAGGTAAAGCTGGATGGCAGCTTTTTGCCCACAAGCCAAACGTTTGTCAATGGCTGGCAACCGCTTGTCGGGATTAATATTTCTACCAAATGGGGCATTACCGGCACCATTCGCTACACCAGTGCGGTCAATTACGCCTATTCCACCAGTGGCGGGGCCACCAAATCCGAGAACAGTTCGTTCAACATGTCGTTTAGTTATTCACGCACGCAGGGCTTTCGCATTCCGGTGTGGCCGTTTAACAAGCGTAAATTTAAAAACGAGATTAATTTTAATTTGGCATTCGATGCCTCGGCCAACCGCACATTTCAACGTCAGTTCGGCCAGAGCAAGTTCGAAGAAAAACAAAATAACAGTACGTGGAAGTTACGGCCTTCGGCCACGTACCGTTTTAGTTCCAAGGTACAGGGCAGCTTGTTTTACGAAACGGGTGTTTCCAGGAACAAAATTTCGGGCAAGTTCTCCTACAACGAATTTGGAATTACGGTTAATATTGCCATCAGAGATTAATCTGCGTAGTTTTGACAGGCGAATTTAAAAACGTATTGGACTAAAAAGATGGAAATGAAAACGATTGTAAAAGCAACATTATTGATTTTATTGGGAAGCGGCGGGCTGTTGGCTCAGTTTAATGCGCAGCAGGCTTTTTCTTATTTGGAAAAGCAGGTGGCCTTTGGGCCCCGCAACCCGGGCAGCAAAGGTCACAAAGCCTGTTTGAAATTTTTGCAGGAAGAAATGGGCAAATGGGCCGATCGGGTCGATTTGCAATCTTTTACCTATTACGATAGATTCAATCGCAAAACGTTGCATTTAACCAATGTGATCGCACGAATTAATCCCCGGGCGCAGCGCCGGATCTTTTTTGCGGCCCACTGGGATACGCGTCCTTTTGCCGATCGGGATGTGGAAAAAAATCAAAATACGCCCATTCCCGGTGCCAATGACGGTGCGAGCGGGGTGGCCGTGTTGCTGGAAATGGCACGCGCTTTTAAAACCCAGCCTCCTTCCATCGGAGTCGATTTGATTTTGTTCGACGGGGAAGATTACGGGAAGGAAGGTAATCTGGAAAATTATTTTTTGGGGTCCAAATATTTTGCCAAACATTATGCAAAGGATGGCTACAAACATGAATTTGGCATTTTGATCGACATGATCGGAGACGCGCAACTTACCATCAAAAAAGAGGGCTATTCGGTGCAAAGCCTCCCCTGGCTGGTGGACAAAGTCTGGAATATTGCGCATCAAATGGGTTTTTACGAATTTTCCGATCAGTTTTTGGGCTACGTGGAAGACGATCATGTACCGTTGTTAAAAGCAGGCATCCCCTGCATCGACATAATCGATTTTGAATATCCGGACAAGAGCAATCGTTACTGGCACACATTGGAAGACACGCCCGATAAATGTAGCCCGCAAAGTTTGTACATTGTTGGCAGTGTGTTATTGGAAGTAGCCTATGAAGAATGAAAAAAACTTGTACGTGCAGGTAAAAGTGCAGGCCCGGCCGGAGTATCTGGAAACTCTCTCGGCTTACCTGTTTGCTTTGAACGCCGAGGGTATTCAGGAAGAGGAGAACGGCTTTGTCGTCTTTTTCCACAAAAACATCTGGTCACCGGAGAAGCACCAGCTTTTGTTAAAAGAATTGCAAACAATTATTCCCGATTTTGACGAAAGCCGCCTGCAAATCGAAACGCAGGAAGAAGAAGACTGGCTGCACAATTGGAAGGAAAACTTTAAACCCTTCCACTTGACCCCGCGGATTGTGGTGCAACCCGACTGGGAAAATTATCAGCCCGACGGGGATGAAATGGTGATTACCATTGCCCCCAAAATGGCCTTTGGTACGGGACATCACGAAAGCACACAACTGGCCTTAATGCTGATGGAAGAGTTTCTAAAACCGGGAATGCGCGTTCTGGACGTGGGAACCGGCAGTGGTATTTTGACGATTTACGCGGCTCAAAAGGGCGCTTCGTTTGTTCTGGGAATCGACAATGATGCCGTGTCCATCGAAAACGCCATGGAAAATGCCGCCTTAAACGGTGTGGCAGAAAAAATCATTTTCCGCATCCGCGATGCCCGGGAATTTTACCATCCCGATTTCGATTTGGTTGTGGCCAATATTAACCGGAATGTGTTGCTGGAAATTACCGCCGGGTTGCAAAAAGCGTTAAAACCTTCGGGAATTCTTATTCTTTCCGGCATTTTAAAACAAGACCGGCCGGTTATGCTGGAGGCGTTAAAGGCTTTTCCGCTGGAGCAGGTGGCAGAAAAAACGAAAAATGAATGGCTGGGCTTGGCCTTTAAAAAGAAAGCGGTACATTAATGCCGGATAAGTCATTAAAGGCGGTTATCGACCTGGGCTCGCATTCGGCCTTGTTGTTGATTGCTCAAATAGAAAACGGACGGTTACTTCCTTTAAAGGAACGTTTCCGCATTACCCGTTTGGGGCAGGAAGTAAACAACCTGGGGTACCTGCCGTACGAAAATCAACAGCGTGCGCTGGACGTGCTGGAAGAGTACCGCCACGAATTGCAGACAGCGGGTTGCAGCAAAGTGACGGTTTTGGGAACCGAAGCGTTGCGCCGCGCGCAAAATGCCCGGGAACTTGTGCAAAAAATCGAGCAACGTTTTGGCTGGGAAGTACGTGTTTTGAGCCCGCAGGAAGAAGCGACTTACGCTTACCTGGGGGCGATTTCGGCCTTTGAAAATTTCGGGGAAAAGAATTTTACGGTTATTGACGTGGGCGGTGCCAGCACAGAATTGACGCTTGGCTGGGGTGTCCAGATCAAATCCGATGCTTCGTTTCCCATCGGAGCGGCGCGTTTGGCCGAAGAATTCGGATTCAAAGAAAAGTTGAAACGCCCCGACCTTCCGAAAATCCGGGAATTTTTAGATGGCATTTTCGATGAAAAGAAGTTGCAAAGCCTAACCACCAATGCGCTGTTAGTGGGCACCGGTGGCACTGCAACCACGCTGGCGGCCGTAAAAATGCAGATGGAAACGTACGATCCTGAGAAAATTCGCCGGGTTTCTCTGACGCTGGATGAGTTACTGCTTTTATTCGAAAAAATGAATGCTTTAGCGCTTGAAGAGCGAAGCCAGCTAAAAGGACTCGAAGCCGGAAGGGAAGATGTGATTCTTTACGGCACGCTTATTTACATTCACATTCTCCAGCGTACGGAGAAGTGGCGCATCAAGGTTTCGCCGCGCGGCTTGCGCTACGGGTTTTTAATCGCGCAAATGCAGAATCAGACCCCTTGATGATTTGTACACAAAGTTCATTTAATAAAGTGGAAGAGGAATTTTTATGAGACAATCAATCGTTGCGAAAATATTAGCCGTTTTTGTGCTTGTGTTGTTGTGGCAGTGCGACGGAAATGACAATGGTGTCAATGAAAACAAAGACAACAATGAACCGGGAAAAATTCTTTGGGTCGAAGTACCCGACAGCATTCAGGTTCCCCCGGAAGGCACCTTCCACAAGGCGTTGGTCAAGGCGGCTGTGGAAGACCCCGATGGCCTGAGCGATGTGGACTCGGTGTATTTTTACTCGCGCAAGCCCGATGGCACGCTGGCCAACAACGGGTATCCCTTGCCTATGGTAGATAACGGCAAGCCTTTCAATATTGCCAACCCCTGGGTGGAAGCCGGAGACGAAAAAGCACAGGACGGTATTTATTCTTTAACAATTATTATCGATAATCAGGCGCAAGTGGGCCGTTTCTATTTTACCTTTTACATGCGCGATAAGGCCGGCCACTTGTCACAGAGCGTTGTGGATTCAATAGAGGTGTATCGCTAATGAAAAAAATTAATATCTGGATTTTGGCCTTTTTCTTTGTTGCCTCTCTGCAGGCGGGTTCGTGGATGAACCTTTCGTACCAACTGGGCGAGGGTGGTCCTTTTGAACAAAAATTGTACGGCAACGGAATTGTGGATATTCTGGCCAGGGATTCGATTGTTTGGGTGGCCACGGGCTACGGCCTGAGCAAAGCCGTTTACCACCCCCAATCCGATTCCTGGCAATGGCAATCGTTTACTTCAAAAGAATACATTGGCAAAGGGGGCGTTTCGGCTATGGGGTACATGGACGATTCTACCTTCTGGATTGCCACCGCCTTCGATACCGTGACGGCTGCCGCCGATGAGAGCCTTCCTGCCGGGAGCGGATTAAGTTACACCCGGGATGGAGGCAAAACGTGGCATCACGTGCCCCAACCGGTAGACAGCAAAGACGAGCAGAATTACGCCCCCACAACTACGGTAATTCAAAACTTGACTTACGATATTGCCTTTGTGGATTCGACAATCTGGATTGCCAGCTTTGGCGGCGGATTGCGTCGTTCCGACGACATGGGCAAAACCTGGCGCGTGGTTACCACAGACGGCAAATTCTTTTCCAGCCTCAATAATTTGAACCATCGTGTATTTTCGCTGTTAAGCGTGGGAGATTCGGTACTGTGGGTTGGTTCGGCCGAGGGTATTAGCAAAACCACGGACAACGGCCAAACCTGGCAGCGCTTTGTATTCGATGAAAATAATCCCCGATCCATTTCGGGAAATTTTGTCGTGGCTTTGGCCTGGCAAAAGGCGAACAATGCGGTGTGGGCGGCCACCATTCAGGCCGAAAATCCCAATGAAAGACGCGGGGTGAGTGTAACTTATGACGGCGGCCAGACCTGGCAGCGCCTGCTGTTGGATGAAGATGTTTTCCCGCACAATTTTGCCTTTTACGGGAAAGATGCCTTTGTGGCTACGGACAAGGGGTTGTATTGGTACCGGTACGCGCAAGAACAGTGGCAGGTAATCAGGGAAATTCAGGATGTGCAATCCGGCGACGAAATTTTTCAGCCGGAATACTATTCGGTTGCCGTGCAGGAATGGGATGGCCATGCCTGGCTGTGGGCCGGAAATTCCGACGGATTGGCTGCGCGTCTGCTCAGTGTACCCGATGCGCCCTGGCATGTCTTTCGCTCTTTCGTTTCTACGGCCTACCGCCCCGAACCGGCTGTGTACGCCTACCCTTCGCCTTTTTCGCCCAGCCGGCATTTGTACATTCGCTTTGAGTACGGAGAGAACAAGCATCTGGACGAGCCCATTAAAATTTACGATTTTGCCATGGATCCGGTAGCCGAGGTGCCTATGGGTGATCTAAAGCCCAAATGGGATGGCAAAAACAGCCGTGGCGACGTTGTGGCCAGCGGGGTGTATTTCTTCCGGGCCAAAGTGAACGGTAAAGTAACTTGGGGAAAAATTGTAATCATTAATTAGGTGAACAGCAATGAAAAATAAAATAATTTATCTCTTTGTTTTGATGGCATTTGGAATGGGTACTCTCTGGGCCGACGGTAATGGCGGGTATGCCGGTGCCTATTTGCGTGTGGGATTAGGAGCAAGATTCCAGGCCCTGGGCAATGGGGCCGTGGCCACCCAACAGGTCGATGCATATTCATTCTTTTACAATCCGGCCCTGAGTGGCCTGCAGGAAAAACGTGTCTTTGCGCTTTCTCACAGCTTTATGTCGCTTGATCGACGGTTTAATTTCATCGGTTTTTCGACCAAGGTACCGCCGGGTGCCGGATTAAGCGTGGGCTGGATTAACAGCGGTGTGGACAATTTGTACAGCTACGATATGCTGGGACAAAAATCCGGTTCGATCGATCATGGCTTTAATGCCATCTATTTTAATTTTTCCCGGTTGTTTGCACAAAAGTTTGCCGTGGGGGTAACCATCAAGCACGTGCGGGAACATCTTGGAATCGGAGAAGATGATTACAGTGCCAGCGGCTGGGGCTGGGACTTCGGACTGGCTTACATCTGGAATAAAAATTTGACATTGGGCGTTTCCCTGCGGGATGTGGGCACCAAATTGACGGCCAATACCGAGAAACTTTTCGAATTTGGCGGAACAACCGTGGATGAGTTCCCTCAAATTCTAACGGTCGGGGCTTCTTACCAAACGCCGTTGCCCTGGTTGCGCCTGCAATACGCCTTTGAGCACACAGAGTTTGCCCAAAAGCATCATCTGGGCGCCGAGTTGGTTTACCGGCGAATTCTGGCTTTGCGTTTTGGCCTGGATGATACCCGTTTGACCTTTGGCGCCGGAATGGGGTTTAAAATCTGGAAATATTTTTCCACTTTGGATTACGCCTTCATTCCCTCGGTGGTGGATGAAGGGGGAAGTCATGTGTTCTCGTGGCAGTTTTATTTGAATTAATCCGTTGGTGCCGGATTAAAAGACGTACGGAAAAAAGTTTTGGAGTAAGAATGCAATTACACAAAAAAATAGCGCAGTGGGTTGTTGTCGGATTGTTTACCATAGGGATCGTCCGCGGAGGCGATGTAACCGGCATGGCATTCCTCAAATTGCCGGTGGATGCTCGTTCGGCGGCAATGGGCGAAGTGAGCGTGGCCTTTAACGGACAGGCTTCTGCCGTGTTCCAGAATCCCGCTGCCCTGGCTTTTAATACAAAAAAGAGTTTGGCTTTTATGCACAATGCGTATTTGGCCGACATCGCTCAGGAATTTGCCGCCTTCCAGTTTGCCAATGGTACACACAACCTTGCTCTGGCCTTGAATGTGGTGGATATCCCGGGCATTGAAATTCGCGGAACCCGTCCCACCACCCAACCGGATGGCACAACCGATGCGATTAACCTGGCCTTTGCCCTGGCTTATGCCCGGCGTTACCATACGGATTGGGCCTTCGGGGTAACGGCCAAATATCTGTTCGAAAAATATTATTTGGCCTCGGCAACCGGCTGGGCTCTGGATTTTGGCCTGCAGCGCCACAATTTTTTAACCCGGGGGCTAACCTGCGGATTGGTGTTGCAAAACGTGGGTAAAATGAACAAACTTAAAGACGAAGCGACGTCCTTACCGTTGATTGCCCGGGCAGGCGTGAATTACACCCTTCCTTTGCAATGGCTTAAAGGGCACCCGTTAGTTGCGGCAGAGTGGGAACAATTGCTCAATAGCGATGACGGGGCTGTGCGGCTTGGTTTTGAATTGCCCATGTTGCAAACCTTTACTTTGCGTTTGGGCACCATTTTAACCTCGCCTAAGGTACGCTACAGTTTGGGTTTTGGGTTGCATTACCACCGTTACCAGATCAATTACGCCTTTTCGCCCTATCCCTTTGATCTGGGAAATTCCCATCGTTTCTCGTTGAATGTACTGTGGTAATTCCGGCAGGCCTTGCCGGACGCGGCCAGGGCCTTTTTGTTCCCATCAGACGTTATTTCAGGAACGTTTGTGGGAACATCCAATTTTTTTAATGTCCCGCATTTCATCGCAAGACGTCCGTAAATTCCAGATTTGTTCCGTGCCTAATATTTCTTGCGGACAATGCCTTTCTTTTCATACCTTTAACCAGATGTATCCGGGTAAAGAAATTTTAACGTGGTTTTTACAGAGAACCACAAAGGGGGATCGATGGAGAAAAATTTGTACTTTTACCGCGCCCTGGTTACCAAAGTGTACGACGGCGATACCTGTACCGTGAATATCGATTTGGGACTCAATACCTGGATTCACGGAGAACGGATTCGTCTGGCGCGCATTAATGCCCCGGAAATTCGCGGAGATGATCGGGACGAGGGCATTCGTTCGCGCGATTTTTTACGCGCTCTGATCGACGGGAAAGAAATTGTGCTGCAAACGATTAAAGACCGCAAAGGCAAATACGGGCGGTATCTGGGAGAAATCTGGCTGGTACAGGAGGACGGTCGCTGGCTGAATGTGAATGATGTGCTGGTGGAAAAAGGATTTGCCGAATACGTAACTTACTAAAGCCAGAGGTTGGTTCCGTTTGATGAAACGCGAAAAAGGGAAGTTTGATTGGCCGGGCGGACGCCGGTGGCACGTTTGGTTTTTTTTACTCATGTGGAGTGGGGCGCTTTGGGCACAAAATGTTGCGCCTTGCCCCCAAGTGGGGCTGGCTTTGAGTGGCGGAGGTGCCCGCGGGCTGGCCCATGTGGGCGTGCTAAAAGTGCTGGAAGAAGCCGGCGTACGCGTCGATTTTATTTCCGGTAACAGTATGGGGAGCATCGTTGGCGGGCTGTATGCCGTAGGATACGATGCGGCTTTTATCGAGCGCCTGGCAAAAACGACCCACTGGCCGGAACTTTTAAGCGATCGGATTTCACGGCGCGGTTATTCTTTGGAAGAAAAAAGCGAACAGGAAAAATACTTTGCTGTTTTCCCCCTGCACCACTGGCGTTTGGAACTTCCCGGGGGCTTGCTTGCCGGGCAAAATTTGTCCATGTTACTTTGCCACCTAACCTGGCCTGTGCATAATGTAAAGGATTTTTCCCGTTTGCCCCGGCCCTTTGTTTGTGTGGCTACCGATTTAACCAACGGTCAGGTGGTAGATTTAAAAGAAGGGTTTTTGCCCGATGCTTTGCGTGCCAGTATGGCTATTCCCACGGTTTTTACTCCGGTAGAATGGCATGGCAAGGTGTTGGTGGACGGCCTGCTTTCCCGCAACTTTCCCGTACAGGAAGTGAAAGACCTTGGCGCGACGTTTGTTATTGGGGTGGATGTGGGCACGCCTCTCTACAAACCCCGCGATCTGAAGAACATGGTAAATATTCTGGATCAGGCACTTAGCTTCCGCAATGCGGAAGATGTGAAAATGCAAAGCCAGTTGTGCGATATTCTCATTAAACCCGAATTGAAAAATTATGCTCCCTTCGATTTTCAGAAAGTCGATTCCATCATTACCCTTGGCGAGCAAGCCGCTCGCCGCCATTGGGACGAACTGGTCAAACTGGCCCGATGGCAAAAACAATGCAGTAAGTACGCGCCTCGTTTTATCCCTTTGGCCAAAATGGATTCCATTTACATTCAACGCATTAAAGTTCAAGGCTTAAAACACGTTAATCGCAATCTGGTGCTGGCACGTTTACGCCTGGACGCCCCTTGCTGGGTTACAGCCAATGATGTGGATAAGGCTATTTCGCGCGTGTATGGCTCACAGTTTTTCGAACGGGTGACCTATCGGCTGCGTTCCGACGCCAGCGGAACTACTTTAATCGTACGCGTACTGGAGCGGAGTAAAAATTATTTTAAGCTGGGGTTCCATTACAACACCAACGACCGCTCGGCTCTGCTCATTAATTTAACCTTGCGGAATTTGGTCTTCGAAGGTTCAAGCTGGCTGCTTTCGGCCAAGTTAAGCGAAAATCCCCGATTGAGCAGTTCGCACTTTTTTCACTTTAATCGCAAACCGGGCCTGGCCGCCGGTGCTACGTTTGTTTCGGAAAAATTCAATTTAACACGTTATTCGCAGAATAAAATCAGTGAGGAATATGAATATCGCCGCATTCCCATTTCTCTGTACGTGGCTACGTTGTTTTCCAATGATTATGCCCTGGGCCTCGCTTTAAAACGGCGTTATTCCTTCTTAAAATCGCTGCTTTACAAACCGGATGAACCAAACGGAAGAAGCGATTATTACATCGATTTTGCTTCGGCGTTTTTTTACGTGGATACATTCGATCGGCTGTACTTTACACGCCGGGGAATTCAATTCTTGATGCGGGCGGATCATGTGTTGCACATTACTTCGCTGCGTTCGGCTCAATCCTTTGTTCCGTTTAATCGCTATTGGATGGCCTATCGCGAGTATTTGCCGTTGCCTGTAAGGGAACCGATGAGCCTTATTCGTGGTTTTTTTGTAGGTACGGTGCAAAAAGGGGCGTCTTTTCCGCTGGATTATGCCTATTTCCTGGGGAACGAAGGAAATATCCGGGAAGGCGTTATTGCATTCCCCGGGTATCGCTATCTGGAAAAAATTGCCTTGCAAGTGGCCGTTGGAGAGCTGGGCCTGCAAATTGAGCCGTGGCCGTCGCGGTTCTTTATCTTTAAATTTGCAATGGCACGGATGCGTGAATATTGGGAAAACAATTTTTGGGAAGAGCCGGTCATTTTTGGTGGCAGCGTCGCCTTTGGCATTCGTCTCCCCATGGGCCCGTTGTATTGGCGTTTAAGTTACAATTCGGAACGAAGACAAATTTTGGGATTTGTCAATTTGGGATACAGTTTTTAAAGAAAGTGAGAGCCATGCGAAAAATTATGTTTTTTGCCGTGATCGGACTGTTGTTAACG
>CAYXUS010000168.1:0-10678 GCA_964468415.1 uncultured Caldithrix sp.
TTAATAATTTGCCCGTTGTTCGTATATGCCGTAATCGAACATTTGGCCTGGCGGGGTAAAACACATTTAATTTTGCCATTTGTGGTAGAAATTTTAATGTGACCACGTGCGGGCACGGTACGGTAATGCGCATACACCGAACCGTTGGTACTATGAATTTCCGATACATTGGAAGCACGCAACACATTAACATCTCCGTTGGTTGTGGAAAGATCCAATTTCCCGTCAATATCTTCCACTTCCAATTGACCGTTCGTTGTATTTAGCACAATATTCAAATTACGCGGCACAAAAATTTCGAAATCCACCTGAAAATTGCGAATTCCCAATCCTAACAGCCAATCCAACAAATTTTTTGACGATTTTTCGTGACTCTCCGCTTTAATGATCAGGGTAGAACCTTCCCGGGTGGTAATCAAATCGATATTGTTCAAAATTTTATTGGCCTCTGTTGGCGAAGCATCCACTTTTTTGTGTGCGGTAATAGCGATGGTGTCTTTGTCCCAACCTGTTAGTATGATGGAGCCATTGGTCGTAAATACGTTGATTTCCCGAATCCCTTCGCTCGTCAAATTCTTTTCCACGGTTTGGCGAAAATCACGGGCAAAAACAAACTGAACGCTCAGCAAAACTAAAATGATGAAATAAAAATATCGGCGATTCATACGATCCCCCTGTGTTCTATTTGATGCGATAAACGGTAATGCCCCAATTGCGCTCATCGTAGGGCGCGGCTGCATTCCAATGACGGTACGAGTGGCTGTCGTCCGATTTGTAATAAACGCGATAGTGTCCGGCCGGCAACGAAATGATTATGTCGGCCATGCGATTTTTCTTATCGCCTCCGGCATGTACCGTGGAGGCATAACGCATTTTCCAGACGATTTCGCCGGTTTGCACGTTTTTAATCCAGCCGTAATCGTACATTTCTCCCGGATCCCCTTCTCCCAGACAATAAATCCGAATTTTAGAAGGTTTGTCAAGGAAAAAATCCTTCTTTAAATATTCGTCATCACCCACCTGTGTTAATTTGGCCAGAACATTTTTACTTAAATTTTTAGGACGTTCAATTTTTCTAACGGCATCTTTCGCCCCCAGATTGTAGAGAGTAATCCCCCACATTTCGGGTTGCTGCGGAGGAAGCGCATTCCAACCTTCGTAGGAATGGGAATCATCGGTCTGGTAATGCACGATGTAAATACCCGGCTGCAGTGTGATGACACCGTCGAACAATCGGTTTTTGGAAGAGCCCCCGGCATGCCGCGTTAAATCGTAATCCATTTTCCAGACAATCTTTCCGTCCTGCGCCCGGCTAATCCAGCCAAAATCGAACATTTGTCCGGCGCGTCCTTCCCCAAGGGCAAAGATGCGAATTTTTACGGGACGGTTTACTTTGATGAAAGCTTCTTTGTAGGCATAGTCACCGACACGGGTAATGGAAACCAGTGCTTTGTTTGCCTTTTCCGAAAATTTGCCTACCGCTTTCCAATCAAAAGATTGGCCCACCGGACTGACAACAATGCCCCAGAAATACGGATCGTAAGGCGGGTTGGCATTCCAATCTTCCGCAGAATGGCTGTCATCTGTTTTGTAATAGACCAGATATTCGCCGGGCTTAAAATTTAGCGTATCCCGCACCAAGCGGTTTTTCTGTGCCCCGCCGGCGTACTTCGTCTCAGGCTCTTCCATCATCCAGATGCGCTCATTGGTACGCGCATTGATAATCCATCCGTAATCGAACATTTTCCCTTTAAAGCCTTCGCCCTGAGCATAAATTTGCAAACGTGCCGATTTTTTCAGGGAAAAGCCCTGCTTGTGCAAAACATCGTCCGGCTGATTCACCAGATGGGCCACCGTGTTACGCAAGTAAGCCCGTTGCTCTTTGCGCACATCGCTACGGTTCAAAACTTCGTCAACCGGTGCAATGCGTATCATCCATTTTTCCGCTTCTTCATCCCATTCCCTTTTGCTGCCCATAATTTTGTTGAACAAACTGCGCAACGAAATAAAGCCCTGTCCACCGTAAAAGAAAATCGGCTCTACACTGGAAAAATAGACTTCGTAAGTTCCGGCGGGTAAATTAACCCTGCCCCGAAAGGCACGGTTGTATCCGGACCAGCCCACTTTTGTGGTGTTTTTCAACGTCATTCGCCACACCATTTTTCTGGAACGGGCATCCAGAATCCAGGCATAGGCAAACATGTTGTTGGGATCGGCCTGATACGACGGGAAATGCCGAAACTCCTGTTCGAATCCGGCTCCGACGGCCTCAATTTGTAACGTTGTATCCCGCTGCAGCACAAAACCAGCCACTTTTAATTGACCGCTTCCCAAATGATCCATTTGCAGCACCGCATTCTGACTGAAGAGCCCGCCGCTCCAAAGCAGAAGTATTATTCCCGCTAAATATTTTAGCCTTCCTGACATCATTCAATATTCCTAAAATGGTTTGGTTAAACGTAGTGTAACCGAATAGGCTTTTTTTCCGGTATCGAGTCGTTTTGCCACATTAATTCGGAATCGCCCCGAAGCATTGCTCAAGGCAATTCCCAAATCCGATTTAATGGTTTTCCAGCTTAAATAATCAAAGCCTTTGTTCCAGCCATCGGTGGGCGTAACATCTTCTCTCGACCAAACGCTTCCCAGATCGAGGAAAACAATGTAACGCACATCATCCAGCCCAAAGGGCGAATGAAAAATACGTGGATTGACATTGTATTCCATATTGGCCAAAAACAGGCGATCGCCATCCCGGTGGTGGGCATCGCGAATGGAACGATAGCCAAAACCGCGCAGCGTACTGATTCCTCCCAGGCGAAATCGCTTTTGCAGAGGCACATCTCCCCGGGACGAGGCCACTTTTAACCGGACATCCAGCCGTTCCCAGACGCTCAATCTTTGATAGCGTCGAATTTCCAGCACATATTGCGTAAAGGAAAAATCACTTTTCCATTTTTTCTTGGAATCTTCCACACTTAAACGGGCAAACCAGCCCTGATGCGGGGCATCGGCATCGTCGCGTGTGTCAAGGGTCAGGGCTGCGTACCAGCCTTTGGAATGCCCTTCTTCAATTGGCGGATTGTCCGAAAAACGGTTTTTGTCTTTGAATACCGCCCAATTGGTATGTTTGCGCACGCTGGAATATTTTTCGTTGCGATAGGCTGCAAATGCATTCAAACCGCAAAACAAAGGTTTGTTAACAAAAATTTCGAATCCTTTTAATGCGTGGTAATCCCGGTAGTCGTCATTCAAAAAGAAAGCGGCCAGCGTATTTTCTGACGGAGAAATCAGCCAATTGTCCCGGCTGGTAATCTGATCGTACACACCGCCGCCAATTCCCAGTTTAAAAAGATGAAACGCCGGAGAAAAATTGCGTTGAATTTCCGCACGGTAACGTACGTGTTTGTCGGCAAAGCCATACCCCAAAAAGCCAAAAAATTGCGACAACGAATCCCGAGCATTCTCTTTTTCTTTCGGAAAATAAACGCCCAGGAATATCCCCTGCACCCGGTTGTAACGGAAAAGGATGTCACTGCGGGCTTCCGGCCCCACTTTTACCGAAACGTAATTGCGATTGTAGTGGCGGGTGTAATGACCAAGGTACTCGTCAATAATGTCTTCGTCGTAATCGGCACCGAACTCACGGGCCGGAAAAAGATTCTTCACATTGGTTTCAATCTGGTTGCCGCTCACAAAGCTTTTTTCGTCCTGAAAAATCCGGCCGTTTATTGCCGTAACATTTCCGTTTATCACGCTGTTTTCGCCCAAACGCACATCGCCAAACAGCACCAATACGTCGCCGTTTATTACGCCGTCCACGTTCAGATTACCGTCCTGCACAAACACATTGGCATTGATGGTATCGCGGGAATCGATCTGCCGGTCTTCATGAAAACGCAGGAGTTTTTTGTCATTTTGTTGGATGTATTTTTGCAAAGCTCTTTGCTCGATTTCTTCTCTGGAAAACAACTTTTCGTAATCGACCTTTTTCTGAGCCGGCAAAATGGTAATCCAACTTAAAAGAATCATAAAAAAAGGGAAATACCCGCGAAACATATGCCATGTCTCCTGTTACCTAACAATAAACAAGTTTATGGATTGCATTCGTTTGATGCAATCCGAATTCAGGTACGTAATTCGAGCTAAAATGTTGCATTCATGTCCGGAATGTGTTCTAAAGAAAAGCTAAAAGAAGGCGTAATATGTTAGTCCCGCCAATACAAACCCCACATTGTTGGCAGCCACGTCCTTCGGCTCCGCGGAATAGTGCCGCGCTTGCCACTGCGCAAATTCCCACAAAATCCCCAAAGCATTCCAGAGCACCCAGAGAAGAAAAAACGTTTGACCGGAGGCATGGGGCTTCCACAAAAGCAAAGAGGTCAGCATCCCCAAAAAGGCCAATAAAAAATGCTCCATTTTGTCATAAGGTAATATCGTGCCATTACGGCTCAAAAAGGAATCGCGCTTCCAGCGTTTGATCCAGCGTTTTTTTCGCATGAAACTTCTCCTCAGGTAAGGCACCATGAACTTGCGTAAAAATCGTTCCCGGAGCAAATAAATCTGGCATTATTCGTAAAAGAAGGTATTTTCGGCCTTTCCCAAAAATTTAAATATCCGATGGCAGGCCAGAAAGGTCAAAAATGCCCTAAATAAAAAAAAGCCCTCTCCGCGAGGAGAGGGCTTGTCTATCGAAGGGTTTATTGCTTCGTATTTTTAGTTTTTCTTATCGTCGTCAATCACTTCGTAGTCGGCATCTTCCACTTTACCTTCGCTGCCGGTCTGACCGCTTGTGCCTGCTTCCGGTCCACCGGCTGCGCCTCCGGCCTGAGCACCTGCGCCGGGCTGTTGCTGCGCACCGGCCGCTCCGGCGGCACCAGCCTGACCGTACAGTTTTTGAGCGATCTCATTCCAGGTCATGTTCACCTGATCCATAGCCGATTTCATTTCGTCCACATTTCCGCTTTTGTGCGCTTCTTTCAGGCGGCCCAACGCGGTTTCCAGCTTGGCACGATCTTCAGGCGACATTTTGTCTTTCAGATCGTTCAACTGTTTTTCCGTCTGGTAAATAATCGTATCCGCTTTGTTTTTGGTTTCGATTTCTTCTTTGCGTTTTTTGTCTTCGGCCGCATGTTTCTGCGCTTCTTTTTTCATGCGTTCGATTTCTTCCTCGGTCAGGCCGCTGGAAGCTTCGATACGGATGCTCTGTTCTTTACCGGTGGCTTTGTCTTTAGCCGTTACGTGCAAAATACCGTTGGCATCCACATCAAAGGTCACCTCGATTTGCGGCACGCCACGCGGTGCAGGCGGTATGCCGTCCAGAATAAAGCGACCCAGCGTGCGGTTGTCGGCTGCCATGGGACGTTCACCCTGCAAGACGTGTATTTCGACCGAGGTCTGGTTGTCGGCTGCGGTGGAGAAAATCTCGGTTTTGCGCGTCGGAATGGTCGTATTGGCCTCGATCAATTTAGTCATCACGCCACCCAACGTTTCGATTCCCAGAGACAGCGGAATCACGTCGAGCAAGAGTACGTCTTTCACTTCGCCGGTAAGCACCGCACCTTGAATGGCCGCACCAATGGCTACCACTTCATCCGGGTTCACACCTTTGTGCGGTTCTTTGCCAAAGAAATCCCGCACCAATTCCTGAACTTTCGGGATACGGGTAGAACCACCGACCAAGATCACTTCGTCGATATCATTAGCGGTTAACCCGGCGTCCTTCAAAGCTGCTTTGCACGGATCGATGGTCCGTTGCAACAAATCATCGATCAGTTGCTCGAACTTGGACCGGGTCAGAGTCATGTTCAAGTGTTTCGGACCGGATTCGGTAGCCGTAATAAACGGCAAATTAATTTCGGTTTGCATGGTGGACGACAATTCTATTTTGGCTTTCTCGGCCGCTTCTTTTAAGCGTTGCAATGCCATCGGATCTTTGCGCAAATCCACACCTTCCTGTTTCTGGAATTCGTCGGCCAACCATTCGATGATGCGTTGATCAAAGTCGTCACCACCCAAATGCGTATCACCATTGGTGGACTTCACTTCGAACACCCCATCACCGATTTCCAGAATGGAGATATCGAACGTACCGCCACCAAGGTCGAACACGGCGATTTTTTCGTCCTTCTTTTTGTCCAGACCGTAAGCCAGCGCAGCGGCCGTCGGCTCGTTAATAATACGTTTTACTTCCAATCCGGCAATGCGTCCGGCATCTTTGGTCGCCTGACGCTGTGCGTCGTTAAAATATGCCGGAACGGTAATCACCGCTTCGGTTACCTTCTCGCCCAGGTACTCTTCAGCCGTTTGTTTCATCTTTTGCAGAATCATGGCCGAAATTTCGGGCGGTGTGTAGGTTTTATCACCCACGCGAACCACAACCACATTGTTGTTGCCGCGCTCTATCTTATAAGGAACTTCTTTAATTTCTTCCTGAACTTCATCGTAAAAACGCCCCATAAAACGTTTAATCGAAAAAATGGTGTTTTCAGGATTGGTCACTGCCTGACGTTTCGCCGGCGCGCCGACCAAACGTTCGCCTTTTTTGGTAAAGGCCACCACAGAAGGGGTCGTGCGTGCGCCTTCAGAATTCGGAATAACTACCGGCTCGCCGCCTTCCATTACGGCGACTACGGAGTTCGTGGTTCCCAAGTCGATACCAATGATTTTTCCCATAATTTTATCCTCCTTTTTCAAATTGTTTTCATTTTCATTTTTTTTTGCAAAGACATATGCAAATGATGTGCCAAGAGGTAAAATATTCATTAATTACTTGATTTACAAGAAATTAGACTCACTTCGATCCATAACGGCAAATCCCTGATTTTCTGTCAATATGACACAAAAATCCATCTGCGGCAGGAACGCGACACATTTTGCAAAACTTTGTCAGAATTTTCGATGGAAACCGCTTCCTGAATCCGGCCAACAAAAAAAAGGCTGCCTCTCGCGAGAGACAGCCTTACAACTACCTTAAGGAAGGTTTACTTTTTCTTGGGAATTTCCAGAAAAACCAGTCGATCGAACTTTTCGTTTGTACTCGATTGCAGGCTACGCAGTTTCAGTTTGATTACATCGCCCGGTTTGTATTTTTTGATCTTTTTGTAAAAATCCGAAACCGATTTCACTTTTTTCCCTTCCACTTCAATGATCACATCGCCGGGAACGATGCGTGCTTCGGAGGCCGGGCTAAATTGCTCGACATTGGCCACCAGTGCACCACCATCCAATTCAAGCTGGCTCTTTTGGTCATCGGTAAGGTTACGCAGTTGCATGCCCAAATCAGGCGTTTTTTCATTTTCTCCCTTGCTTTCTGTTCCGCCCGCTTCTTCCTCGTTTTCTCTGCCTTTTAGCACGGCGGTCACATCCATCTGTTTTCCGTTGCGCCAAATCGTCAACTTAACCTTGTCGCCCGGATTCAGCACACCGATTTTGGCCTGCAATTCGTTGGGATGGTTCACGGGTTTACCGTTAACGGCTAAAATCACATCGCCTGCTTTAATGCCGGCTTTCTCGGCGGCACTGCCCTTAATTACGCTGGTAATAAATACCCCGCGCGGTTTCTCTAACTTTACGCCTTTGGCCGTTACCGGCGTTACATCCTGAATGTACACACCTAAATAGCCACGACGCACCTTGCCGTATTTGATGATATCGTCCACCACCGCTTTGGCAATGTTAATGGGTACGGCAAATCCGTAACCCATGTAGTAACGGGTGTTGGTGGCAATAGCCGAATTAACACCAATTACCTCTCCGCGCATATTAACCAGAGCGCCACCGCTGTTACCCGGATTAATGGCCGCATCGGTTTGGATGAAATTTTCGATGCTGCTCACATTGTTCCGGCCGCGTAAAATGTTGATGTTCCGATGCAGGGCGCTTACAATCCCGGCCGTTACGGTAGATGTTAAATCCAACGGATTGCCAATCGCCAGAACCCATTCACCGATTTGCAAATTATCCGAGTCGCCCAAAATCGCGACCGGTAAATTTTTGGCGTCAATTTTAATCAAGGCGATATCGGTCGAAGGATCGGTTCCCACCACTTTTGCCACATATTCGGAATTGTCGATCAATTTGACTTTTAACTCGTCCATGTCTTCGACCACATGGTTGTTGGTCAAAATGTAGCCGTCTTTGCTGATAATAATCCCGGAGCCCAGGCCGCTCTCTTTCAATTCCGGCTGTCGGCCGGGACGACGATGTTGGGGAATATTGCCAAAATCTTGCGGGAAATCCTTAAAAAAGAAAAAGAAGGGATTTTCCGGTACTTTGATCGTTTTGGTGGTGTAAATCGAAACGATGGACGGCCGTACCTTTTTAACGATGTCCACAAACATGGCATTGGGATTGAAAGTTGTGGCCGTCACGTTCGACGGTGCGGTGTCGGTTGCTTCCGTGTATATTTTGCCATCCATGCTACTGGCCATGGAGCGGGAATCCAATTTAAAGCTGGTAGTAAAAATAATTCCAATAACTACCCCCACGGTAATAAGCGCTACCACAAGTGCCGGAGAATGTTTTAAGCGATACATAGTCAGCTCCTTTCTGTTTAATCTCTGCTGTTTGCCAAAATAATCAAACGCAATAGTTCCAACAAGGCCATCGCTGCGGCTGCCACGTAGGTAAGCGCAGCGGCCGTTAAAACTTTACGGGCTGCTTTAACTTCGTTTTCTAATAAAATGCCGTTGCTCTTTAATTGTTCCAATCCGCGCCAACTTGCATTGAATTCTACCGGTAAGGTTACCACGTGAAAAAGAACCACCGCGGCAAAAAACAAAATTCCCAGACGCATGAAAAACAGGGACATACTGCCCGAAAAGAAAAATCCGATGATAAAAATGGGAAAGGCCGCATACGAGGCGAAATTGGTAACCGGCAAGATGGCGTGACGTAATGTTAGCGGCATATAACCCACCGCATGTTGAATGGCATGCCCGGTTTCATGAGCGGCTATGGCCACGGCCGCAATGGAATTTCCCCGGTAATTCGACTCGGACAGGCGTACTTTTTTGCTGCGCGGATCGTAATGGTCGCTCAGTTCACCGGGAACCGCTTCGACTTCCACATCATAAACACCGTTGCGCTGCAGAATGTAACGGGCCACTTCCGCACCACTCAAGCCACGCGCCGCGGCTACTTTTTTGTATGTATTGTATGTGCTCCGTACCTTTATTTGGGCCCAAACGGCCAGAATAAAAGCCGGGAGCAACAAAATCATTGTCGGATCGAAAAAGAAAAATGGCATAAACCGTTCTCCTTAATTTTAATGGAATTTCTACGCTTTTTGCAGTTAAAAGTTCATCGCATTTTATTAATACAAATTTCGTACCAGCCAGCAATCTCTGCAATCGCGACCCTTTTTCGGAAATCGTCCGGCCAGATAGACAAATATTTTTATGCCATGATGACACACCAGAGATATTTTATTCTGCGTTGTAAGCAAAAGTTTTTTAAATTAGCCCCGATCGGAGGAGACATCCATGCAAAAATACTTAATCGATGGCTACAACCTGGGGCACAAAATTCCGGAAGTCGTGCAACTGCTAAAGCGTAAAGATTTTTACGCAGCCATCGAACGCATTGTGCACATTGTGGAAGCACGTCTCAATACCCGACGCAATCGGGTCATCATCGTCTTTGACGGGAAAAAAGGCTTATTCGATTTTCCCCGGAACTCGTTTGCGGTTGAAATTATCTTTTCACGAAAGCCACAGGAAGCCGACGACATTATTCGGGATATTTTGCGTCATGAACCATCTCCCTCCGACTGGACCGTGATTAGTTCGGACAATGAAATTCTGCGCACGGCACGCGACCTGGGCGCAAAATTCATTCGCTCGGAAAGTTTTGTCGGTTCTCAAACTTCTTCATCCGAAAAATACGGGTTAAAAGAAACCCGGCAAAAATACGATCCCGAGAATGTGGATGTGAATTACTGGCTTCGTTTGTTCGGAAGCGACGACGATACGCCATAAAGGCCGAAACATCAACCGAACTTTCCGCGCACGGGGCCAGACCATTTATTTTTAATGAACAAACAACGGCGCGCATATGCTTTTTCCTTTTTTTACCTATGCCGAAATACATTACCGCTTTCGCTATTTTTTTAGCCTGCTAAAAAAACGCGAACCCGAAATTATTGCCGATGTGCCTCACCGTCTCACGTTGCCCGCTTCTTTGCCTGTGCTTCTTCTGGTAAAAGACGCACACCTCTACCCCGTTACCCTGCAAAAAGTAGAAGTGTTCATTAATGCTCAAAAAATTTTTGAAGAAACTTTGCATCTTTTGATCCGGGAACATTTTTTCGAACGAATTTTTGAAATTCCGCTCGAAGATCTGTCGGAAGGCCGAAAAGAAATTCACGTAAAAATTGTGTACCGTGTGCGGAACAAAGTACGCACCTGCTGGAACGACAATTACCGGCAAACCGGCCACGCCCCCTTGCCGTGCTATTTTTCCCCTCAGGATCTGCCCCGGCCCCCCGGTTGGTTTTACGGCGACATGCACAGCCATTCTTCGTACACCGAAGATCAAATCGAGTTCGGAGCCGGACTGCCTACCATGAAACGCATGGCACAGGCCGTGGGTCTGGATTTTTTCGCCGTAACCGACCACTCTTACGATCTGGATGACGTTCCCGGAAACTACCTGCGCAACGATCCTGCATTTCCCAAAT
>CAYXUS010000169.1:0-4608 GCA_964468415.1 uncultured Caldithrix sp.
TTCCCCCCCCATCCCCCTCAAAGGGGGATTTTTGATTGGGGCATTTTGCGGCCCTGCGGCGGCCTTTTCCCCAATTCCTTTTTCTTTTTTCCTTTTTCTTTTTTCATCCCTCCGTGCCACCACGAAGTGGTAGGCATCCCTTCGGGATTGAAAGGGGTATTCGGTGGCCGGGATGGGAAAGAGTGAAGGGTTAAGGGGAAGTATGCCAATTTCGGACCCCAATTCGTAATTTTTGCCAGGGCATCCTACGGATAATTCGTAATTCGTAATTTTTCTCCTTAGCGTGCAGCTACCCGGCAACCGGCAACCTTTTTCTTTTTTCCTTTTTCCTTTTTCATTCCTGCGGGAAGGGCATCCCACGGATAATTTTTAATTCTCCGCTTTCTTTCCCCGAAACCGCATTACGCATTGGTAGGGCAAACGTTTACGCACATAATGATCAATCACAATGCTGCCGCGGTACATATTTGCCAGAATCGCCCGGTCAGAAACTTTACGCAGTTTTTGAATGTGACGGCGTTTGCGTAAAATGGCACCAAAATGCGTAAAGATGTACCAAAGCGCCTGTAAAACGGCCTTACCCCGTTTACCCTCCCACAAAATGGAATCGGCAACCACCGTAGTCATTTCAAATATAATTCGGATCGGCAGCACCAGTAAGAGCATGGTCAGCGAATAATTTTTAATCAGCATAATCAAATTGTTGCGGTGATTCAGGTACATTTTTCGCTGGTTGTCCTTGCGCAGCGTATAACCCGAATAGTGATAAATGTAGGTATTCAGTGCCACCAAATTACGATAGCCCAATAGTTGTGCCCGCCAGTTCAAATCGATTTCTTCCTGATGCGCAAAAAAATCTTCATCCAGTGCCCCGATTTGTTCCACCACACTTTTGCGCAAAAGCAAGGCACAACCCGAAGTCCAAAAAACCTGCGCCGTCAACCGGTCGTATTGTCCTTTATCCTTTTCCACGGTATCAAAAATGCGCCCCCGCGCAAACGGATAGCCTAAAATATCCATCTCTCCACCGGCGCCCCCCGAATAATCGAAAAACTGATGATCCTGAATCGAAAGAATTTTCGGCTGCACCATCGCCGCCTGCCGATCGTTTTCCAGCGTTTTGACCATTTCTTCCAGGAAGTTTGCCGGGGCAACCGTATCATTGTTCAACAAAAGGACATACTCGGTATCGGCTATCTCGATGCCCTGATTGCAGCCACCGGCGTACCCCTTGTTTTCCTCGTTTTGTATTAATTCGACCCATGGAAATTCGCGGCGTACCATGTCCTGGCTTCCGTCGGTTGAACCGTTGTCGATCAGCAACACCTTAAATGCCCGGTAAGTGTTCTTCTGCAAAGATTGCAGGCAATCGAACAAAATTTTCTTCCCGTTATAGTGGGGAATGACAACCGTCACCTTATTTTTCTGCGCCATCAGTTTGTATCCCTTTAACTGATATTGATTAAATCCATTCGTTTTTTTAAATGCCGGGTCAGGTAGTCGCGTAATGCGGCGTGTTCCGGCTTGCGTAAAAAAGGATCACCCTTGACCAGCTCAAAGGCATCTTCCCGGGCCTTTTCCAGAATATCCCGGTCGGTAATCGGGTTGGCGATTTTAAAATCGGGCATGCCGCTCTGGCGTGTACCGAAAAAATCACCCCAGCCCCGCAATTCCAAATCCTTCTCCGCAATAACAAAGCCATCCTGACTTTCGGTCATTATCTTCATGCGTTGCTGAGCAACTTCGCCAATGTTGTAGGGCGTCTTCAAAATGCAGTACGATTTTTCGGCGCCGCGCCCCACACGTCCCCGCAACTGATGCAATTGCGAAAGCCCGAATCGTTCGGCATGTTCAATGAGCATAATGGTCGCATTGGGAACGTCAATTCCTACTTCGATTACCGTAGTAGAAATTAAGACTTGAATCTCATTGCGGGCAAAGCGTTCCATCACATCTTCTTTCTCCGCCGCCTTCATGCGTCCGTGAAGCAGTCCCACCTTGTATTTTTCAAACTCTGTGGCCGAGAGCCGTTCATACGCTTCGGTGGCCGCCTTCAAATCCATTTTTTCGCTTTCTTCCACCAAAGGGTAAACGATGTAAGCCTGTTGCCCTTTTTCGATTTTTTCGCGAATAAACGCGTAAATCTGCGAAGCGGAACGGTCAAAGCGCCAAACCGTGGTAATAGGCTTACGACCGGGGGGCATCTCATCGATTACCGAAATATCCAAATTCCCGTATGCCGTTAAGGCCAGCGTACGTGGGATGGGGGTCGCCGTCATCACCAGCACATGCGCCCGCATTTCTTTACCCATTAATTTAGCGCGCTGCAGCACCCCAAAGCGATGCTGTTCGTCAATGACCACCAGCCCCAAGTTAGGTAACTGTGCGTTTTCGTAAATTAACGCATGGGTACCAATGATAATCAACGGCTCACCGCTGCCGGTTATTTCGGCGATGCGTTTGCGATCTTTTTGCGTTGTGCTACCGGTTAAAAGAACCACGGGCACGTTTAATGGCCCCACCATTTTGCGAATGGTTAAAAAATGTTGTTCGGCCAAAATTTCGGTGGGTACCATCAAGGCAGCCTGTTTGCCATTATCCACGGCAATTAGCATGGCCATCAATGCCACCAATGTTTTGCCCGATCCCACATCGCCCTGCAACAGGCGATTCATAGGCACCGGCTGTTTCATATCGCGATAAATTTCTTTGACCACGCGTTTTTGCGCTCCGGTCAAATCGAAAGGCAAGCTACGGTACAATTTTTCCAGACGCTCACTTTTTCGTGTGAAGGCAAAGCCTACGGGTTTCGACTTTTCATGAGCGCGACGCAACGCCATCATTAATTGTAATTGAAAGAACTCTTCGTATTTGAACTGAAAAACGGCCTTCTTCAGCAATTCCTGATTTTTCGGCAAATGGATTTGGCGATAGGCCTCGGCACGTGACAAAAATCCGTGCCGCCGCATCAGCATCGTTGGGAAATACTCTTCCACGGCAGGCAGACTTTCGTGCAACAAATGAAAAAAAATGCGGCGAAAAGTGTAGGAATTCAATCCCACCCGTTTGAAAGATTCGTTTCCGGAATAAAACGCCAAAATTTTACCCGTGTTGATCACATTTTCCAGTTCTCCTTCGCCTAAGTGATCGTAATCGGGATGGGTCATCTGAAAGCCACGGTAAAACGTTACCTTTCCCGAAAGCGCTACCCACTCTCCCACCTTAAACACATTTTTAAAGTAATCCACCCCGTTAAACCAAACCGCTTCCAGCAAGCCGTACCCGTCGCTGATAACAATGTAAAAAAAACGCCGCCGGCCGTGACGAATACCCGCGGCTTCTACTTTACCCAAAACGGTTACTTCCTGATCGGGCTGAAGCTGATTGAGCCGTACCACCGTACTGCGATCGACGTATCTGCGGGGAAAGAAATTAAGAAGATCGTAAAGCGTGCGAATGCCTGCCTTGTAAAGTGCAGCAGCCCGCTTGGGGCCAATGCCTTTTAAAAACTGCAGCTCGTAGTTTTTTTCTTCTTTTTTTGCCATGAAAACGGACTAAACCCGTGTGATTTCATTTGCTACCTGCCCGTCGTCCAGTTCGATGATGCGATGGGCTTTTAATGTGATGTGTTCATCATGGGTAACGATAACCAGTGTTTGATTGAGCTTGCGATTTAAATCCAGCAATAGTTCGTAAAGCATATCGCTGTTTTTGCGATCAAGATTGCCCGTGGGTTCGTCGGCCAGCAACACTTTTGGTTTGTTAATCAAAGCCCGGGCCACGGCCACCCGCTGCTGCTCCCCACCCGAAAGCTCATTGGGCTTGTGCTCCAGCCGATGAGAAAGGCCCACTTCGGCTAACAAATGTCTGGCATACGCTTTCTTTTCTTCGGTTAACGGTTCGTGCATAAAGGCCGGGATGAACACGTTTTCCAGTGCGGTAAATTCCGGTAATAGATGGTGAAATTGGAAAACAAATCCTACCGCTTTGTTACGGAAACGCGCCATAGCCAAATTGTCCAGCTCGCTCAGGTCCTGCCCGTCCACGAACACTTTGCCACTGGTCGGCACATCCAGCGCCCCCATAATGTGCAAAAGCGTGCTTTTCCCCACCCCGGAAGGTCCCTTGATCACAACCACTTCGCCGGGCTGTACGGTCAACGAAATGCCCTTTAAAACTTCCACCGGAACCGGTCCGGTAAAATAGGTTTTGTGCACATCCTGCACGCGAATTATTTCTTTCATCGTCTTACTCATAGCGGATGGCCTCCACTGGAACTAATTTTGAAGCGCGGTAGGAAGGATAAAACGAGGCCAACAAACTGAGCAAAATAGAAATCGTAGAAATAGCCACAAAGTCGCCCCACTCCAGAACAATAGGCAGAGAGCTAATCAAATAAACATCCGGCGGCAACGAAATGACATGAAAATGCAATTGAATGAAGCCCGCGCCGTATCCCAGAATGCAACCCAGCACCGTGCCGATCACACCCACCAGCAAACCTTCGTAGATGAATATTTTCATGATTGACCGGGACGTTGCCCCCATAGATTTCAGGATCCCAATTTCACGCGTTTTTTCCATCACCACCATGATTAGCGAACTAAT
>CAYXUS010000170.1:0-15019 GCA_964468415.1 uncultured Caldithrix sp.
TTTTTGCCAACATTCGGTGCGAATTTCAGCTGGCAGCACACCCAACTTTACGCCTCGATAGGACGAAATGTGCGCATCCCCGGATTTAATGACTTGTATTGGGTGCCGGGTGGAAATCCTGCGCTACGTCCGGAACGGGCATTGAATATGGAGACCGGGATCCGACAAAACATTTTATTGGGACATTGGCTGGCAGAAACAGAAATAAGCATCTACCGCAACAACGTGAGCGACCAAATTCGTTGGCTTCCGAATTACAACGGCATCTGGACACCGAAAAATTTACAACGCATTCGGAGTACGGGAATAGAGTTGGAGCTACATTTGGGCCATGTAAACGGAAAGCACAACCTTGCTTTTAATTACTCTTTCGGCAAAAGCCTTAAAGACGCACCCGACTTTACCGGAGATGCGACCGTGGGAAATCAGGTCCCGTTTTTACCTCAGGAACAATGGAATTTACATTTACAAAGCGGATGGTCTGTGGTACAAATTAAATTTACGGCTCAACACACAGGCTTTCGCTACACCGATTTTTCCAATAATCCGGCCCATATTCTGCCTTCGTTTACAATTTTTTCAGCCGGTTTACACGGGGTGTTTAAAACCAAATTTCTGCAACTCATCCCGGAAATCGAAATAGAAAACATTTTAAACAAACAGTACCAAATTCTTCCGGGCTATCCGTTGCCGGGAAGATATGTCCGATTGAGTTTTACAATTAAACACTAATTAAGTGGAGGGCCTGTTACTATTACTTTTAACTGTTAAAAACAGGGGAACGGGGTAAACACCCCTCGCGCTAAACCTGGCAACGGCCTGATTAGAATCGGGTAATGGCCGATTGCCCGAAACCATTTTACCCGATCTTTAACAACTCAAAACAAAACGAAAAATTAACGAAGGAGGATTAGATGACACGTTTGTTTCTGGCTATTTTACTGATTTCGCTTTTCATTGTCGGCTGTCAAAAAGACCCTTCATCATCGAATGATGAAAAAAAGGTACAATCCGTAGGTGCCTTTATTGTTAACGAAGGAAATTTTACCAAAGGGAACGGCTCGCTTTCTTTTTACAGTTTTGCCGACCAGGCCGTACAAAACAATATTTTTCAGGCTGTAAATAAACGAGCTTTAGGCGACGTACCCAATAGCATGACTGTCTGGGACACCCTGGGATTTGTAATTGTGAACAATTCCAACAAAATCGAAGTAATCGGCTTAAAAAGCTGGAAAAGTATTAAAACCATCGAAATGCCCGCCGGCGCCAGTCCGCGTAATTTGGCGGTGGTTTCTGACAGCAAGGCTTACATTACCAATTTGTTTGCAAACACGGTTGCCGTGTTAGACCTAAAAACCCTATCGCTCACACAAACCAGCATTGCGGTAGGTGCGAACCCCGAAGAGTTACTCCTTTGCGAGGGAAAAGTGTACGTAGCGAATAGCGGATTCGGTTCGGGCAATACCATCTCGGTCATCGATCCGACCTCGGACAAAGTAGTTAACACGATTAAAGTCGGAGATAATCCTACGGCATTAATGGTCGATGATGACGAAGAGCTGTATGTGTTGTGTACCGGACGCTGGCCAGCCTGGGGCGACACAACCGACACCGGCACAAACGGTGGGGTGTACGTGATTGATCCCAAAAGCCAGACCGTGACCGATTCCATTTTGGTGACCGGCCATCCTTCGGAAATCACCTATGCCGGAAACGACATGGGCTTTTTCTTGTTAAATGGGAATGTAGTAAGCTTTTCTACGGAAACGAATAAAATTTTGAATGCAACATTTATTAAAGGAACGTTTTCCTATTATGCCTTAGAAGCCGATCCGATTTCTCAGCAGCTTTTTGTTCTGGATGCCAAAGACTACCAGAGCAATGGCGAAGCGATCATTTACGATTTTAACGGGCAAGAACAAAAACGATTTACCGTAGGAATTATTCCGGGAGCCGTAACCTTTGTTTACGAATAAACTTCTTCGAAAGATATTACTTCTCTTTTTGAGCTCGATTTTTATTCTGGGCGGCTGTCAAACACAGCCTGCCCGGAATTTATCTTCTCAAAAATTCCGGCGTATTATTTCGCTTTCGCCCCACATGACAGAACTATTGTACGCTTTGGGGCAAGAAAAGCGATTGGTGGGGGTTACCGACTACTGTCAGTACCCGCCACAGGCCAAAGAAAAGGAACACATCGGCGGATTTTTAAATCCCAACCTGGAAAAAATTATCGCCTTGCGCCCCGACTTACTTTTGGGCGTTCCGGCCAATGCCGAGCTGGCACGCAAGCTGAAAGCCGAACATTTACCCGTAGTCATGCTCCCCAATGATCAACTAAAAGACATCTTTTTTACGATTGACTCTCTGGGGCGTTTGCTCAATTGCCAGTCCCGGGCACGCCAATTGCAGCAAAGCATTCACGACAGTTTGAACTTTTACAAGCAAAAAGCACAGGCACTAAAGCTTGGAACGGTAAAAGCCATGCTGGTTATTGGAAGAGACCCGGGAGCAACCACGCATTTAACCGTGGTTGGTCCTCACACTTTTATCGACTCGGTGTGGGCATTTGTGGGGGGGGTAAATGTTTTTTCCGACTTGCCGGCTAAATATGCGCAGGTAAGCCGGGAGAACATATTGCTAAAACAGCCCGAACTCATCATTGAGTTTAAATTCAACCAACCCTGGAACGCAGCCAGAGATTCACTTAACAAATTAGAATGGAGTACCCTAAAAGGCATTCCCGCCGTGCAGACGGGGAATATTTTTGTACTTACCGGTAACTACACACTCATCCCCGGCCCCCGGGTTTACCTTTTGGCCAAAGACTTTTACCACATCCTGCGCAGGGTTGCTGCAAAATATCAAACGCGGGACCGCCAAAAGCAGCGTTAAAAAGGAAGAGCTAAAATTCAAAATTACGGGTTAATTTTGGCGAAAGCTGCATTCAATAGTGCCTGTTCGAATGCATCATTATTGGGAAAAACACGGCCAAACGTGCCCTGCCAGATGGCGGCCTTTTCCATGCACAGGTAAAAAAAGACCTTTTCATGCCACTCGGAAAAGGCCTGATACATGGTGCGAAACATGCGAATCTTGATTGCGTCCGGATAGGTCCACTTGCCGTGCGGATCGGGAACCAATTCCATCTGCAAGATTTTGGTTTTAAAGCCGCGTTGGCGAATTTGACGCATCACCGGTTTGATCATCGTAACCGAGCCCATCGAAATAAACAAAACCGCCTGCGGATCAAAGCGACGCACAATCTCCCGGGCAATGTTCGGGTAGGCGGTTTCCCATTCGTCGTAGTAAATCATGGGATGAAAATGGAAGCCGACCTTTACCCCCTTTTGCGCCACCTTCTCCGCCGCTTCCAGCCGTTTTTCCAGACTTACCGTGTAGTGTTCTTCGTTTTCCACAATCACCTGCGGATTCAACGACCAGGTGCATTGTACATTGGGCGGAATTTCATTTTCCAGGAAATAGCGGATGTTGGCCGATTTGGTTTTGAATTCCAGTAAAACATTGGGATGCTGCCAGGCAAATTCCATTAGAGCGTCTAACATGCCATTGCGATTACCCCACACCAGCGAATCGGACGATTGCCCGGTGGTAATGTGAATACGTTGTGTGGGATCGATTTCAATCGATTTTAACTTTTCTCGCAAGTCGGCATCGAACACGACGCGGTCGCTGTAAAAAGTTTGAATGGTGCAATAACTGCACCCAAAAGCGCAGGTTTCCACGGCATCGATGGTGCGCAAATTGCAGCACACGGTCTTCTCCGATGCTACCGGGCACCAGCCAAAAATCTTTTTTGGCGTTTTCTGATCCACCAACTTGGCTTGCGTTACCTTTTCCGGCACACTGCCATGAAATCCCCGGTAGGTTTTGGGCTGTGCCTTTAAACGATGGATACGACGATTTAATTCGTTCCAGAAACGCTCTTTGGCATTGCGTCCCCGGCCTTGTTCGTCATCAATCGGGTCGCGGCTTAACCAGGATTGCAGCCCGCCTTCTCCCCACATTTGCAAATCGCGCGCAATTTCGGCTAACTGCCGAAATTCCTGAAACGTGAAATGGTAACGGTCAAAAAGCCGATGCAAAAATTCTTGCTCCGGCTCGGGCAGCAAGGGATACAATGTGTGTTCGCAAACGGCCGAAAACTTGGCTTGCCAATCTATTTGTCTTTGCATGAGATCCCATTCATTTAATTTGGTTGGGAAATTTAGCGGTTAAAAAAGGAAGGAGCAAATTAATCCGTCCCAAAATAACAAGCCCGGGAAATTGGGCCCGGGCGCTCAGCATCATCCTGGAGCAACCGCAACGCGGTCTATTCCGTTCCGTACAGCCGATCACCGGCATCGCCCAAGCCGGGCAAAATATAGCCGTGGTCGTTTAATTGGCGATCCAGAGCGGCGGTAAAAATGTGCACATCCGGAAAGCGATCATGCACGGCTTTAACCCCTTCGGGAGCAGCCACCAAACACAGAAAATTTATTTCCTTAATGCCTTGTTTCTTCAGAATTTCAATGGCAGCCAGTGCGGAGCCTCCCGTAGCCAGCATGGGATCGACTAAAATAACAAAGGTTTCATTTACGTTTTCCGGTAATTTCAAGTAATATTCTACCGGAAGTAACGTTTTTTTATCGCGATACACCCCTATGTGCCCCACACGGGCATTGGGCAGCAACTCCAAAATACCATCGATCATGCCCAACCCGGCACGCAAAATGGGCACAAGGGTCACATCTTTGTCCAGCACCACCCCATGCGTGCGCTCCAAAGGGGTTTCCACTTCGATCTCACTCACGGGAATGTTGCGGGTCAAATCGTACGTCATTAACATGGCCACTTCCGAAAGCGTGCGGCGAAACTTTTGCCGATCGGTTCGCTTGTCGCGCAGAACGGTAAGCTTGGCTTTAAGCAAAGGATGTTCGATAATGTGTAATTGGCGATCCATCTTTCTTCCCTTTTGTGCATAAAAAAATTCCCTTCGGGTTTGGCCCGAAGGGAATGAGCGTTCTTTATTTTTTCAATGCTTCGACCATGTCGGTCTTTTCCCAGGTAAATTCGTCGAGCTCCCGGCCAAAATGTCCGTAAGCCGCTGTTTTACGATAGATCGGACGACGCAAGTCCAGCGTTTCGATAATACCGCCCGGTGTAAAATCGAAATGTTTTTGCACCAGTTTGGCTAATTCTTCATCGGAAATCTTCCCCGTGCCAAATGTTTGTACCATCAAAGAAACGGGCTCGGGAACGCCAATGGCATAAGCCACTTGAATGCCGCATTTTTCGGCCAATCCGGCGGCTACCACATTTTTCGCCACGTACCGTGCAAAGTAAGAAGCCGAACGGTCCACCTTCGTCGGATCTTTTCCGCTGAAGGCCCCGCCCCCGTGACTAAACACGCCGCCGTAAGTATCGACAATGATTTTACGACCGGTTAGCCCAGCATCACCCTGCGGCCCGCCAATCACGAAACGGCCGGTCGGATTAATGTAGTAGGTAATCTTTTTACCTTTGACCATCTCCGGCGGCAAAACCGGTTTGATCACTTCCTCGATAATGGCCTCTTCCAGTTTTTCCCTGGTTACATCCGGGTCGTGCTGGGCCGAAACGACAACCTTTTCCACGGCCACGGGTTTGTCATCTTCATAGCGGATGGTAACCTGTGCTTTCCCGTCGGGACGCAAAAAGGGCAACGTTCCGTTTTTTCTTACCTGAGCCAACCGCGCCGTCAGTTTGTGAGCCAGACTAATGGGCATGGGCATTAGTTCCGGTGTTTCATTACAGGCAAAGCCAAACATCATGCCCTGGTCACCGGCCCCGGCACGATCAACCCCCATAGCAATATCCGGTGATTGCTGATCAATAGAAGTCATAACCGCGCAGGTCAAGTAATCAAACCCGTATTGCGCGTCCACATACCCAATTTCTTTAACCACATCGCGAACGGTCTTGGGAATATCTACGTAGCAATCGGTGGTAATTTCTCCCCCGACCAGCACGAGCCCCGTGGTGACAAAAGTCTCACAAGCCACCCGGCCAAATACATCTTCTTTTAGAACATTGTCCAAAACGGCATCCGAAATTTGATCCGCCATCTTGTCGGGATGACCTTCCGTTACCGATTCGGACGAAAACAGATAATTCGCCATTCTTTATTCTCCTACTTTCAATCTCTATCCTGAAACAAGTAATTTATCACTTTTTCCCGTGTTCTACAAATTTGACCTCAATTTTCAGGATTTTTTGGTAAAAATCCGCTCTATTCGTCCATTTTGGCCATTTCTTTTTTCAAAAAGTCCACGTGTTGAACTTCCGATGGATCCTTTTTGTAATTCAGCGCCAAATAATAACTCGTCCAATCGCCCAGCAAAATCAGACAAAACACTTTTTCCATCACGGTTTTTCCGTCGGCGTAAATATCGACCACTTCCACGCCTTTTCCCTTGATGATCTTTTTGGTCAGTTCAATGCGTTTCAGAATGCGCGGATGCACATCTTTATTTTCCAAAAAAATTACGATAAAGTTTTTCAACAGCGGAGAATCCCATTCCCAACCGATGATTTCGTTGTGGTTCATCTCGGGGATTACATTGTAAAAAGCCAGGGCTTTTGCTTTTTGCTGAATTTCATTCTTCCAGCTTAAAGAAACCGATTTCAGGTAGGGCGCTGTGGAATAAATAATAGGAATTTTGTTCTGGATGGTGTTGGCCAATTCCCGGGAAAGCACGTAACCGTTCACATTGGGATAGTCGTTTCTGCGGCCAATTTCTTTTACAAACAGAATCAAGTCTTTGAGCTCGGAATCGTAATTCTCGATCAATCCCAGAGCGCCAAACAAATGGTAGACCGGAAAGAACAAATAGCCAAAAGCCTGACGCGAAGTAAAGCGCGCGGGCAATTCCAGTACCGGTAATTTGTTTTCCCCGGCGAAAGTCTTTAATGCGCCGCCGCTGGTCACGCACACAACTTGTGCACCGGTTTTCAGAGCCATGCGCGCCGCCGATAGGGTTTCTTCGGTGTTCCCCGAATAGCTCGAAGCAATAACCAAAGTGCGCTCGTTGCAGAATTTCGGAGAGAAATAGCTGCGTACCACATCCATCGGCTTTTTCAATTGATCGAACAAAACATCGTGCAACAAATCACCGGCCAGGCCCGAGGCGCCAATCCCAAGGTACAAAATATTGTCAATTTTATCCTTTTGCAGAGAAATTTTTGCCTTTTCGAAAATGCTTTTGCTCTCTTCGATTTGCTTGTAAAAATTCAGCAAAATTTCTTTGTACCCCGACTTATCTACTGTAAACATGGACTTCTCCTATTTTAAATATTCAAGGTCTTTGATATGCTCGTTTAAAAATTGCGCGCATTGTTTTTCGATTTCTTCGGCCGTGTGTAGGTTCTTAACTTTGTTAAACAACCCCTCACATTCGGAAACCTGCAGGGAACGAATAATTTTTTTCACGCCGGGTAAAGAGAAGGGGTTCATACTCAAACTGCGCAACCCCATCCCCAGCAAAAGAGGGATGGCTTCCGGAATGGCGGCAAACTCGCCGCAAAGGGTAACCTTTAAATTATTTTGCTGTGCGGCCTGAATGGTGCGCTCCACAAAATGCAATACCGCCGGATTGAACGTGCTAAAATACTTCGAGACTTTCTCATTGGTGCGATCAATCGCCAGAACGTATTGGGTCAAATCATTTGTCCCGATGCTAAAAAAATCCACATATTGGGCTAACAAATCCGCCATCATGGCTGCGGCCGGTGTTTCGATCATTACCCCAATTTCGATGCCCTCATCGAACGGAATGTGATCGGCTTTTAACGCACTTTTGACTTCCTCCAGCAACTGCAGGGTTTTTTTGACCTCCTCTACCGCAGAAATCATGGGAATCAAAACTTTCACTTTCCCAAAGGCACTGGCCCTGAGAATTGCCCGCAATTGGGTTTTAAAGATCGTGGGACGATCCAGCAAAAAGCGAATGGCTCGCCAGCCCAAAAAGGGATTCAATTCGTTGCTCTCTTCTTGCTGGGGAATAATTTTGTCTCCCCCCAAATCCAGCACACGAATGGTCACCTCATGGCCATTCATTTGCTCCACAACCTGCTTGTAATATTGAAATTGCTGCTCTTCGTTGGGCATGGCCTTTTTTTCGATAAAAAAGCTCTCTGTGCGAAACAACCCGATTCCTTCGGCCTTGTTAATGCGCGCATCGTTAACTTCGTGCACAAATTCAATATTTGCCAACAATTCGATGTGCACATTGTCCTGGGTAATCGTCGGCTGATCTATTTCCTGGTACAACCGTTCTTCAAACTTTTTAAAAGCAAGCTGTCGTGCTTCGTATTCTTTTTTGGTTTCTTCGGTGGGATTGATAATAATGGCTCCGGTAAAGCCATCCAAAATCAAATAGTCGTCTTCATGCAAAACCTGAGACAGGTTGTAACGATTGACCACCGCCGGAATACGCAGTCCCCGGGCCATAATCGCGGCATGGGATGTACGCCCGCCCTTGTCGGTCAAAAAGCCCAGAATAAAATTACGATTAAAATTGACCGTATCGGCCGGGGAGAGCATTTCGGCCACTACAATGGCCGGGGTAGAAAGCTGATAATCCACATCAATACCCAGTAGCGCATTGACCAACTTTTGTTTTAGGTCGATAATGTCGTAGGCACGCTCCCGGAAGTACTGGCTTTCCAGATTAATAAAATGCTCGCTTTTTTCGGAGAGAATTTTGGAGATGGCAAAAGCCGCCGAACATTTGGAGCGGACGATTTCCTGTTTGATTTCGTTAATCAGAACCGAATCTTTCAAGAATGCCTTCTGGCTTTCAAAAATTTCGGAGAACTGATCTTTGTAATAGGCTTCGCTGCTTTTTTGGGCATTGTCCAACTGGCGCAGCACTTTTTCGATCGCATTGTCGAATAACTCCAATTCCCGCTCAACGTTGTCAACGGTACCTTCCAGCTCCGAAATATTTAATTGGAAGGGGCGAAAAATGTAAATTGGCCCCATGGCAATTCCCGGCGAGGTAGGAATACCGGTAAGTTTTATTTCTCTTAGAATGCGTTTTTTACTCATCGTCCTCTTCGTCAAAGCCGTTTTTGATTAGGGTAAGAATAGCCTCCATCGCTTCTTTTTCATCTTCGCCCTCCACCCGCAGCACAATTTCACTGCCGGGTTCGGCGGCTAACATCATTACCCCCATGATACTCTTCCCGTTTACTTCCAGCCCGTCCTTCAAAATTTTAATGTCCGACTTGAACTTTCCTGCCAATTGCACAAGCTTGGCCGCAGGACGTGCGTGCAATCCATGTTTATTGGTAATTTGTACTTTTTCTTCGATCATATTATTCCAACAATTATTGCTACAACCATCGATACCAGTACGGGCGTAAAAAACATCTTTCGTTTTAAACGCAAAATAAGGCCTATTGCCAATGTTAAAACAAACATCAGGCTTACTTTCCAGTGTAACAAATACGCCTGATAAATTGTGTAAGTAAACAAAATTCCAATGCCCAAAACTCCAAGGCTTTTAAAGCTTTGAATAAACCGGCGGTAATTATCGATGCGAATTTTTTTGTACACATCGATTCCGTACCCATAGCCATCCAAAATGCCCTTAACGCGAATGTAAATATGAGGTATATTATACAAAATAAAAGTTAAGAGCAAGAATAGTATCTTGGTCTGTATGGCTTGGCTAAAAGCCACCCCGGTTAACCCTACGATTAACGACGCCGGACGCATTACGAACCAGCAACACTGATCACCAATCGCCCCCAAAGGCCCTATCAAAGCGTTTTTAAATTTGTCAATAACCTCTTCGGAAGGGGCATGTATTTGCTTGCGCTCTTCCTCCAAGCGGGTTACCGCTCCAATTGCATAAGAGGCAAAATAGGGATGGGAATTGAAGAATCCCACATGTCGCTTTAAGAAGCCATTGAGTTCTTCGGGATTTGCACAGATTTTTTTGGCCACCGGCATTAAGGCAAAACAGAAACCAATTGAAATCATGCTTTTAAAGTTCCAACCGGTTTGGATGAAAAACGAACGCCATAATATGGCCAGCAAATCTTTCAACGGTAGTTTTTTGTATTTTTTATTTTGCGCCATGTAAGATTAACATTCCTCCGATAATCATTCCCAAAACATAAAGCGCCCAATAACGTCTATCTTTCATCAGGGTTATGGTCATGCCCATTCCCACCCCCAAAACGGAAATTTTTCCGTAAAGTCCGATACGATTAGCCAAATCCAACGGCATTTGAGCCAAAAAGGGTTTTAAACCGTATTCAAATACCAGGGTTAAACTTACCATTAACGCAAAAAAGACAAGGGCACTAAATGCAAGGGCATTAAAAATAATCGGTCCGAAAGTGACGGCTTTGCCCTGATTTAGTTTGTTGAGAATGTGCTGTAGATATTGTTGATTCCTATTCCGAATAAAAGTTACAGTTTTCGCTCCGATAAAGCTAACCAGCACCGCATACGCAATGACCATGAAAATAATAAAATGCTTAAGTTGCGGAAAATCATCGGTTAATCGTATCGCCAAAAGAATGGCCGCCACCGAACCAATTTCTCCTTCGGGAATGATGGCTGCTCCCACGGGCATGTTGCTTAGCCAAATTAATTGTAACCAGAAGCCCAGCTCAAAGCCCAACTGGGCGTTTCCGCCCAGCCAGCCCAAAATAGGGCAGGCAAATAAGGGTTGGGCAATTAACATTTGAAAAGCTGCCGTGCTGTCCAGCAAAAGAAGCGCACCGCTTAAACTTAACCCGAATAGTTGCAGCATGGAATTCCCTACTGTTTACTTCATTCCCGTATACAAGTTAATGGGCACGCTAACCCGAAAACGATATTTATCCGTGGAACTCAGGAAAAGCTCGCCGAACAGGTAATAACCGTTCGGCGCGACCGGCAAGGTCCCATCAATGGTAAAACGCACGTCTTTTTCAACTCTGGGATAGAAGGTTTCCGCACTTGCTTCCACCGGAATCTGGTCGAACATGTAATAACTCTCTTTTAAATCGGCCGTCCAATGTTGTGCTTTTTTGCTGGCAAAGGCCGGAATCAGCTCAAGATAGTAGTCGCCGGAAGAAGGCGGAACAAATACAATTTTCTTTTTGCAATAGGTAAGTCCATCGGCCATTAAAATTTTACCGTTGTAATCCCGAATATTGATGGCAAAATCGGTCATCTTATTGAATACATCCGGGGGCAATTCCAGGTTAAATTCCACCTTTTCGATTTTTTCTCCGATGCTAAAATCCAATTGATACAATGCGTTATCTTCATCCAAATAATTCACTTTTTGCCAGCCGTAAACATTCCCGGTAATTCGGCAAAACGTCGGCTGATCGAAATAATTGAGCACGGTAAATTCGCCTTTGGGTTTTTTGCCGTTTTCAATGCGCACATCACTGATGATGTCGGGAGTTACGTTTAACCCGCTAAACGCGATGGAATATTTGCAGTACGATGTTTCCGGATTGCGAAAATCGGCGTAAAGAACCATTTCATATGTTCCGTATTGCAAATCGTCCCCACTTAAACGAATGATTTCCTGATTATTCTTTTCCGAGCGCAAAACGGCATATTTGTCCATTTCCCGCCCCTGCGGATCGAACAAAAAGGCGATTACCCGGGCGTAGCGATTGGCTAATGTGTACAATTGAATGGTGAGGCCTGTTGCTTTTACAGGAACATCAAAATAAACGCGGTGGATGTCTCCGGGTTTGATTTTTATTTCGGACGACTCCAACCGATAATGATTTGCTTCGTTAAACTCGAATGGTTTTACGTATGTGCACCACAATTCAAATTCTTTGTTGATCGCTTTCATTGATTTGTCTTTGCGGAACGCTTCAATTTTTCCTGCGTACAGTCCCGGTTTTTTTAACAATTTATGGTCAAAATACACTTCCACCGTGGCCGGCTGTTGTCCTTTGATGTAAGCGCTTTTCGAAACCAGCTTCAACCAGGGCTTGGTCGATTTTAAATCATAGGCGCGATAAAATTGATTTTTTTGGTCGGCGTTGAGTTTTTGCGGAAAATCGGGATAAATGCGAAAGCGTTGTTTGTGTTTTTTATCCGGAGCATAATCGCCAAAACGCCAGTAGGCTGCGCGGCCCGTTTCATCTTTGTAAATGGGGCTCAATGTCTCAATGCGGTAGCTTAACACCTTGTCCTGATCTTTGCGCTTAATGTATTCTTTGTAATATTCAAAAGCCCTGGGAATGTTGAAAACGCCGGCACCTTGATCGAGAATTGTGTAGCCCGGTAGCGGATCTCCGGAATTAATAATGGCTTTCTTGAGTAACTGCCCCACTATGGGCAAGGAGGGATGGTGATGAATGGCTGCCGACATAAGCAATGCGACGGCACCCGTTGCCTGAGGCGAGGCCATACTGGTACCCCACATACGATCACGTTTGGCATAAGGAGGCACGGTTGAGGCAGCTCCACCCGGTGTCAGGATGTCGGGTTTGTTCAATTCGCCCCCGCGGGAACTGAAGACAAAAATTTTGTCTTCTTTAATATTCCCATTGTACAAATCCCGGGCGGTTTCTTTCGGGTTCATGGCTCCCACGCTTAATACGCGGCGTGCAGCAGCGGGTAAGCCCACGTTGGAAATTCCCGGACCCTCGTTTCCGGCACTTACGCAAAAAAGCAGTTTCTCATTTTCGCGCAACAAGTCATTCAATGAATATTCCATGCTGGCCCGGCCTTCAATTTCCGAACCAATACCGAAACTCATGTTGAAAACAACGGCTCCTTTGTACTTCTTGGCAAATTCAACCCCATATTCATACGCTTTAAGCATGCTTCCGGTTGTGGTTGCTCCACCGGCCAGGGTACAATCTCCGATTTTCAAACTAATAATTTTTGCTCCGGGAGCAATACCGTTTAGTCCCGGTTGCCCGTTAATCTGATACCCGGCGGCAATACCCGCCACGTGGGTTCCGTGGCTGGAGCCATCGTAAAAAAAGTTTATGCGCTCTTCATCGGGATAGATGTTGATGGCAAAGTTGGCCAGGTTTTTTTCTGTTTCGGGATTCCGGCCACGGAAACGAACGATCTGATGCTTCTCTTTGTAGTTCCAGAAAGGTTGCTCATCGTCCAGATTACCATCGCCGTCCAGGTCGATGTAGGCAATCCACCCTTTTTTGCTTTTTAAAACAATAAAGCCGAATGTATCGTCTTTTTTTCCATTGTTGTTCACATCGGGAATGACGGTGTTTTTGAAATGGTCTTCGGACAATACGCCGATGTAATAGGTGCTGTCCTCTGGTTGCAAAGTTAATTTATCGTAGCCAAAGAGACGGGTCCCCGATGAGTGTTCCAGGTATTTCTCTCCGTTTTCTTCCCCGGTTTTGGCTTTTTCGTAGTACACATCGCCTTCACCGGAAAAATCCTGTACGTCAATAATTTTGTCTTTCCCGTTGGGGAGTTTACGCAATCCTGGCACTCCCACATCGATGCCCGTATCCAAAATGATCACCACCACACTGTCGCCGTTGGCATCGGGATGTTGCGCAATGAATTGCCTGGCTCCGATTCGATCGACGTTTAAAAAATCCCAATTTGTCGCCCAAAGGAAGGATGTTAACAAAAATATGATTGCGGATATTTTTAATAGCATAGTGACTCCTGATGTTAAAGATGCAAATATGGCTTAGAATAGAATTTAAAAGAATGCGATTTCGTATGCAAGCAATCCTCGATTTCTTTTACCGGAGGTAATATTGGCATCGGCTCTCCGCTTAATCGTCCCATCGAATCTATTCTAATAAACTTTTTGCTAAAAGTTCCGTATGACTTTTCTAATATGGGCATTGGTTTTTAAATTTAAAATTGCGAAACTCTCTGCCTAACCTTAGCTTTTAATGTTTGCAAAGGAGGAACGAGTATTTGTCGGGGTTGCGTTATCTTATTTTGTTACTTTGGCTGGGATTAATCATGCAAGGTTTCGGATTTTCTCAGACACATTTTAACGGACATCGCTTCTTTAATCCTTTTCCTGGTTTCGAGGCACGCTCAACTGGTGACATCCTTAAATGGTTTCTCTGGGACCGTTTGACCGGAAAGCGCAAGGTGCCCGATCCACAAGAAGCGGTACTTTCTCTGGCTAATGCTCATCCTGAACTTTTGAAAGAAAATCGCACACGTTTTTCCGTAACGTGGATTGGCCACTCAACTCTATTCATTCAATTGGACGGGGTAAATATTTTAACCGATCCTATCTTTAGCACACGCTGTTCGCCTTTTTCTTTCATCGGGCCAAAGCGCGCCGTGCCACCGGGCATTCCTCTGGATAGTTTGCCACCAATTGATCTGGTCGTAATTTCTCACGATCATTACGATCACCTGGATAAGGCAACGATAAAACGGCTTGGCAATCGGCCGCTGTATGTGGTGCCGATTGCTATCGGCACCACGTTACGTTCCTGGGGGATAACGCATTTTATTGAACTGGACTGGTGGGGAGCTTTTAAGTTCAAGGGACTCACTATTGTTTGTACCCCGGCACAACATTTTTCGGGTCGCACCCCCTGGGGACAAAATCGTACATTGTGGGCAAGCTGGTTGATTAAAGGAAGCTCTTCCTTCTACTTTGGCGGTGACACAGGTTATTTCCCCGGATTTGACGAAATTAGGCATAGGGAGGGAAAAATCGATTATGCGGCTTTGCCTATCGGGGCCAATGCACCGCGATGGTTCATGAAGCCCGTACATATGAATCCGGCGGATGCCGTCAAAGCCTTTCTGGAGCTAAACGCTCATGTATTATTACCCATTCATTGGGGGACGTTCCAGCTGGGTGATGAACCGTTAGATGCGCCACCAAAAATGCTGGCCAAGGAGGCTGAGAAGAAACATATTGCTCTGGAAAGATTGTGGATTTTGAAACACGGGGAGACGCGTTTTTCACAGAGCGGTGGGGATTGATAGGTATAAAAAACCACCGCACCCCGGGTTTGGTGGTGGGAAAAAACCAAC
>CAYXUS010000171.1:0-9191 GCA_964468415.1 uncultured Caldithrix sp.
GGTGATGCGGAAAAGGAGAGAACGACAAAAGCAAGAAGAAAGACAACGGAAAGAATAGAACGGTACAACTTCATGGCATTTCCCTTTACTTTTGTTTTATTGGTGATTAAACGCGTTTCCAAAGGGTATTATTTCTTAATTATTCACCCATGACTTCACCACAAGGATGGCTTTTTTGGCAACCTGAAGAGCCGGGCCATCGTTAATGCGCAATGCGCGATTTTAATTAAAAAAATCAGAGAATAGCGTTCGGGCCTTCTCCAATTCTTCCGGTTTTCCCACATCCAGCCAGCGGCAATCGTCAATGGGCACTCCCACAACGGGCATGGCCCTGTGGGCAATCTGCAAATAGGCATCGATAATGGAAAAAATTTTCTCCGGCGGGAAATAATCGAAAATTTCGCGGCGCAGGGCGTGGATGCCGGAGAAAGCCAGCGGGGAAAACGAAGCACAGGTTTTGCGTGCCATCTTCAATTCGCCACTGCGTACGTTTTGCCAGCCCACCAAACGTTTTTGGGCATTGAACAACAGGTAACGGCTGGTGCGGCGCCGTTTCACGGCCAATGCCGCCAGGGCGCCGGTTCTTTGCAGGGCCCTGAACAAACGCCCGTAATCCAGATCGGTCAAAATATCCACATTGTGCAGCAAAAACATCTCCACATCGTCAAAGAACCAGCGCGCTTTTTTGAGCCCACCGCCGGTGTCTAACAACTCATCTTCCACAGAAAAGGCCACGTGCAGTCCAAAGGCCTCTTTCTTTTTGACAAAGTCGATGATTTGTTCGGCATGATGATGCACATTAATGATAATTTCCCGCACTCCGGCCGCCTTCAGGCGTTCCACAACCAACTCCAGCAGGGTACGCCCCTGAATTTCGACCAATGCCTTGGGACGCGTATCGGTCAACGGGCGTAAACGTGTCCCTTTTCCTGCGGCTAAAATCATGGCTTTCACGGCTTATCCTCGCCCCATCATTTCCAGTTCGCGGTGCCGCACCTGAATTTCGATGTTGCCATATTTGCTTTTCAAATAGTCGGCCAAACGGTTGGCACAATACACCGAGCGGTGTTGCCCTCCGGTACAACCGAAGGCCACCATGATGTCGGTAAAATTTCGTTTCTGGTAGTTGGTCACCATCATGTCGATTAAATCGTTTACATGGTACAAAAACCGCTCTACCTCCGGTTCATTCTGCAAAAATTCGATGACCGGCTTGTCGTTTCCGGTTAACTGTTTGTATTGTTCGTAACGCCCCGGATTGGGCAACATGCGGCAATCAAACACGAATCCGCCGCCATGCCCTTTTTCATCCACGGGAATGCCCCGCTTGTACGAAAAACTCTGGATGCGAACCGTCAAACGCAAATGAGCGTCGCCGAACTGCCGCAAGTAGCTGGAACGCACCAGGCCTTCCCACACGGCCATCAGTGCCGGAATTTCAATGGGCAATTCCACGTTGTGCAACAGCCATTCTAAATTTTGGATGGCGTAAGGCACGCTTTTCAAAAAATGTTCTTTACGCTCGTAAAATCCGCGAAAGCCATAGGCACCCAGGGCCTGCATGATGCGAATGAACACGTAGCCGTAATACTGTTGCAAAAATTTTTCCCGGTTTACCGGCATGTACTTTTCCAGCGTGTTCAAATAATGTTCCAATAACTCCCGGCGAATGTCATTGGGGATATCGGCCTTTGCATCAAACAAAAGCGAGGCCAAATCGTACTGCAAGGCGCCTTTGCGCCCTCCCTGATAGTCGATAAAATAGGGCTCTCCGTTAACAATCATCACATTCCGCGATTGAAAATCCCGGTACAAAAAATAATCCCGATCGGCGGAGAGTAAAAAATCGATAAATTTCTGAAAATCATTTTCAAGATGTTGCTCATCGAAGGGTATTTTGGCCAGTTTTAAAAAATAGTATTTGAAATAATTCAAATCCCAGTGCATGGATTGCCGGTCAAAGCTGGCACGCGGGTAACACACACTGTAATCCAGGCCCTCGTTTGCTTCGATTTGAAAGCGGGGCAAATAGGCCACCACTTTGCGGTACATCTCCACAATTTCCGGAGAAAATCCTTCTTTGGCGCGCTTTTCGCTTAAAAAGGAGAATAACGTGGTGTCGCCCAGGTCTTCTTCCAGATAGATGTTCTTATCCAATTCCTGCGAATAAATTTCCGGTACATTCAGGCCCAACGATTTAAAATGTTTGCTAAAGGTTAAGAAGGCAATATTTTCCTTCATGTCCGGATTAAAAGCCCCGATGGCCTGTTTGGTTTTTCCTTTGATACGAAAATACTTGCGATCGGAACCGTGGGCCTCGAGCGGTTGGAAAGACCTGACCGTTTCACCGGCCCACCGTTCAAACATGGCTTTCAAATTTTTCTCTATTTCCTTAGTCACGGCATTTCCTTTGTTAATCGTTTTCAAATTTTAAAAACAAAAAGAATTTAGCAATTGCAGCAAAAAGGTGAAAATAAAAATGTATCACGGAGGTCTCCTCTGTGTTCAATCTTAAAATTTCCTGTTCGCGGATTGTTCGGAGGCGTGCCATCGAATGCAAAACCTTTGGATTAATGCAAGATTACCTTTAAATTTAGAAAGATGAAATCGGCTTTAATTTCAGGCGGAGAACACCGATGAACGCAACAACGCAAATTAGAACTTCCATTTCCGAACGCGAGCGTTTGCTCCTTTTGTATGAGCGCTACCGCCACGAGTACGAGGCAAACCTGAACCGTTTACACAAACAAATACGCCGATTGTTAATGAAAACCGATATCAATTTTAACATCAAATATCGGCTTAAATCGTTTGACAGCTATTTCCAAAAGCTCATTCGCTACCGGCAAAAAGGCATTAAGCCTTTAATCATTAACGATCTCATCGGCTTGCGCATTATTTGCCCTTTTCTGGAAGATGTGGAAGAGGTCGAATCCATTCTCCGGCAAAATTTTACCATACTCGAAATCGAGTACAAACACGCGCAAAAATCCGTGACCGAATTTAGCTACGAGGCGGTGCACCTGACCATCGAATTGCCCGAAAAGTATTATTCCGGTCTCATCCCTTACAGCGGTCGCACCTGTGAAATTCAATTACGCACAATTTTGCAAGACGCCTGGGCAGAAGTGGAACACGAGTTGATTTACAAAGCGAATTTTACCCTGCTCAACGAACAAATAAAGCGCAAGCTTGCTTCGCTTAACGCTACCCTCACGCTGTCGGACATCATTTTTCAGGAAATCCGCGATTACCAAAAGGAAGTCAAAGAACTCCGCGAAAAATGCCATGAATCCATGACAGAAAAAATTCGCTTACCCAACGGGCAGCAAATTCCGGGCGACGGAAAAGAAGACGAATTAAGTACGCCCCCTCCTTTGCCCAAATCGGTGTACTCCCGTTCCAAGCTGGAAAAGCTTCTTTTCGAAGCACTGGAAGCCCACAGCGAGGGTAAGTACAAAACGGCCATTCAAATTTACAGTCAGGTTTTGCGTCAAAAGTTGAAACCTGCCATTCGTTCCATCGTTTATAACCACCGGGGCATGGCCTATTTTGTCATGGGCGAATACGAAAAAGCGTTGCAAGATTTTACCCGGGCCATCAAATTCGATTCACAAAATCTGCGCGCCATCAACAATCGGGGGCTAACCTATCGCATGCTCAAAAAATACGATTTGGCCCTGGACGATTTTCGCAAATCTCTGGAAATGGACGGGTATCAGTACGAAACGTACCACATGCGTGCGCTCACTTATTTTGACCTGATGGATTACCCCCGTGCATTAAGCGATTGCGACCGGGCATTAAAGTTAAAGCCGGATTACAGCCCCGCCGACGCATTAAAAAAAGTTATTGCGGCACAAATGAGTTTTTGAAACAGGAGAAAGTCAGAAATGGGATTCTGGGGAAAAGCCTTTGGTATTGGTCTCGGATTTATGATGGGCGGCCCGTTGGGCGCCGTATTGGGAGGCGTTTTAGGACACATGTACGATACGGAATCGGATCACAAAAAACGCGGTTTGGGTCTGCGGTGTCCCTATTGTGGGAAGCTGGTCCGCCCTACTTCCGACGGGCACTGTCCGGTTTGCGGAGGTGATCTGAAAACCGCAGGCATGCACGGTCCATCCAGCACTACCGACCGACAATTTCTGTTTTACGTGGCATTAACTTCGTTAGCCGCCAAAATGGCTAAGGCCGACGGAGTGGTCAGCAAAGAAGAAGTTCAGGCTTTTGATGCGTTCGTACGCAACGAATTGCGCTTGCCCCTGGAAGAACGCAAAATTATTGCACAAATTTTTAATCAGGCCAAAAATTCGCCGGAAGACCCTCTGGCCTTTGCCCGACAATTCCGTGAATTAATCGGCTACCAGCCGGAAGTTCTGCAAACCATGATTCATCTGCTCTTCCGTATTGCCATGGCCGACGGACAATTCCATCCGGAAGAGGAGCGGTTCATTCGCAACGTCTCCGAAATTTTCGGATTAACACCGGGCGAATACGAACAAATTCGCGCCCTGTTCGTGAAAATCGACTTCCGGGCCTATCAGGTGCTGGGGGTAACGCCCCAAGCCAGCGTGGAAGAAATCAAACACGCGTACAAACGTTTGGTCAACCAATACCACCCCGATCGTCTCATCGCCAAGGGAGTGCCGGAAGATTTCATTAAAATCGCCAACGAAAAAATGGCGGAAATCAACAATGCCTACGAGCAAATTCGAAAGGAGCGCGGCTTTTAATTTTTTCGTCCCTTTCGTAAAAACTTTTCAACTAAATAATAAAACCTTAAAACGTTTGGAAATAAAATGGAAGAAAAACTTATTAAATGGGATCCAAACATGGAAAACAAGTACGACGATTTTTACAAGAAGCTTCGCAAAAAAATCGACGATTACCTGGCCAGCAAAAACGTGGAATATGCCGATTTGCTTTTGCTGGTTCCGGATTTTTTCCATCTGCTGGTCAAACTGATGCTGGACAAACGCGTGCCGGCCGATAAAAAACTTAAACTTTCCGCAGCCATTGCCTATTTCATTACTCCCTTCGACATCATTCCCGAAGCTATCTTTGGCCCGGTAGGCTACATGGACGATCTGGCTCTGGCCGCTTATGTTTTAAACGAATTCATTAATCAGGGCGATCTGGACCTGATTTACGAACATTGGGCCGGTCGGGGTGATGTGCTGGCCAGCATTCAAAATGTTTTAACCGTGGCCGATTATTACCTGGGGAAGGGCCTGTGGCAGCGCATTCGCAACAATTTTAATCGTCAGGTTTAACGATGGCCGCTTTTCTCCCGGCACCTTTTACCGCCCAACAGCTGCGCGCTTTGCAGGCGCAATTGGACACTCCGGCCTTGCTCATCGTGCAAGAGCGTTTGCAAAAAAATATTTTGGCCATGCAGGCTCTGGCAAAAGGCAGCCACACGTCCCTTCGCCCCCACACTAAAACCCACAAATCGCCGCAAATTGCCCGCTGGCAATTGGAAGCCGGCGCGCAGGGCATTACCGTAGCCAAGTTATCCGAGGCCGAAGTGATGGCCCAAGCCGGATTCACAAATATTTTTATTGCCAACCAGATAACGCACCCTTTAAAATTAAAGCGCTTGCGCAGTTTGCACGAAAAAGTTACGCTTATTGTCGGGTTGGATCATCCGCGCCAAATCGCATTGTTACGCCCACACTTTGAAAATGCGTCTCGCCCTTTAAACGTACGCATCGAAATCGACAGCGGATTGCAACGCTGCGGCGTGCCCCCTGATCAAACGCTGCTGCGGCTGGCACAAACCGTGATGCGCCACAAATGGCTGAATCTGGAAGGAATTTTCACCCACGCCGGGCAGGCCTACGCCGCCCAATCCCGTGAAGAAATCGAACAAATCGGGCACGAAGAAGGCGCATTAATGGCCAAAGCCCGGGCACTTTTAGCCCGCGAAGGCATTACCATTCAAACGGTTAGTGTGGGATCGACCCCAACCGTGCCCTTCTCCGCGCAGAACAATGCGGTTAATGAAATTCGTCCCGGGAATTACGTTTTCTACGATGCCATGCAATTGGCTCTGGGAGCGGCCGGCGCAGAGGATTGCAGCCTTTTCGTTCTGGCCACCGTCACCTCGCGCCCCCGTGCAGAGCGTTTGGTGGTGGATGCCGGCAGCAAGGCCCTGCACACCGACGGTGCCGCCCTTACCGGGCACTTTGGTCTGCCGCTGGGAATTGAGGGACGGGTTGTTCGCCTTTCGGAGGAACACGGCATTTTGCAGGTCCCGGCCGATTGCCCCCTGCAACCCGGCGATCCGTTGCTCCTTTTGCCCAACCATGCCTGCGCCGTAGTGAATTTGTTCGATGCTTATTATTTAGTTGACTCGTCTTTGCAGACAGAGTACCTTCCCATTGAAGGACGCGGCAAAAGTCAGTGACACGCTTTGCCGCGCATCGTGTCTGTGATGTTACGGCAGATTTTAAGTGTAATTTCCGAGGGAAAACATGCTTTTACCCCTAAAACGTTTCTGGCAATTGGGACTCTTGATTTTGGTTGTGGTAGCCGTTTCGACTATTCTGCTGAATTTGACCTATCTCGATTTGCAGGAGCAATCTGCCCGGGATCAAATGCAAATTCAGGCACACACGCAAGGCAGGTTTATTCAGCTTCTTGCCCAGAATGACACCCTTCCTTTGAACGATCCGCACTGGCAAACTTTTTTTTCCAAATGGAACCGCCTTTCCGATTCCACCGGATTGGAAATTTGGGCTGTGCTTAACCGCGCCACGCAAAAAACACTGTTTCTCGAAAGCCGACTCCCAAAAGAGCTTCTCGATTCGCTTGTGCAGCATGGCTTGCTCGATGGTGAAATACGCACACTGTCCGGAGAAAAACTCTGGATAAAAGCCGAACCGCTCTTTTCCAAAAACGGAGAGTGGGACATCATCCTTATCCGACCGGCCTTTTCCAAGAAATGGTTCAGTCGCCCCTTCTGGATGCTCTTTACCCCCTTCATTGTGACCATTGCTCTTTTGCTGGTGGTTATTTTGCTGGTGGTTTACCATTCGTTCAAACAACCTCTTAAATCCATGCGGCATCTGGCAGAACATTTGAATGCCGGAGATTACGATTACCGCATCGAGTACTCCAGAAACGACGAATTTACCGACACTTTCATGCGCATTAATCATTCGCTGGAACGTTTGGGCGTGGGAGAAGAAAGCTACACCAAAAAAGAAGAAAACATTCGTAATTTATTGGAAGTATTGGACGAAAGCATTGTGGTGGTAAATGCTCAACTTCAATTGATAACGTACAATCAGGCCGTGGTAAAACTTTTCCACTGCAAGCCCCCCGAACAATTTCCCGAATTATTTACCCGAGTCGTCGACGAAAACATGGCTTTGCGCGATCTGATCCGCCAGCTTAAAGCATTGGAGCAGGAATCCATCAGCCGTTCTCTGGTACTCTGGGCAGACGACAAAGAACTGCAGGTAAACGTAACCGTGCAAGTTTTGGACGAACAACGTCTGCTTTTGATGTTTAAAGATCTCTCCCGCGTCCGGGAATTGCAAAACAACCTGTTACGTTCCATGAAGTTCGGAATAATTGCCAACCTGGTTTCGTCCATCAGCCACGAAATCCGCAATCCGCTTTCGGCGGTAGGTATTCACGCCGAAATTTTGAGCAACCGTTTAACCAAGCAATACCCCGAACTGGACGAGAAGCTCAAAAAATCGTTAACAATCATCCAGAACGAAATAAAACGGATCAACCGCATTCACACGCAATTTTTCAATCTGGCCCGGAAACGGGAATTAAAACTTGCGGAGATTAAGCCCAATTCCATTCTGGAAGACGTCATTCAACTGGTGCAGCACCATGCACTGGAGCAACAAATCGCCCTGCACATTGAACTGGATCATTCCATCGATTTTATTTACGGCGATGTGGATCAGTTAAAACAAGTTTTTCTAAATATTGTACTCAATGCTTTTCAGGCGGTCGATCAAGAGGGGGAAGTTCACATCAAAACCTCGCAAGACGCACAGAAGGTTTACGTGGAAATTACGGATAACGGTCAGGGCATTCCTCCGGAAGTGGGGGAACATATTTTCGATTTGTATTTTACCACCAAAAAAGACGGGGGCGGCATTGGGTTGGCCCTTTGTAAAAAAATCGTCGAAGCGCATGAAGGGCAAATCTGGTTCCGCAGCAAGGTCGGGCAAGGCACCACATTCATTGTAGCTTTCCCGCGTATTACCCGTTCCAGAAAGGAACGCATCCAGACCCGCCTTACCGAACTGCGCGGAGAATAGGATTCATTCCCAGAAAACGGGTCTCTTCTTTTTGGCCTACTTATGAGCGGCGTTATTAAAGAAACCGCTGAAACGGTTTCTCAGACTGGCTGCCATCTTCACATAATGCATCAAAACTATTGATCAACTGCAGTTTTGTACATATATTTAAATCAATAAAAAATTAGAGATTTGCGCTATGAATAATAATTCATTAAAAATAAAAGAAATTGCGGAATACATTCTGTTCACATTTCAGAGTGATTCTCATCAGATCACACCCATGAAATTGCAAAAGCTTTTGTATTATGTAAAGGCATGGAGTCTGGTAGCTGGAATCCCTGTATTTTCCGATTCGTTTTACAAGTGGGAGTACGGGCCTGTTAACAAAAGCATTTATACCTATTACAAAAAGTTTGGCAAATCTCTTATTCCAAAGCCAGAATCGTTTGTTTCTCTTCCGAAAAAGTTAAAGTTGTTTGTCGATTTTGTTGTGGAAAATTATGTTGATCTGGATGCTTTTACACTATCGCAACTAACGCATTCGGAATTACCGTGGAAGCAAACCCCCAAAAATCAAATAATCTCCGAGGCATTAATAAAATCCTATTATTCAAAATTACCCTTTGCAAAAAACTTCCCATTTGACCCAAACAAGCCTTTTTTCCCGGTCATTACCTCTATGGATTACGCATTTGTTCTTGATTTTAACACCAAAGATTTTGACTTAAAAAACGGCTATTTGCATTACCAAAACTACGATGAATACAAAAAACAAAAGAATCACATAATCAAAAAATTCAAGGTTACCTTTGGATGAAATTGAACATTTCGAGGATTTACTGAGAACTTTTGGCAAGCCGGGAATTGATGTGGATGCCCGACAGGCGCTAAAAGACATCCACAACAAGTATTTAC
>CAYXUS010000172.1:0-17160 GCA_964468415.1 uncultured Caldithrix sp.
GTACGGGCCGGATTTTTCGGCGCCGAGGCACAGCGCATTCAACGCGGCATCGATGAAGTGCGCATTTACGTACGCTACAAAGAATCGGAACGCGCTTCCCTGCGTCAACTGGCCAACATGCGCATCCGCCTGCCCAACAATCGCGAATATCCCTTGCAGGAAATTGCCACATTAACCGTCAAACGCGGCATCATGAGCATCAATCACCTCAACACACGACGGGTGATTAAGGTGGAAGCCGATGTTTCCAATCCCAAAGAATCGGTCACGGATTTGAACGCCAATCTCAAGGCCAATATCATTCCCGTGTTGCAGGAACGCTACCCCGATTTGGAATTTTCCTTTGAAGGGCAAAGTCGCGAATCGATGAAGACCAAACGCTCCACTCTGCGCGTATTGCCGCCGATTCTGCTTTTGATGTTCATCATTGTGGTCATCAATTTCCGCTCGTTTGGCCAGGCCATCATCGTTTTTTCACTCATTCCCTTCGGATTGGTGGGCATTGTCTGGGGGCACTACATTCAGGGCTACATTTTAAGCGTGCTGTCCATGTTCGGCATGATCGCCCTGGCCGGTATCATGGTCAACGATGCTCTGGTTCTGGTTAGCGCCATGAACCAACGCTTAAAAGACGGGCAGGATTTCAAGACGGCCCTGTACGAGGCGGGCATCAGCCGTTTCCGTCCCATCTTGCTTACCTCGCTAACTACCATTGCCGGTTTGGGACCGCTGATTTTCGAAAAGAGTTTTCAGGCGCAGTTCCTTTCGCCCATGGCCATTTCTGTGGCTTACGGCTTGCTGTTTGCCACCTTTTTGAATTTGCTGTTATTACCGGCTTTGCTCACGCTGGTCAACAAGTTCAAGGTGTACGGATTTTGGCTGTTCAAGGGTCAAAAACCGCAACCCAAAGATGTGGAACCGGCGGTGCGCGAAGAAGCTTTTATTAAAGAATTATGATCGTGAACGGATTTAAGGTAAGGATACAACCCATGAACTTCATTCGACGTGTTTTTTTCGTTTTGCTGCTTACGGCGGGCGGTTCTTTGTTTGCTCAGGATTTGCTGACGCTGGACGACGCCGTACATTTGGCACTGGAAAAAAACTATCAGATTAAAGTATTGCACAACAGTGTGCAAATAAGCCGCAACAACGCCCATGCGGGCAATGCCGGATTTTTACCCCGGCTGGATGTCATCGGCAATGCTACTTACAGCGACAAAGAAATTCAGCAGGCAATGGGCACCGTGCAGCAAAAAGCAACGCTCAATTCGGCCCAGCTTCAACTGACCTACAATCTGTTCGGCGGTTTTGGCGGTTATTTCACGCTGAAAAATCTAAAGGCCAATGCGCAGGCGGCGGCTCTTTCGGCACGGCAGAACATCGAGCAAACCCTGTTGCAGGTAATTCGCGCCTATTACGGTGTGGCGGCAGCTCAGGAAGGCTTGACCATTCGCAGCGAAGCATTGCAGGTTTCGCGCGAGCGCTTGCGGCGCATCGAAAACAAAGCGGCTTACGGTCAGGCTAATAAAATCGATTTACTCAATGCGCGCGTCGATTTTAATGCCGATACCGTAGCCTTTATGGAAGCCAAACTTTTGCTAACCGAAAGTCAACGCGCCCTGAACGTACTTTTGGGGCGAAAAGCCGAAACCCCTTTTCGCGTGCAACCCGAGGTGCGTTTTTCTCCGCAGCCGCCGTTTGCCGAGCTGAGAAAATCGGCATTGCGCAACAATGCGGCCTTTTTGTTGGCGCAAAAAAACGCCGCCAAAGAAAAATACGCTTTGCGTGTGGCCCAATCGGCCTATTCCCCGCGTGTGGATCTGATTTCCACCTACGGCTATTCGCAATATCTTTCGGATTTGAATCTTTCTCTGAACAATCCCGATCGCAACTTTACGGCCGGAGTAACCGTAAGCTTTAACCTGTTCAACGGCTTTAAGAATAAAATTCAAACGCAAAATGCCAAAATCGCGCTTAAAAATCAGCAACTGTTGTTGGAACAAACCCGTTTGAGTCTGGAAAAAGATTTGGCCAATGCCTTTACTGCCTATCGGAACAAACGTTACATTTTAAAGGTGGAACAAGCCAGCGTGCAGGCTGCGGAGCTGAATTTCAAACGATCGCGCGAATTGTACGATTTGGGACAGTTGACTGCCACCGAATTTCGCGCAGCGCAGCTCAATTTGATTCAGGCGCGATTTAAGCTGGCGCAGGCCAAATACGATGCCAAAAATGCCGAAGCGACCTTGCTGCAACTAAGCGGAAAATTGGTGACCGAAGCGAAAACACATTAATCTTTGTCGGCTCAATAAAATGGCGGAGAAGCCCATTCACGAATTTTTTGTTCGCGGTTTTAATAAAAGTGTTGCGAACTTACCCTGAAATGGGGTATTTTGTGCCCACACAAAGACTAAAAAGTGAAGGAGTAAGTGATGGGCAGATTTTGGGCCGTTGTTTTGATTCTCTTTTTGTTTTTTTCGTGCCAGCCGCACAACAGCAAACCCCAAAAACTGGCGCTGAAAACCGGTTGGAAATTTATCAACAAAGACAATCTTGAATTTGCCCGTCCCGATTTTGACGATTCTGCCTGGGATAGTATTGGGGTGGACAAAACCTGGAACAAACAGGGCTATCCCAGGTACGAAGGCTTTGCCTGGTACCGCCTTAAAGTGGTGATCCCCTCATCGTTAAAGAAGAATGCCGCCTTGAAAGACAGCCTTATTTTCCATTTGGGCAAAATCGACGATTTCGATCAGGTTTTTCTCAATGGCGCGTTGATCGGGCAAAATTGCCGGAACATGCCGGCAGGCAGCAAGGCGGATGATGCGTTCAAAGATTTGAACACTTCGTACTGGGATGTGGAACGGCGCTATTCGCTGCCCACAAATGATCCGCGCATTAAATGGGATCAACCCAATGTGCTGGCCATTCGCGTGTACGATTGGGGCGTGGCCGGGGGCATTTACTCCGGCGATCTGTATTTGGCCATGCCGCAGCGTCATGAGTATTTACGCTTTGCCTTCGAACGCAATCGTTTCGATTTTAATAACGGACAGGCTCTTAAACTGCTTACGCTACGGAACACGGCGGCCAGATATTCCGTTTCCGGTAATCTGTCGGTTACCGTGAAGGATAATCTAAACGGCAAAGTTGTTTTGCAAAAAGAATGGACCGTGCATTTAAAGCCCAGGGGCAAGCAAACGTTTGAATTTTCCTTCCCGCGGCCCAAACAATCCACCTCGGCAATGTACCGTTTAACCCTCAAAAACGAAGCATGGACGCTGCAGGAGCAGGAAGGCGTGCCCTACATTTTAACCCCACCCGCAAAACCCGAACCGCAAATTAACGGTGCACGTGTGTACGGCGAACGTGTGGGCAAACCGTTTCTCTTCCGCATTCCGGCTACAGGAAAGCGTCCCATGACTTTTTCGGCCGAGGGGCTGCCCCCGGGTTTAAAGCTGAATGCGCAAACGGGTATTATCTCGGGCAAGGTTACGCGCAAAGGTGTGTACGATGTGCGGATTACGGCCCGAAATGCTTTGGGTAAAGACCGCAAGCATTTGCGTATTGTCATCGGCGATCAAATTGCCTTAACCCCACCTCTGGGTTGGAATAGCTGGAATGTGTGGGGGCTGAGCGTTACACAAAAGCGTGTGTACGCTGCGGCCAAAGCCTTTGTGGAAAAAGGTTTGGCCGACCATGGTTGGATGTACATTAATATCGACGACGGGTGGGAAATTTACGGTAAATCCGATGAGCCCAAACGTAAACCCAACGGTGAAATTCGCACCAATGAGAAATTTCCCGACATGAAAAAACTGGGTGACGCCATCCATGCCCTGGGCCTGAAGTTCGGTATTTATTCTTCGCCCGGGCCTTTGACCTGCGGCGGTTACACGGCCAGCTACGGCCACGAATTTCAGGATGCGCGTACCTTTGCCCGATGGGGCGTCGATTATTTGAAATACGATTTGTGCTCCTACCGGCAGATGATGAAGGATCAGAACGATCCCGGGGAGCTGATTCCGCCGTACCAAAAAATGCACCGGGCGTTGCAAAAGGTGAACCGCGATATTGTGTATTCTTTGTGCGAATACGGCAACGGCAAGGTATGGGAATGGGGCGCCAGAGTAGGGGGCAACCTGTGGCGCACCACCGGGGACATCTGGGACGACTGGGAGCGCATGGCTTCCATCGGGTTTCATCAGGAACAGGCTGCGCCCTATGCCGGACCCGGGCACTGGAACGATCCGGACATGCTGGTGGTTGGCTGGGTCGGTTGGGGCGACCATTTGCACTACACCAATCTCACCCCGGACGAACAATACACCCATGTTAGCCTGTGGGCCCTGCTCTCGGCGCCGCTTTTGATTGGCTGCGATTTGCAACGTCTGGACGATTTTACCTTGAACCTGTTAACCAACGACGAGGTGCTGGCTATCGATCAGGATGCGCTGGGCAAACAAGCCGTTCCGGTGATTAAGGAAGGAGATATTCAGGTTTACCGAAAAGAACTGAGTGACGGGAATTGGGCAGTCGGGGTGTTTAATCTGGGAGATACCACCAAAACTTTCGTACTTTCGTTTGAAAGATTGGGCATGCCGGCCAGAGTACGCCTTCGCGATGTGTGGCGGCAAAAGGATTTAGGGGAGTTTGAAAAGCGCTTTGACACGGTGCTTCCTGCTCACGGGGTCACTTTGGTAAAAGTGTTCGCAAAATAAGCTTTTGTTTTGTTACGAGAGGCTTTGGTTCGCCTGCGATTTTTCGGACAGGCGAAAAATGGTTTCGGCGAATTGTGAAAATCACTAACTTGCTTCGGTTGAAAATGCAAAGGAAAAATTATGAAACGCAGTGAGTTTCTCACACCCTTATCCTGGGAACACCACAGTGCCTTGTTGAACGCCAATCGTCTCAAATTAGGCTTGGAAAACGGTACCGCCGTGGAAATTTTACAGGAATTTTGGGAATATGTCTGGAAAACGGATTTACAGCCCCATTTTGATCGGGAAGAGCGAATTTTGGCACAAAATGTCCACTGGAAAGAACTTGCGGAAAATCTTACCCGACAGATGCTTGACGAACACCGGGCAATGGAAGCACGCATGCACACTTTAAACCATGCCCGGAACGAAGAAGAACGGAAAGAAGTGCTTGCCGAGCTCTCGAAGATGGTAAGCGATCATGTGCGCTTTGAAGAAGGACAATTGTTCCCGGAAATTGAACGGACCTTCCCGCCGGAAGATTTGCGGGAAATCGGGGTGAAACTGAAAGAGGAACACGTTACCGGCTGTATTACCTGGCAGCCTGCCTTCTGGAAACGTCCGAAATAAATTTTACTTGCCTTGCAGTTGGTCCCGATAAAATGCCTGAAAGGCATTCTTTATTTCATCCCGTACGCGCCGGAATACCGCAAGAACTTCTTCTTCGCTGCCCGTTGCTTCGGCCGGGTCGTCAAATCCGATGTGCAGCCGATGGGCAACCTTCCCGCTGAAGACCGGACAGGTCTCTTTTGCATGGTCGCACACGGTGATTACGTAGTCAAAATTTTGCGTTAAAAATTGCTCGACATTTTTGGGCCGTCCGTGGCTGATGTCGATGCCGATTTCTTGCATAACGCGAACCGCCTTGGGGTGAATGGCAGACGATGGTTCTGTTCCGGCGGAATACACATCCAGGGCCGGGTCAAAAGATTTTAGGAAGCCTTCGGCCATCTGACTGCGGCAGGAATTTCCCGTGCAAAGAATTAAAATCTTGATTTCTTTCTCCTCTTTATTTTGTTTTTGTTTTGTTCAAAATACGCAAAAAATGACAAATACGTCAACAGGATTGCGGAGAACGAATTTCTCTGCCGGAAAAGAAACTTTGAAATTGGCGCAAATATCCCTAAATTAGCGGGTTCAAGGGGAGAAAATGCCATGCAGGAAAAAATAAAATATTGTGAAAACGTATTGCCTAAAGTGTCGCGTACTTTTGCGCCCACCATTCGACGCCTGCCCAAAGGTTTGCGTTTGCAGGTGACGGTAGCCTATTTATTGTGCCGTATTGCCGATACGGTGGAAGACAGCGCCCAATTGAATTTGGACGATAAAAAACAAATGCTTACGCTGTACGCCCAAATTTTTTTGAGAGAGCAGGATACGGCGTACCCGCGGTTTATGGAATTGCTGAAAAAGCTGCCATCCGAGAGCGAAGATGAGAAGCTGGCGCACAATTTGCCGGTTGTGATGGATGTGTTTCACTCTTTTTCGCCATCCATGCAGGGCTATATTGCGCGTTGGGTGGCCGAAATGTCCCTGGGCATGCGCAAGTATGCACAGGCCAGTCAAAAACGCCGATTCAATTTTCTGAAATCGATGAAAGAACTGGACGAATACACTTACTACGTGGCGGGCACCGTGGGCTATTTGTTGACCGAATTATTTTCGTATTATTCCAATAAAATTACCCCTCCGGTTAAACGTCGTCTGGAGCAATTGGCCGAGTCGTTCGGCAAAGGCCTGCAAATGGTGAATATTATTCGCGACATGGCAACCGATTTGCGACGCGGGCAGTCGTACATTCCCGATGAATTGCTGGAAAAATATCGCTTAACCCGCGAGACGATTTTCGAGCAGGAGAATGCGGACCGGGCGCAGGAATTGTTTAATGAACTTATTTACAGTGCATTAAAACATCTGGATCGGGCGTTTGATTACATTCAACTGATTCCCAAAAAAGAGACGGGCATTCGTCTGTTTTGTGCGTTGCCCTTGTTCTGGGCGTTGCGGACTTTGGAATTAATCCAAAAGAACACTCTGGCTTTGCTGGGCAACGAAAAAATAAAAATTCCCCGCCGGGTGGTGCGCATGGAATACTTGTTTGCCTTGATTCACACCAATTCCAATCGGCTAATGCGCCACCATTATCAGAAGATTCGGCGGGAATTTAAGGAAATTCCGGCATATCAAAATTGAATTGAGGAGCAAACCGTTTCAACGGTTTGCCAGAGCTTCACAGATATTTAAAGCAGATAGGGCCTGGCCGTTGCTTTTGCCGACCCGTCTGCTTTTTTAATGGAGAAAAACGATGCCAATGCAAGAAAATAAACAATTAAAGGCCTATTTAAAAGCAATATTGGGCGACCAAATTACCAGCTTCTGGAACGCAAAACCGGAACCGAGAGCCATTCGCATTAATACCATTAAAGCCAGTAAGCCCGAGGTCGAAAAACGTTTGCAAGAGTTAAAGGTGCCGTATCGTCCGGTCCCGTTTAATGATCTGGGACTGATCATCGAAGATGACCATGTGCCGTTAAGCCAAACAATCGACTTTTTCCTTGGTAAGTTTTATTATCAGGGGGTGTCTTCTCAAATACCCGCATTAATTTTAAACCCGCAGCCCGGTGAAAAAGTGCTGGACATGACGGCCTCTCCGGGCAGTAAATCGACCCAAATTGCGGCACTCATGAACAACACCGGTTTTTTGGTGTTGAACGACGTTTCCATGAAACGCCTTCAGGCGTTGAATACCAATATTCAAAAAGTCGGAGCGGTTAATTACGCGGTTTACCGGCAGCCTGGCGAACGCATTGGCAATGTACTCCCCGAATATTTCGACAAAGTTCTTTTGGATGCTCCCTGTACGGCTTTGGGTATTATGCATTCGCATCCGGAAGTGTACTCCTGGTGGACCTACCGGCGGATGCAAAAGATAGTGGAAAAACAACGCCAGTTGCTCATTTCGGCTTACAAGGCATTGAAAGTAGGTGGGGAGATGGTTTATTCTACCTGCTCCATCGCTCCTGAAGAAAATGAAATGCTCATTCAATTTATGCTGGATCATTATCCGCTGGAAATTTTGGAAGTGGATGCGCATTGGCATGAAAAATTTCTTCCCGGTTTAACCGAATACGAAGGGAAAAAGTTTACACCGGAAATGGAGCGGGCCATTCGTGTTTTGCCCCACATTCACGAAATGGAAGGATTTTTTGTAATCAAACTACGTAAAACCGGAAAACGTCACAAAGAAAAGACAAACTTTAAAACGTTTAAAACATTAGGCTACACCGATCCGGAAATAAACGATTCATTACTCCAGATTTCGGAACAATGGGGAATTCCCGGGCAGGAATGGCAAAAATATCGCTACATCAAAACCCGCGATCGTATCTGGATGGTCAACAATCAGATTAAAAAGATTCCGGAAGAAAGTTTCTTAAATGCCGGACTGCTGTTGGGAGAAAAACGACTCTCCGGCTGGAAGTTGCCTAACGACAGCATTCAGTTCTTTAGCCCCTTTATTAATAAAAGATTATTGGAATTACCGGAAGAAAAGCTGCTGGAACTGTTTAAAACAGGATTGGTTGCGGTTCCGGATGCAGAAAATGGCTATTTTGCGCTGAGTTACAAAGGAAAGGCCATCGGCTCGTTGTATATCGAAAAAGGCCGGGCCAAAATGCGCCTGATGCATCGTTTTAATATTGTTTTGTAAAATGAAGTGTGAAAAAGGAAAGCCGTACATGCTTTCCTTTAATTAAATTGAATGCGGTTTAATTCGTTGATCGCTTCGTCCAGCGATTCCCGCAGCTCAAAAATACGCGATAATTGAGAAACCGTCATTACGCTGCGAACCTTTGCCGAAAGGCGTGTTAAGATTAATTTTCCGTCCATTTCATTAATGAGTTTGTACGAACGCACCAGTGCGCCAATCCCTTGGCTGTTAATCCAACGCGAATGTTTTAAATCCAGAATAATGCGCCGAAATCCTTCGTTTAGTAGACTTTTGACGTTCTCGAACAGTGTTTCTGTGTCGGGTGGGCCCATCAAGTTTCCGGAAATTTTGAGGACCGCAACTTTCATGTGAATCGACTTTTTTATTTTCATAGCAGACCTGCTGTATTTTGTTATTTCGGATATTGTAAAAGCAATCTCGACAAAGTTAAAAAAATCTTCAATGATTCATATCACCGAAGCCGGGCTAATTCGATTAGAATTTTTTCGTGAATCCGATCGATTAATTTGTACGACCCGTCAAAATTGTTGGCGATAAACGAGAACACAATTCGGCGGCCGGAACGGTCTTTCAGGTAACCCGAATGGCTGCGCACGCGTTCGATTAAGCCCGATTTTAAGTGGGCGTTTAAAGCCAGCGGTGTGCCTTTGCCCCAATTTTTAAAATAACCGATGTCGTTGGGATCACCGGTTACAGCCAGCGAATTGTAAAAGGTGTTAAAGCAGGGTTGTTTGGTCATTTCCCGCAAATAGGCCACCATTAGCCGTGTGGTTACCGTGTTGGTGCGCGAAAGGCCGCTGCCGTCCGAGAGATGCAGGCCCGCAACCGGTACCCCCATTGCCGTCAGGTTTTGCTTAATGATGCGAACGCCGTCTTTTGTGGTGCCCGGGCCCCCGGCCTGTACGGAGAGCTGCTTGGCCAAAAGTTCGCAATACAAATTAATGCTGCGTTTGTTGGTCTGGTACACAATGTCTTTAAGCGGCGGCGAAAGGTGTCTTAACAATAACGTGGCCTGGGAATAATCTTTTGCCTCGGTAAGGCGTCGGGCGGGTTGTTCCACCGGAATGCCGTGCGTAACAAGGTAGCGGCGCAAATACTGGGCGGCAAACAACGTGGGATCGGGAATGGCGCCTTTGATGGCAAAGCTGTCCGGCCCGGCAGGGACAGTGCCGGTAACGTAGGCGTTAAATTGTCCCGGAGCGCAGTAAATGTAGCCGTTATCGCCGCTGCCCCTGGCCCCGGTTTTAACCCGATTGACAAAGGTAAGCCCGGGAATCAATGGGTTGGTAGCGAGAATTTCGGTAGGATCGCCTTTGTGTTTTCCCGGGGCAAAAATCAGGTGGTACAAGTTATTGTGAATGGTCAGCGCCGGAGACGAAGCGCCGTAGTAGTTTCCCATGTCCACCCATACCCAGTTATCGGGAATAGTACGATCGGCAAAAAGGAGATCGTCGCCGAAAACGGTGCCGCTGATGTTTCGAATACCGACCCGGCGCAGAACCTTTAGCCATTGGGACATCAGGCTATCCAGCCCGGGACTGCCGGGCACCAGATCGGAACCCAGCGTGGGATCGCCACCGCCAACAAGGTACACGTTGCCGTGCAGGGTGCCGTGCGCATCGATAGAACCATCGTAAAACAACCGCGTGGTAAATCGGAAGTTCTCGCCCAATTTCATCAAAGCGGTGCCCGTGGTTAAGATTTTCTGCCCGGAGGCAGGAGCCAGAGCAAAATTGGATTGATGATCGATAAGTGCTCTGCCCGATTTAAGGTAAACCGCGTACAGGCTCCACTGGGCATTGGCCAGCAAAGTATCCTGTTCGGCTTGCGTGATGATGGCCCGAATGCGTTTTAACGGTTGGGCCTGAAGGGCGGAAATGGAAAGAAAAAAAGTCAAGAAAATTAACGCGCGCCGCATGTTGAAATTCCTCCGAAATCAATTGTAACGAAATGTGCAGGCAAGGTACGTAAAAAACTAAAAAAAGGAAAGGTCTGAGCGGGTAAAGTGCGCGTTTCGGGGCCAGAGTTGCTTAAAAGAATGGGGCGCGTATTTTTTGCAAGGAAAAGTCGCGACAGAATTTTGCGAGCTCTATTGGAATCCGGCGCTGATCTGGCTCGCTTAATTTCCGAACCTTTTACCCTTCAGCTTTCGTTCAACAATTCAATCATTTGATTTACTTCAGCAACACCAGCGATTGTACGGTGTTTTGTGCGTTTGTCTGCAAGCGGGCAAAGTAAATACCGGCGGGTAAATCGTGTGCCCTCCAACGAATACGGTGCACACCGGCCGCTTGCAAAGCACTGAGCACAGTGTCGATTTTTTCTCCCAGAATATTAAAAATTTCCAGACGGACGTACGCCTGCGAATTGAGATGAAATTCCAGAGTGGTTTGCGGGTTAAACGGATTGGGATAGGCTTTAAGCAATTGTGCGCCTTCGGGGAAGATCGGTTTGCTCTCGTTTACGCCAGTGGACGGTTCGAATTCGAAAGCACCCAGATCAATGCGCTCGCCGGGGAAATTTGTGCCAAAGGAAGGATCGCCCTTGTCGATGGCCGGAGAGTTTTCCAACAGACGGTAATCGTAGTCAGCCGGGTCCGCAAATTTCGGATCGTCTCCGGTCACATCGTGTTCGCCGGGAATGGTTTGCGCGCATTGAAACCAGCCGTTGTAATCGATAAGCACAATGTTTTGCAAATCATCCGTGTCGCCTTTGAATGTATTGGCCTTGTAAAAAAGATTGTTTTCCATGGTAAAACCGTCGGCGCCGCGGCTGGCAATCCAGAACAGCGGACCGGGAATGTTGGCAAACGTATTATTGATTAATTGAATGGCGTTCACGCCGTCCATCTGAATGCCGTAGCCGTATTTGGAACTGTCGCCCTCGTCCACGTGCAAATCGTGAATCACATTGCGTTCGATGCGAATGGAATCCACATCGCCGCCGGTAACGCGGATGCCGCCGTTGCTTTCGAAGATATCGTTGCCGTAAACAAGCGTGTTGTCCGTGTCTTTGTTGATTTTCAGAGCCACGCCGTCGCTGTCTTCGGCGCGATGGAAGCCGTGCATTTTATTGTTACGGATGGTTAAGTTACGGGCAGCTTTCACGTCGATGGCGTTTTCGCTGTTGGGGCCCAGCGTGGTGTACAAATCGTTGCCTTCGATCAGGGTGCCGTAATTCTGGTCTTCTTTGTACAACTGGATGCAGTCGCCCTTGCAATCGTAAATGGTGTTGTTGCGAATTACGTTGTCCACACCGCCGTTGAGAATAATGCCGTGGGCGTCGTATTGATCGCTGCGGACAAAATTGTGGATGGTACAGTTTTCGATCAGCATATTGCTGGCATTGTTGGCATCGATGCCGTCTTTTTGGCCGTTAGTCAGTTCGCAGTGGCGAAAAGTAATGTGATCGCCGCGCAGCTTGATTAAATCGTAGGCCTTGCCGCCCATGTCAAAGATTAAATTTTCGAAAGTCCAGTAGGCCGTGTAAATGGAAAAAGAAGATTGGGGGATGATTTTGACCTTTTCTTCCTGATAGGCACGAACCACAATGGGATGTTCCTTTTCTCCGGAAGCAAGCGACGAACTGAGGGAAAGGTCTTCGTCGTAAATTTGGGGAGTCGGTTGTACACTGCCCCGAATGTAAATGGTGTCTCCTTCTTGGGCCTGGCTGAACGCCTCTTGAATGCTTTTAAACGGCTCGGCAAAGGTACCTTGTCCCGTATTGGCAGCTTGGTTGTCGACAAATAAAATATTCGGGGAACAGATAGTTTGTGATACCAGTAACAGAATAATAAAAAAAGATTTCATAAAATACCTCAGGTTTGTAAAATAATTTTACAAAAGTTTCTTGATATTATTTCGAAAACGCCGAAGATGCAAGTGCGCATCGCTCTAATCAATATATTAAGGCAAGTTTTGTGCCGCTTTTTGGGTGAATTGACAAGACGCTTGACAACAACTTAAATGGTTCTTAAACTACTTTTACAATTTCATTTGGTAAAAAAGGGGAGCGTTATGGGGATTCGATGGCAAAGGTATGTCTCAGTTTTTGTTTTTTTAATCTTAAACTCCCTCCTATTTCAGCCCGCATTACACGCCCAGGAAATGAAGTGGTACAAACATTATTACCTTGGTTTGCAGGCCATGAAGAATGGCAACTACCAACAGGCCGCCAAGCATTTTAAAGCTACGCTTCGTGCAAAAAGTAAGGACAAAAAGAAAATTCGTGCTTACGGGACGATTTTTATTCAATACTATCCACATCGCGAATTGGGAATTTGTCTTTTCCATTTAGGGCAGCTTCAGGAGGCAAAGCGTCAGTTGCAAATTTCTTTGAGTCAGGCGCCTTCGCGCAGGGCCAGAGAATATTTGAATCGCATTAATGCCCAGACCGCCGGGAATATGGCTTCTCCGCCAGTGGGCAATACGCAACAAGCAACATCTACTTTTAACGAACCGCCCACTCAACCGGCCCAACCCGCTGCCGAAAGTTCGGCAAATGAGGGAGCCGAAATCGGCGAACGCATGAGTATTGCGGTTTTGCCCTTTAACAGTCAGGGGATCGGAACGGAATTAAATGGAGTGGATTTGCTGGATAAACTTATCACTGCCTTTGTCAATTCCCACCGGTTCAAAGTGATTGAGCGCGCGCAGTTGGAAAAAATTTTGAATGAACAAAAATTAGGGTTAAGCGGTATTGTGGATCCGACGACGGCAGCAGAAATCGGTAAGGGCATTGGTGTCGATGCCGTCGTGCTGGGCAGTGTGACCCGCGCCGGCAACTCATTGAGTATTGACGCCCGCCTGATCGATACGGAAAGTGCGGCCATCATATCGGCACAAACAGCTTACAGCGACAGGATTTCAATGCAGCACATTACCGAAATGGTAAATGTTTTAAGTAATAAATTCAAGATCGATTTACCCGTCGTAAAAGGGTTGGTAATCAACATTCAGGGCAATCAACTCACATTGGATTTTGGCTCGAACAAGGGTGTAAAAAAAGGAATGAAATGCATTGTTTATCGCGAGGGCGATCCCATTATCCATCCTGTAACGGGCAAAGTGATCGGAAGAAAGGTCAAGCAAATTTGTGTGGCCCGGATTACCGAGGTAATGCCGGCTTATTCTCTGGCTGAAATCGAAAGAGCTCTCTCCGGAGTACCCCAAAAATTAGACAAAGTGATTACCAAATAAAACGCAATTTTTATTAACCAAGTGGAGGAGTGATTATGAAAAAATTGATGGTTACCATACTGATTCTTGTCTTGGGACTATCGGGGATGAGTTATGCCCAATTCGGGCAAGTATCACGTCAGCCGCAAATCGAAGTATTCGGCGGTATGGCTATTCCTTTGGCTCCCCAAGAATTTAAGGATTACTACAAATTGGGCTTTAGCTTTCATGGACAGTACGTTATTTTCCCCTCTCCAAAATTTGGGGTAAGTTTTGCCGTGGCTTATGAAGGCTTTACGTTTGATGATGCGAAGTTTATCGAAGATTTGCGACGCAACGATCCGTTTACGGATTACACCGGGGTTGGTGTGGACGGAACGGCAAATATTTTTGAATTGGGAATTGGCGTACGTCCCTATTTAACTTCGCCGGAGGCAACCACGCAGTTTTTCTTGTTTGGCATGGCTACCTACAATATTCTGAAAGAGAAAGATGACATTACCTACAACGGACAAACCGTGACTTCGTTAAAAAATGACGATAACAAATTTGGCCTGGCCGGCGGCCCCGGCATGGAAATGCCCTTGACCGACACAATGAATTTGATTGTTCAGGGTGTTTATCGTTACATCTTTACCGAAGATGAAGGGACCTCTTTCCTCGGAATTACTGCGGGGCTTGTGTTCTGAAATAAACGAAAAAGAGATATGCCGATTCCAAAAGGGATCGGCATTTTTACTTAAAGATCAAATTGTAGGGAACTCGCTATGAGGCCAAATCGAATTCTTTTCATCGTTTTTTTTATGCTTTCTTTAGCTTTTGCTCAGGAAAAACTCCCTTCATGGATTGAGCAGCGTCCGGTCGATCCGCAATATTATATCGGGATCGGTTATGCCTCGAAAACAGAGCATCCTACCGATTACCAGAAGGTAGCACGGGACAATGCCTTGAGTGATATCGCTTCCCAAATCAAGGTGCAAATCTCCAGCGATGTAATTCAACAGGTGGTGGAAAAGGGCGGTATTCTGGCCGATGATTTCAAGTCGTATGTGCGTTCATCGACCAAGGCCGAATTAGAAGGCTACGAGCAGGTCGATAGCTGGGAAGACGAGCAAAATTATTGGGTGTATTATCGTTTGTCCAAGGCTAAATATGCTCGCCTGCGCAAAGAAAAGCTGGAAAAAGCCAAGGCACTTTCGCTGGATATGTTCAAACGGGCGCGCGACAGCGAACGGAATGGAAAAATTGACAAAGCATTGTTGTTTTATTTTCAGGCAATTCCACCGATTGAGAAATTTGTCAATCAGCCGCTGGAAGTGGAAGTAGACGGCCAACGCCTGTATTTGTTCAATGAAATTTATTCATCCCTGCAGCGCATATTAAGCCAAATTACCATGCACGCTTTAAACGGGGAATTGCAGGGGAAGTTGGGGCAGCCCATTGCCGAGCCCTTGCGGGTAAAAATTTCATATTCTGAATCGGGAATGAATACTCCGGTTGCCAACATGCCGGTGATCTTTTCGTTTATTCGCGGAGCAGGCGATTTGATCGGTAATGCCTTCTCGGATTTACAGGGCATTGCCCAGACCCGCATTTTGCGCATTAATTCTTCGGATAATTTACAGATCGTCCGTTGTCAAATTCACCTGCACAAATTAATCAATCAGGATAATCCTTCGGTGATTTTGAAGGGTATCATGAACAGTTTGGTTGTGCCTTCGGCGCGGTTTATGATTCGGGTGAGCGGATTAACGGCTTACATTGAGACCCAGGAAAATGTTCTCGGGCAGCCCGTTGAAATCAAGCAATTAGAGCCGGCACTTAAAAATATTTTGGGATCGCAGGGTTTTACCTTTGTGAAAACGCCGGCCAAAGCCGACTATTTAATTCGAATAAAAGCCAGTGCGCGCAAAGGTGCGGAGATGTACGGGTTGTATTCTTCATTTGTCAATTTAACTCTTTCGGTAATCGATTTAAAAAGCGGTGCGGAAATTTACAAAAATGTTTTGGAAGATGTAAAAGGCATTGATTTAAATTATCGAAAAGCCGGATTCAAAGCCCTAAGTAATGCGGCAAAGGAAATTAACAATCGATTGATCCCCGATTTTCTACAGAAAATTCATTCGGCAAAATAGCCGGTGCGAAAGCCAGCATTCGAATGAATTAAAAGATCGAGGCCCTGGTTTGCAGAAGCCAGGGCTTTTTTGTGCGCAGTCGCGGGTAAATTGCCGGAAAAATGGTTGCAGGAATGGTCGGTATTTTTTGAACCCGATTTTCTTTTTGAGTATATTCTGATCTTTAATTTTACAGTCAAAAATACAAAGGAGTGCGTATGTTTAAAAACCACCCTAAGGGACTGATGACCCTCTTCTTTACGGAAATGTGGGAGCGCTTTGGCTTTTACACCATGTTGGCGGTTTTTGTGCTTTACATGGATGAAGTATTTGGCTGGAGCGATGCTTACAAAGGTCAGGTTTACGGTTTGTACCTGGCTTTTGTTTATTTTACACCGATTGTCGGGGGATGGATTGCAGACCGAATTTTGGGTTACCGCATGACCATCAAATTGGGAGCGATGATTCTCGGAATCGGTTATTTGTTGCTTTCGTTTTCCAATCCCGAACGTATTTGGCTTTTCTTTTTGGCTTTAGGGGTTTTGGTGATTGGCAATGGCTTGTTTAAAGCCAATATTTCGGTTCTGGTAGGTAATTTGTATCCTTTGGGTAGTCCGTTAAAAGATCCCGGATACAATATTTTTTACATGGGGATTAACTTGGGCGCATTGATTGCACCGTTGACGGCCACGGCGCTTCATAATTATTTCGGAAATTATCAAAGTGCGTTTGCAGCTGCGGCGATAGGGATGTTGCTTTCGTTGGTGGTTTTTGAAGTGTGGAAGGCGAATTACATGCAGGCCGATCATGCTTCGGCTGCGGCAAAAGCCGATGAAAGCACCAAGGAAGAACGGGTTTCTCCCGAGCAAGAGAAAGAGCGTATTGTTGCCTTGTTGACGATTTTTGCCATCGTGATTTTCTTTTGGATGTCTTTCCATCAGAACGGTTTTGCACTCACTTTATTTGCCAAACGCTCGGTCATTCAATTGGAATGGCTAAAGCCGGAAACCTATGCTACGTTTAATCCGCTTTTTATTTTGATTCTTACGCCGTTTGTGGTTTCGTTGTGGAACTATTTGCACAAGAAAGGCAAAGAACCTTCTACCCCGGCCAAAATTGGTTTGGGGATGTTCATTTCGGCCCTGGCCATGTTGATTATGGTAGTGGCTTCGGCCATGGGAGGCAATGAAGACGCCAACAACATGTCGCCCATGTGGTTGATTTCTACCTATTTTATTATCACTTTCGGCGAGCTTTGTTTGAGTCCGATGGGACTTTCTTTTGTCTCCAAAGTGGCGCCGCAACGCATGCGTGGTTTGATGATGGGGGGCTGGTTCGGTGCAACGGCGATTGGAAATTATCTGTCCGGCTTTATTGGG
>CAYXUS010000173.1:0-6003 GCA_964468415.1 uncultured Caldithrix sp.
GTCCCTACGGGACATCTTTACATTCGGTGGGGGCTCCATTCCCACCCCCAATGAATTGGGGGCCTATTTTCAGAAATCCCTCCGGGATTTTGCTCGGCCCTGCGGGGAGAAGCCGGTTGCCGAGTAGTCCCGGCCTGCCGGGACGTATCGAGGCACCGGTTTCTGGGGCTATTGGTGAGTGGCCGCCTGGCGCCTCGATACGGCTCCGCTGGCGCGGAGCCACTCGGCAACCGGCGGCCTTTTTCCCCTCTCCTTTTTCTTTTTTCCTTTTTCCTTTTTCATTCCCGTCATGCCACCACAAAGTGGCCCCTACGGACAGGCATCCTACGGATAATTCTCAAAAATAAAAAAAGAGGATTTTTAAACAAAAACCCTCTCTTAACAAAGTTTGAAATAGTGATCCAACCCGAAAGGCCGACAGTTATTCGGACACGTTATTGATACCCTTCGGAAAGCGTAGTTCCATCGTCATCCGGTATGGCGAAACATGAACGCGATAATTTTCATCGGCGCGCGTGATAATATCACCATCCTCCAGATTCATGCGTTTTAATGTTTCTTTTATATTTTTTATGAGAATTTCTATTTCACGATCTTTCATGATACCCTCCTTTTTACCGCCTCAATTTCCATTTTTTTGGATGGGAAAAGCGTAAAAAAGATACACACTCTCCACCACGGGAGGCACAGCAACCCTGCACAAAATATTTTTACTTTCGGAATTAATGATTAAATTTGCACCTTGAAAATTTAAACATAGGTAGAACGAAGATGAAAACTCAATTGGAATGTATTCCCTGTATTCTGCGCCAAACTATCGAAACAACACGCCTGGCAACCGATGATCCGACTTTACAACGTAAAGTAATCAATGAAATCTTAAAATTTTTAACGACCATGGATTTCAATCAATCGCCTCCGGCCAACGGGAAAACGGTGTACGAAATCATCCACAAGCTAACAGGAAACTACGATCCCTACAAAGAATTAAAGCGGAAATACAATGCCATTGCCCTGGCTTATTACGATAAGCTGATTAGCTTTGTGTTTAAAAGTCCCGAGCCGGTAAAAACCGCTGCCAAACTGGCCGTAGTTGGCAATATTATCGATTTCGGGGCGCATTCCCACGATGAAGTAAATCGTCTGGATTTTAAGGAACTTATGCGAAATGTTAACGCAATGCAGTTCGAAATCGATCATTTTGAACAAATGATTGACGATTTAAAACACGCCCGATCCATCCTTTATCTGGCCGACAATGCCGGTGAAATTGTGTTCGATCGCTTATTTATTGAAATATTGCAACGCTATTATCCCGAGCTCGGCTTAGAATTTAGCGTGGCGGTGCGCGGCGCTCCGATTATTAATGATGTAACCATCGATGATGCCCGAATGGTCGGCATTGATCGCATTGCAAAAATCATTAACAATGGCGATAATGCTCCGGCAACGGTACTGGAAAATACGTCAAAGGAAATGCAGGATGCTTTTGCCCAGGCCGATTTAATCATTTCCAAAGGAATGGGTAATTACGAAACTTTGGACGATCGACCGGAATTGATTTACTACTTGCTAAAGGTTAAATGCCCCATTGTGGCCAAAGCCATTGGTGCTCAGGAAGGTAGTTTGGTGCTCAAAAGAAACGAACGTTACCCATCTTAATGAGGCAGTGGATGCGATAATGTATGGCGGTCGATGATTTCCAGCAGTTCGTCAGGATCAAAAGGCTTTTCCAAAAGTGCGACGGCGCCTAATTGAGAAATGGTGTCGGTTAATTCGGGAAGAGTGAGCCCACTTACTACAATGATGGCTAAGTTCGGAGAAATTCGTCGGATCTCTTTCAAAAGATCCAAACCATTGTGACCGGGCATCTGAATGTCCAGAAGCAAGCAATCGAACGTTTCGTTTTGCACCAGTTTAGTGGCGATGTGCGGATTGGTCACAGTTGTGACATCGTGATTTTTGTACGTCAGAAAATTATCCAAAGAGAGCAAAAAATAAGGGTCGTCATCGACGGCTAAAATTTTTGCCATGACTGTTTCCTTTGCTTTTAATGTTTCCAATTGGCAAAATTTGGTTGCCAATTGGAAACATATTTAATTCTCCGGGAAAGGTATTATTTTAAACCTTTCGTAGCACTTCCCATTTCTTTGCGCCGTTTTTTGCCGAAATGAATACAAAACGACAAGTTTCGTCCTGAAGTGTCCGCGATTTTTAAGGTTTTAACATTCAATAATCATGCCAGAAAATGATGCTAAAAGAAAATACAAAGCATTCTTCCCGAAATCAATAATGAAGAGCACAAATTCTAATTCGGCACACGTCTGTGCAAAGCAAAATTGCATTGTACGGCTTGTGTGGCTAATTTGTCAGTGCCATTAAACCAATAGTGTGAGGAAACCGGAGAGTTTTTTGAAAGCGCATTCCAAACACATCGTTTTACTTACAATTTCCGATTTGTTTTATGAAGCCAATATCCATCGGAAGGCGCACTCGTTAAAAGCAGCCGGATACCAGGTAACCATTATTGCGGCATATCACCCACAATTAAACGAAAAATTGTGGGATGGCATTACTCTGGTGCGGTTCAACCTGCCCCAGGGCCCTACCCCTTTGCGTTTTGCGGTTTTTGTTTTTAAAGCGCTGTGGCATGTTCTCCGGATCAAGGCCGATTTGTTTATTGCCTACGACTACTTACCCCTCATGCCCCTGCGAATTAAAGCGATGCTACAGCCTTGCCGCTATCTTTACGATAGTGTGGAACTGCTTATGGGATTAAATGCTCTGGAAGGCAAACCTTTACGCAAAAGATTTTGGCTTTGGTACGAACGCGTTGGCCTGACGGCCTGCCAGGCGGCATTCACGGTTTGCGCTTCCGATGCCCAAAGCCTGCAGAAGCGCTACCCAAAACTAAATGTGGCCGGTTTTGTGCGCAACATTCCGGAATATGTTCCTTCCCACCACCCCAACACGACATTTTTGCGTGAGAAGTTTGCCATTCCCAAAGAACGAAAAATCGGCATCTATCAAGGAATGATTTTCAAAGGACGGGGACTGGAAGAGCTTATCACCGCCTGCCGAACCATCGACGCGCTGCATCTGGTTATTGTGGGAGATGGCCCCTTGTTGCCGCATTTGAAAGAACTGGTAAAAAAATGGGATATGGAGCATCGGGTTACTTTTACCGGAATGGTACCTTTTCAGGCCTTAAAGCCCTACACCTATTCCGCTGATGTAGGATTTACCCTGATTAATGGTAAAGGTTTGAGCTATTATCACGCATTGCCCAATAAATTATTCGAATACATTCAAGCCGAGATCCCGGTAATCGGCAGTAATTATCCGGAGATTGCCCGGATAATTGAACAAGAAAAAATCGGGATAACGGTAAATCCGGATGACATTGCGCAAATCACACAGGCGGTGCAACAGTTGCTGTTGGATGAGCATTATCGTTTTTATAAGGCGAATTTAAAACGTGTTAAAAACAAATATTCATGGCAAAAGGAATCGAAAAAATATCTTGAAATTGTGCGGGAAGTGCTTAAATAACTAATTTCAGAATTTGCTTCTTCTCTCCTGAATTTAAGGTCCGAATCATATTTCCATATTAACCTGTCCGTAACGGAGAATTTCTCTGGTGCACTACGTTTTGCAGAGCTTTCCGTTTAAGCGGCAGCCCTTTCTCTGCATCTGTCAGGCGGCCCCAAAAAACCATTTAGGGCAATGCGATTTTGTGATGGAAATCGTTCATGTCCAAATTCATATTTTTTACAAGGTGGGCACCGTAAAAAAATCGAACGAATCCCTTATGCCTGCCTGAATCATCCTTTATTTAAGACAGTTTGCCGCAATTGCTTAAAGAACGGTTGCGTCGTTTTTAGAACACCCAAGGTCACGAAAAGGAGCATAATGTAAAAAATAAAAATACTGCGATAAAAGGCGAAAACAACAAAAGGCAAGGAAAGCGTTAAAAAATTGAGAATTATGCCCCGCATAGGCAAATCCGGGCGCAAGCGCCGCACCAATCCTATGGTCAGGAGCCACAAAACCATCATGCTTACCATGGTGGTCCAGGCGGCAGCCGTTAAGGCATAGCGGGGAATGTAAATTAAGTTCAAAACGATATTTAGCAGCAAAGCTATACTCATAAAAATCATTAAAATGGAGCTCTTTTTCTCTTTTAAAATGATCGAATCCAAAATTTGACTGTGGGCAAAAAACAAATAGCCCAAACCGATGATCAGGATTAACGAAGGAACGGCTTCAAAGCCCGGGGGCACAAGTATGTGGCGGAAAAGGGAAAAGGCTCCCAAAACAAGGGCTAATATCCAACCGGCACCTAACAACATAAGCGTTGCATAGTGACGGAGATAGGTGCGGTCAAAAGTTGACGTTTTTTCAAAAAAACGGGGCAACCAGACATTGTTGGCTATTAGAATATATGTACCAGCACTCGCCGCAAATTTGTAAGCAAAGTTGTAAATACCTGTGGCCTTGGGCCCAAAATAAATTTTAAGCAGGTAATGATCAAATTGGTAGAGCAATATCAGCAAAAAACCGGAAACGGCCAGAGGAAAACCATATTTTAACATGGCTTTTAAAATGGCACGATTAAACCCGGCGGTTAACGATTTTACTACGAACGAACTTTGATAGAGCAGCACGACCAATTCGGAAACACCCAGTGCAATAAAATAGGCGGTTAGTTTTAGGCCCCCAATTAATAATCCGACAAATATTCCGGTGAAAATTAGGCTGCGGGTCAACATAAAACGCAAATATACTTGCGTGTGTTTTTTTGCCTTGATTTTGCTAATGATGAGTGTGTTTAATGAGATCAGAAAGATGAAGAAAAGCAGCACAACCGTGGGCACCCCCAACTGGCCGTTAAATAGCCATTGGTTTAATTGGGAATCCCAAAACACAAAGAACGGAAGTAACACACCCAAAAGCACCAATAAAAAATTAAAAGCCGAACCGGCATGGCGGTACAATTGCTGTTCATCGAGTATCGGGGCAAATCGGAACAGGGCCTGTTCCAGTCCCATTAAAAAGAGTGCGCTCCCCAGAGTTAAATAAAGTACTAACAAAGAAAAAATACCAAACTCAGCAGCCCCCATTTTGCTGGCAACAAATGGTAAAACAATTACCTGAATAAATCGTGCCAGCCCGCCAACCACAAAAAATACAAAAAGGTCTTTTAAAGCTTTTTTCAAATTTAATGCCTTTTTTAGCGTACAAAGTTCGATTAGTACTCGTTAGCGATTAAAATAAAAACAGGAATCGTGCTAATTTTTGGCACGATTAAAATGATCGGATTTGCCCCACATCAAGATATTTTTTGCTTAATACGTTGCTGCCTGCCAAATTCATCCTTTGTGTGGCAAACTTATTGGGCAATCGACTGTCCGTCCAAGATTTAATATTTATCCTTTTTTGTAATCATTTCCTCAAAATAATCAGCGATGCCCGAGACATCTAAGATCACTTTCTTCAAAATCGTTGCATCATATTTTCCATTCAACACGGCAGAATAAACCAGCACATACCCGCTATCCACTTTGAATGTTTGAAAACTGCCAATATCCGCTTCTCCATTCTTAATCAACAATTTTTGATAGATGGTATCGGGTAAAAGGGCTCGATAATAGGCCACAGTAGACCAGACATCATATTCTTCTTTTGATGTTACATTAGAAACGAATGGGGTAAGGTGAATTAATTGCGTTCGCTGATCTTCATACTTCAATACCAGTCTGTAATTTCCCTTATCCGTCATTTCGTAATTGTAACCAATGCTCTTTAAGAGTTGTTCAATGAATGGAAGTTCGGCATCGTCTTCTATTGTAAATGAATCAAAAAAACGTTTTGTGTTTTCAGTGTATTCTTCATCGGGGGGCAGGGCTGCCAGCACCTCATAAAATCGATTGCCAGCCAGAAAAAACCTCATCCGGATTATAGCTTTACCATTCATTGCCGACATTTTGATTTCTCGTCCCG
>CAYXUS010000174.1:0-15145 GCA_964468415.1 uncultured Caldithrix sp.
TTCCAGTTCTTGCTTTACCTTTTTGCCCATTTCTTTTTCCTTGCGCTCTTCCAAATCGAACAGGCTTAATTGATTGGCATCCACACTGCGCCCGGGACGGCGCATGGCCAGCCGCGGTTTGCGCGTGGTCGGCGAAAGTTCGTTCGCTTCCAGATTGCTTAAAATTTCCTTGGCCCGAGCAATGAGCGGCGCGGGTAAACCGGCCATTTGTGCCACGTAAATTCCGTAAGAATTATCCGAACCGCCCGGCACAATTTTACGCAAAAATACCACCTGATCCTGCCATTCTTCTACCGCCACATTGTAGTTTTTAATGCGCGGATACATCATGGCCAGTTCGGTTAATTCGTGGTAATGGGTGGCAAACAGGGTTTTACAGCGCAATTTGGGCTCACGGTAAATGTATTCGGCTACGGCCCAGGCAATGGAAAGTCCGTCGAAGGTACTGGTTCCCCGGCCGATCTCATCCAGTAAAATCAGGCTTTTGGGTGTGGCATTATTCAGAATGTTGGCCGTTTCGTTCATTTCTACCAAGAAGGTACTTTCGCCCAGGGCCAGATTGTCGGAGGCCCCCACGCGCGTAAAGATACGATCGACAATGCCGATGTGGGCCTGCCGGGCCGGAACAAACGAGCCGATTTGCGCCATAAGCACAATAAGCCCCACCTGTCGCAGAAACGTGGATTTCCCGGCCATATTGGGCCCGGTAATAATCCAGATTTGTTCCGTTTCGGGATCGAGATAGGTGTCGTTGGCAATAAAATCTTCGCCGGGAGGCAACGTTTTTTCCACCACCGGGTGGCGCCCTTCTTTAATTTCCAACACATCGGAATCGTCCACAACCGGTCGAACGTAATTATTTTCCCGGGCTGCCTCGGCCAGGCTCAAAAAGCAATCCAGTTCGGCAATCAAGCGGCTATTGGTCTGGATGGGCTCTACGTAGCGGCCGATTTCTTTGCGCACTTCCTGAAAAAGCTCGTATTCCAGTTGATTAATTTTCTCTTCCGCGCCCAGAATTTTGTCTTCCCATTCCTTTAGCTCCGGTGTGATGAACCGCTCGGCATTGACCAATGTTTGCTTGCGAATGTATTCCGGAGGGATCTTATCTTTGTGCACATGGGTCACTTCGATGTAATAACCAAACACCTTGTTGTAATTCACTTTTAAAGTAGGGATGCCTGTCCGCACCCGTTCTTTTTCCTGATATTGAATGAGCCAATCCTTGCCGTGCTCCGAAATTTCACGCAATTCGTCCAGCTCGGCATTGTAACCGGGACGAATAATGCCCCCTTCCTGAATGGTCAGCGGGGGATTTTCCGCAATGGCCGCATCGATCAGGTCGGTTAATTCGCTCAAAGGAATAAAGCCTTCGAAGTATGCCTGCAATCGGGCACATCCCGATTCGCGCAAAGCCTGTTGCAGGGGGACAATTTGTTTGAGCGATTGCCCCAAATTGAGCACATCGCGGGCATTGGCCCGACCGGTTACGATTTTTCCCAACAGGCGCTCGGTATCAAAGACGCTTTTCAGTTCGTCTTTTAGGCGGGTGTGCAGCGAAGAATCTTCAAACAGTTCCTGCACAATGTCCAGCCGCCGATTGATGGCTTCTTTGTCCAACAAGGGCTGCTGAATCCACTGTTTGAACAAACGCGCTCCCATCGGAGTAACGGTATAATCGATGTAATGCAGCAGCGTGCTGCGTACACCACCTCCCGACATGGATTCGGCAATTTCCAGATTGCGTCGGGTACTTTCGTCCAGAATCATGTACTGCGAAAGATTGATGCGCTGTAAATTGATGAAATGTTCCAGCCGGGTTTTGTAATTTTCCTGCAGGTAATGAATGATCACTCCGGCCGCCACCAGGCCTTCGTTCAATTCTTCTACTCCAAAGCCTTTTAGGGAGTGCGTTTTAAAATGTTGCAAAAGCAATTGGTAGGCATAGTCCCGATCGAACAGCCAATCGTCGCGCTTGGTGAGCACCGCGTTCAAACGGTTAGCCAACCGTTGCTTGCAATCTTCCATTTTGGAAGCCGCCACCAAAACTTCTCTGGGCTGGTAACGAATCAGTTGATCCAGCAAATGTTCTTGGGCAAACTCGGTGGTCTGAAAGCTACCGGTCGAAACATCGGCAATGGCCATGCCGCAATTGCCATTGCGGCAATGCACGGCCACCAAATAATTGTTGCTGCGGCTGTCCAGCAGTTTATCCGAAAGCGTCACTCCGGGCGAAGCGATTTCTACCACTTCCCTTTTTACCACGCCTTTGGCCAGTTTGGGATCTTCCACCTGCTCACAAATGGCCACCCGCAACCCGGCACCCAGCAATTTGGGCAGGTAATTGTCCAGAGCGTGGTAGGGAAATCCGGCCAAAGGCACATCGGCCGTTTTGCCGTGAGATCGCTTGGTTAACGCAATGCCCAGGGTGCGTGCCAGCACTTTGGCATCGTCGTAAAAGGTCTCGTAAAAATCGCCCATCCGATACAATAAGAGCACGTCCTTGTAATCGGCCTTGATTTTGAGGTACTGCTCCATTAAGGGCGTCGGTTTGTCAGCTTTTTTCTTCGCCATAGTCGTCAAGATTAAATTTTAATTGGAATGATCGGTAAGCTAAAATAGAAGGTACTTCCCTTGCCCGGCTGGCTTTCGACCCACACGCGCCCTTTGTGCAGGGTAATGATTTCTTTGCTGATGGCCAGCCCCAGACCGGTTCCTTTTAAGGAAGCATCTTTGCCTGCTTCGGTTTGCTCGTATTTGCTGAAGACTTTTTCCTGTTCTTCCGGCGGAATGCCCACTCCCGTATCTTTAACGGCCACGTGAACGGCCATAACCTCTTCGTCGGTCAACTCGTTTTTCTCTTTGACCAGGCGGCTCATGATGGTAATTTTACCGCCGGTGTCGGTAAATTTTAAGGCATTGCTCAAATAATTATTCAATACCTGCTCAATGCGCATGCGGTCGAACTGTAAAAAGGAAATTTTGTCGTCCAGGTCCAGCTCCATGGTAATGTTTTTCTTTTTGGCCAGAACCTGGTAATGTTTGTACACCGTTTCGATTAATGCATTTATGGAATGAATTTCGATGTTCAGCTCAAAGCGCCCGGCTTCCAGTTTGGAAGCGATCATGAAATTGTCAATCAATTTGAGCACCTTGTCCACATTTTCTTTGGCGATGGTTAACAGCTCGGCCTGCTCGTCCGAAATATTGCCCACAATCTGGTTACGCACAATGTCGATGTAGCCCTGAATGATGTTCAGCGGCGAACGCAAATCGTGCACGATCATGGAATTAAAATCGGCCTTCAATTGTTCCAGACGGCGCTGGGGACGCAAATCGGAAAGAACCCCGATGAAGCCTGCTTTTTTCACATTTTCATAGTAGGGCGAAAGGTAAATCTTAAACGGAATGTATTCGTTGTCGTTGCTCATCAATTCGATTTCCAGCCCCTCGCGCGAGAGTTTTTCCAGCTCGCGGTGCGAAATATCCTTCTGAGCTAACTTTACGATATGGTTCTCCAGCTCGCCGCGGGTTTTAAGCGAACAAAGTTCGTAAAAACTCACGTTCAACAAAGCATCGCGATCTTTGTAGCGCAACAGAGAAAGCAAACTTTGGTTGGCATAAATGATTTTGCCTTTAAAATCACAGGTCACCAATCCCATGGTCATGGTTTCGGCCAACAGGCGGTATTTTTCTTCGGAGTTTTTCAGGTCCTGGTACAGTTTGGCATTTTCCAGAACCACGGCGGCCTGGTTGGCAAAATATTCCAGACTGCGCACCTTCTCTTCCGAAGGCCGTACCCGATCCACCGGATCGTTTACCGCAATGTAGCCCAGTTCGCGCCCCCGGCTGCGAATGGGTACAAACAGCCAGTCGTCATCGCTCCATTCGCGCCCCAGTGAAAGTTGGAATTGCAACTGATCTTCGGGAGTAATGCGTTCTTTGCTAAGAATATTGTCGTAAAAATACGAATGGCTAATCTTGAAGCATCGGTCGATCAACCCGCGGTAAAACGCATTCTTGTATTTGGCACGCAGGCGTTTGTACGCAGCAGAGGTCAAGCCGTAGTAACACACATTTTTTACTTGCCCGCTGTAAGGATCGATCTGATCCAGAATTACAATATTCCAGCCCAATGTGCGGCGGATCGCCGTGGCAATTTTGTCTAACAGTTCGGAAATGTCGTTTTCCAGAGTGAGTTCCTTGCCCAATTCAAAAATGCGATCCAACTGCTTAAGTGTTTTTTGCGCCTGCTTTACCACCCTGCTTTCTTCCAGCACGGCCGTGGCGTTGGCAATCATTTGCTCGGCTTCCATGATGCGGTCGGGAGTAAACACATGGTGGCTGTTTTGCGAGGCCACCACCATCAAGCCTTTTTTCTCCGTGCCGATGCGAATATTAAAAATAACACCCACCCGATATTCTTTGCCGGTTAAAGACAAAATGTTTTGCACATCGGCGGCGTTATCCTGAGTAAAATCCAGCACAATGCTGCTGATGTCCGATTCCAGAAATTTCTCCAGTGTCGGGTAATCTTTCAAAAGCAGTACGGGCGGTTTTTCCTTTTCCAAAAAATTGGTTTCTCCGTTTGCCTGAAAGGAATACTGAGGGTACAAGAAGCGAAAGCCTTCGTGAAAATTAAAGTAAATACTCACATCGCCTTTAAAGTGCGCCAGCAACTGTTCATTCAAATGTTTGGCGATTTTATCTTCGTTCAAACGTTTGTACAAATAGCGAATGCTCGTTGTGTCATCCTGGCGTTCCGTGGGTGCCGGACGTTTTAGAATTTCGGCCAGACGGCTTTGCAGGGTATCGGTCACAAACAGAATTTCATTGTATTTTTCACGGGAAAGCCGGTAATCATTCTTGAAGCCCAGCAAAATAAGGCCGTTAATTTTGGAGTTTACTTTAATGGGAAATTGGTAATAGGTGCGTGCATCCAGCCCGATGGTTTTGAGAAATTCCAGCACGTACGAATCGCTTAACACATCGGGATCGAGCTTGGGATGGCTGAGAAAATATTGCTGCCAAAAGGGCAAATCCAGAATTTCGTCTTTGATTTTATTGCGCATGCGTGTTTTGGAGAGCACGCTGCTGAATTCGTATTCTTTCTTTTTTACATCGTAAATAAAATGAATCAGGTAGTCCGGATCGAGCACCGAATAGATAAAATCGTTGACCACTTCACCCAGATGCATCACATCGTGCAGGCGCAAAATGTTGTGTTGCAGTTCCACAATGCGTTGCAGGTCCCACATTTTTCGTTCGTAGTTGATCAATCTTTCCCGCTGTTCGAGTAAAATCATGATTTTGATTTTAAGCTCACTGAAATTGGGCGTCAGGTCGACCGTATCGTCAATGCCCAACTTTTTAATTTCCAGACGTTCGAACAACTCCACATCGGGAATCATGACAATAATGGGAATAAAGGTGCCTTCTTTACTTGATTTAATTTTCCGGATTACTTCTTTGGAAGGCGCGGTGAGCGAGGTGCCCCACAAAATCAGATCGGGTTTCATCGTGCGTGTCAAAGAGTACACATCCTGAATGTTTGGGGCCACAATTACCGAGAAACCGGTTTCGCGCAAATAACGCGCCAGCCGCTCTTGAATAACGTTGTTACGATGGATAAGTAAGATCTTTTTTCGTTCGTCCATTGAATGTCAACCTGAATTTTATGAATTCGTAACCAATTTGCGCTTACGATTTTGCGCCTGTTTGCAACCGCCGCTTCAGGCAGGTTTGTTCCGCAAATAAATCAGGCGCATGCCTTCCAAACTTAAATACGGATCGACTTTCTCGATGCAGGAAGTGTGTTGAATGATTTTATCGGCCAGTCCCCCTGTAGCAATAACCCGGCTGTTTTCACCCAATTCTTGTTTTATTTTCTCGATCAGCCCTTCAATCATAAATACCGTTCCCCAGAAAACCCCGCTCTGAATGCTTTCTTCGGTGGTTTTTCCGATAAACCGATAGGGAAATTCAAAATTTACTCTGGGCAATTTGGCCGCTTTTAAGTGCAAAGCCTCGATAGAAGTCATAATACCCGGAGCAATAATGCCTCCCAAATAGTCTTTTTGTTCATTAATACAATCGATGGTGGTCGCCGTACCAAAATCAACAATCATCACCGGAGCTCCGTACCTGTGCACACCGGCAACCGCATTGCACAGGCGATCGGCCCCGACCGAAGCCGGATTTTTGTATTTTACCTGAATACCCAAATCGATAAACGCATCGATAATCAAAGGTTCTATTTTAAAATAGCGTCGGCTCAGAAACTGATAAATAATGGTCAAATCGGGCACAACCGACGAAATGCAAATGCCTTTTACATCTTTTATGTTCAAATTTTCCTGCAGAAAAAAATAGTGCAGCAAAACGCCCAATTCGTCTTCGGTACGTGCCATTTCGGAAGTAATACGCCAGTGGGCTATCAGTTCTTCGCCTTGAAAGCAGCCAACAACAGTATGGGTATTGCCAATATCAAACGTCAGTAACATGATTACTCTTTGTAATTTCTCCGGCGATTAATGCTTTTAATACACCTTTTTGATCTTCGTACACCAGGTAGCCCGATTCGTTCACATCTTTAATAATTCCGATTTCTTCTCCAAACGGGGTACGAATTGTTACTTTTTGGCCAAACTGATCGCAACGCTCTTTCCATTCATCGACCACATGGTCGTAAAAATTACGTTCAAAGCGTTCGTAATTTTTCTCAAACTCTTGCATAAACATACAAAGGAATTCTTCCCGATCGATCGATTGGCCGGTAATACTGCGCAACGAAGTGGCAATATCGCGAATTTCCGGAGGCATTTTTTCCACGGGTTCGTTCAAATTAATGCCGATGCCCAATACCATCGCCTCGATTTTTTTGTCACGCAAAATCGATTCGGCGAGGATACCGCTTAATTTTCTGCCATTCACCAACAAATCATTCGGCCATTTAAAAGAAATCTGGACGGGATCGAGCTGATGAGCCTGTAAATAATTTTCGATGGTATTGGCCAGAATAATGGCCGTGGCCAGCATGATTTTTTTGGAATAGTCAATTTCCAGTTCGGGTTTCAAAAGAATGCTGAATAACAGGTTCTGTCCCGGGGCACTCAACCATCTTCGCTTTTGTCGTCCGTGACCTGCGGTCTGAAAATCGGCCTGGACAACAGTACCTTCAGGAGCGCCGTCCCGGGCCAACGTTAGCAGGTACGCATTGGTCGAATCGATCACCTGAAAGCAATAGAGTGTTCTGCCGAAAATAGATGTCCGTAAACCGGCGCGTACTTTGTCGCAATTTAACATAAAACACATCTACCTTTTTGTGTTGAATTAAAATGTTCACCTACCCTGCCAACGTGTCATCCTTGAAGTGAGCAAAAGCTAATAAATTTAAGGACTAAAATCCAGTTAATTCATATTTTAAAAGGGGAAGCCTTTCGGCAAAAGGCTTCCCGTCACACATGTATTATTTTTTTAAAACCACTTTTTATTAAAAAAGATTCCCGTTTTTATTTTCGCAAAATCACAAAATTTGTTTGGCAATGGTAACCAATTGCATGTTGGAAGTGCCTTCGTAAATGGTACCGATTTTGGCATCGCGGAAGAATTTTTCAACCGGATATTCTTTGGTAAAACCATAGCCGCCAAACAAATCGATAGCCAGTGAGGTAATGTGCTGGGCCACCTGCGAGGCAAAGAACTTGGCCATAGCGGCTTGTTTGATAAATTTTTGCCCGGCCATTTTCATACGGGCGGCATTGTACACCAAAAGGCGGGCTGCTTCCAGCTTGGTAGCTGCTTCGGCCAACTGGAATTGCACGCCCTGAAACTTGGCAATGGGCTGCCCGAATTGTTCGCGCTCGTTTACGTATTTAATGGTTGCATCCAGTGCACCGTGGGCCAATCCCACCATTTGCGCTCCAATTCCGATGCGTCCCTCGTTCAGCGTTTCGATGGCTACTTTGTAGCCTTTGCCAATTTCACCCAAAACATTTTCTTTGGGAACTTTGCAGTTTTCCAGAATTAGTTCACAGGTAGAAGAAGCCCGAATGCCCAATTTGTCTTCTTTCTTGCCTACCGTAAATCCTTCGAAATCTCTTTCTACCACAAAAGCGGTAATGCCCTTGTAACCCGCTTCGGGATTGACATTGGCAAAAATAATGAACACTTCGGCCTCACCGGCATTGGTAATCCACAACTTCTGTCCGTTCAGTTCCCAGTAATCCCCTTTGTCCGTGGCACGGCAACGCAGGGCAAAAGCATCGCTGCCCGACCCTGCTTCCGAAAGCGCGTAAGCCGCCAGACGTTCCGAGGCCAATTGGGGTAAATATTTTTTCTTGAGTGTGTCGCTCCCCCAACGCAAAAAGGCATTATTGACCAATGTGTTTTGCACATCCACAATAATGGCTGCCGCCGGATCTACGTAACTTAATGCTTCAATGGCTAAAATCGCCATAAAAAAGTTGGTTTCAGCCCCGCCGAATTCTTCCGGAACTTCAATTCCCATCAGACCCATTTCGAAAAAGCTTTTAATGATTTCCGGATCCATCTTGGCTTTCTCGTCCATTTCGCGGGAATGGGGTTTTACCTGTTCTTCGGCAAATTCCCGAACCGAGTCGTAAAACATTTGTTCATCTTCGGAAAGCGTGGTTAATGGTTGAACGAGTTCCTGAGTCATAACTCCCCCTTTTTTGGTAAAATGAACAACTCCGTAAAACTATTTTTGCTGACTCTTAATATAACATTTTTACATCAAAATATCATCTATTCGCGTAAATTTTTTACGTGACTCAGATCATTTTAACGAAGTGACAAAATGTAACGGGAATGCCTTTTAGACCGAAAGCGCCTCATTTGGCAGGCACTGGCGAAAGATTCTTAACGATTTTCCAGTCGAACTTTCCTTCGCCAATGTACGTGTACGTAACGTAATCCATCAATTTGGTGATGATAGAAAGTCCCAATCCGTGATCTTGCAACACTCCGGGATCGAGAATTTCAGGATCATCCTTAAAATCGCCCTGCTCAAACGAGAAAGAAACGGTAAACGGATCGAGAATGGTGTAGTAAACCCAGCCGTCAAGCACTTTGTTCAGCAAAAATTTACGTCCAAGAAGATATTGGGGGTATGGCGGGTAGTACGATTCTGCCTGAAAGCCCGGGCCATGATCAAAAATAGAAATCAAAATAAACTTCATGCCCATTTCGAACTGAAAGCGTACCATCTCGTCAATGGCGGCAGTATTGGAATGTTTAACGATGTTCATGAACACTTCGTTCATTACGGCCCGCAAATTCTGCGATAAACTGTTCTTATCGACTTCGGGCACGTGCAAGTAAGAAGCGATTAGTTCGGCAAAATCTTCTACCATACGCGTGTATTCCGTTTTGCACGGAACATGAAAACGAACGATATCACTCATTCGGAGGCTCCCGAATTTGCATACGTGTTAGGTAATTTGATTAAAAATTTTATCCATTCACCTGGCTTGGATTGTGCTTCGATGCTGCCACCGTGCATTTCCACGATATTTTTTACCGTGTAAAGTCCAAGCCCCACATTGCCCCTGCCTTTTTTACGGTGAAATCTGGAAAATTTATTAAAAATTTGCGGCAGATTCTTCTCATCCGGAACTTCTCCGTAATTCAGAAAATGAATTTCGAGTTCTTTGTCTCCGGGAAAGATCGAAATTTCTATTTCCGATTCTTCATCTCCGTATTGAATGGCATTCAAAAGCAAATTGCGAAAAACCACTTGCAACAAATGCAAATCGCCAAAAAAGATGTTTTTTTCTTTTTCTTTTTTAATGACAACTTTTTGCTTGCGATGTTCCAACGGCAACCTTATTTCTTCCACAATCGGCTCAATTACATCTTCCACCAGGTCGAATAGCTGGCGATCCAGTGTTAATTTCCCCTCTTCGATTAAAAACATATTCAACAGCGTATCCACCATGGCAAAAAGATTTTTGGTCAAGCGGTCGATGTTTTCAGTTAAGGGTAAAAGTCCGTCGGTTTTGTTTTGCTGTATTTTTTTACGAATAATTCGGTTGTAGCCGTAAATTGAGGTCAGGGAATTTTTGAATTCGTGCGTAACCACGCTCAGCAAATTTTGATATTTCTGATTAATCTCTTTAAGGTGGCGTTGAATTTCGGAATTTTCCCGAATGAGCGCTGCCTGAGTGCCGAACAGAATGAGGGATTTGATCTTTTCTTTTACGTCATCATCATACGAATTTAATTTTTCCAGCGAAATTTCTGTGGGAGGAAGATCGTTTAGACGTTTAAGATAATCATCTAAAATGGCAGAAAGTAATTCTTTGCTTTTGGGTTCATTTTGGATTAGTTCCAGTCCCCGGTCATACAGATGCTGATATTCTTTTAACTCAAGTGGAATGCGTTCTAAAACATCCAGTTCTTTTTCGCTAAAGCCCGGTTTGGTCCCCATAAAGTCCCCTGATTTTTTGGAAGTATTTTTACTTTCGGCCAATCATTCAATTTTTTTAGCTTAAATTACAGTAAAACAAGAACTATTAAAATCAAATAATCTTTGGCAGAAAGCTGGTAAAAGAGGATTTAATTTTGCAAGGTACAATCAGGAAGAAATTCCCTTTTGTAAAAGACTCCGTAAAAAGGCTTCTTTGCGGACACCGACCCCAAAATAGCGAATGGTGGTGCGTTCCATGAGAACAATGGTCGGTGTGCCCAAAATTCCGAAGATGCGCCCGAGTTCCGTTTCTTCCAGTAAATCTATTTTTATGATGTTCGGGAATTTCTGACTTAACCGGCCAATCAGCGGATTCATGGTGCGGCAGGCCGAACACTTTGGCGTGTAAAAATAGAGCAAAGTTTGGGGATGGCGCTCTATTTTGCGCAACAAATCGGGTGGGATGTTCGATATTTTCTTCCCTTTTTTAAAATGCCCGATGGTTTGCATGTACACCTGAAAGGCCACAAACAAAACGACAAAAATAATGGTGGCGTAAAGAAAAAAATCCATCTATTTTTCCGCTTCGCTGGTTTTCTTTTTACGGGTATCCCATCCCAAAACAATACCCGCTCCCAGGCCGTAACCGGTCATTAAATAGGGATTGCTGGTTAAAGCACAACTTCCACTGGCACAACCGATAAAATAATAATAGGCATAACCGGCCGCCATGCCCAACAAACTAAAAATAATTAACTTTTTCCAGCGAATATTTTTCATGGGTTTCCTTTGTTTATTTTTCTTCTGCTAACGTATTCAGCTTCACAATAATTTCCGTCATTTTATCGGCCATGCCCTTTTCTTTCAATTTTTCTTCCAGGGTGCCCCAAACCGGCTCGCCGCACACCATGCACTGAATCCCCATTTCCTGCATGGGACGCACCAATTCCGGATGCTCTTCCACAATTTCTTCGATGGTCGTATCTTTGTCAATTTTTGCCATTGCGAACTCCTGTCGTTAGCTTAATTTCAATTCGAATTTTTAGATGCGCAAGGCATTTCGACGGGTCAAAAGATTAAAAAACCGGGGAGCAAAGCAGGGTGATTCTCGCCCGCCGACCGCGCAAATGGGTACGGATTCGTTGAGAGGCTGCGTGCTTAATGGATGATAAGTTGGATGCATTCCTTCGGGATTAATCGTATTTTCGGCGTGCGGCGTGCTTTGCTTCGGTGACTGGGAGGTAAGAGGTAAAGGGTTAAGGGTAAAAGGGGGAGCTGTGCAAGCGTCATACCCAACTTTAGTCCGTGCCGTCACAAAGTGGCCCTTTCGGGGGCAGGTATCCTACGGACAATTGGTAATTTCCCTTTATTCCTTTTTCCTTTTTCATTTTTCATTTTTCATTTTTCATTTTTCATCTCCTCCCTACCGTCCGCCGGACAATTCGTAATTCTCTTGCCCGGGGCTCCGCGCCGCGGAGCTCTTTGCAAGGAGAGAAGCCTCTCTCACCTTCACCTGAAAGCGGGCATTTGCTCATAAAAAAGAAAAGGGGATGCGATTTGCATCCCCTTGATGTATGGTTAACCGATTTACGCCGCTTCTCGTTTTTTGGAGAAGACCAGCCCCTCGGCATTGGCCGAAATGACCACCGTGTCGCCGGGCGCAAGCTTGCCGGCAATGATTTCTTTGGCCAGTTCGTTGACCAGCTCCTTCTGGATCAAGCGACGCAACGGTCGCGCACCAAAGGCCGGATCGTAGCCTTTTTCCACCAGATAGTTGATGGCCTCGTCCGTCAGTTCGGCGTAGTAATCCTGCTCGGCCAGCATTTCCTGTACGCGTTTGAATTGCAACTTCACAATGTCTTTCATGTCGTCCTTGTTCAACGGACGGAAGACGATGATGTCGTCCACACGGTTCAGGAACTCCGGACGCAACTTCTGTTTGAGAAATTCGATCACATTCTTGCGGATGTCTTCGTACACTTCTTCCAGCTTATCCTGCGTAACGTTTTCCGAACGTTCGCGGATGTAACTGGCGCCCAGGTTCGAAGTCATGATGATAATCGTATTCTTAAAATCGACCGTGCGCCCCTTGTTGTCGGTCAGGCGGCCGTCTTCCAGCACCTGCAACAGAATGTTGAACACTTCCGGATGCGCTTTTTCGATTTCGTCCAGCAGCACTACGGAATAGGGTTTGCGCCGCACCTGTTCGGTAAGCTGACCGCCCTCTTCGTAGCCAACGTAGCCCGGAGGCGATCCGATCAGGCGCGAAACCGAATGGCGTTCCATGTACTCCGACATATCGATACGGATCATGGCATTTTCGTCATCGAACAGGAATTCGGCCAGCGCTTTGGCCAGCTCGGTTTTACCCACACCCGTGGAACCGAGAAAGATGAACGATCCGATGGGACGGTTTTTATCGCTCAAACCGGCACGCGAACGGCGCACGGCATCGGACACGGCCTGAATGGCCTCGTCCTGACCAACCACCCGCTGACGCAAGCGTTCTTCCATTTTAAGCAGCTTCTCTTTTTCGCTTTCCAGCATGCGTTGTACCGGAATGCCCGTCCAGCGCGAAACGATTTCGGCAATGTCTTCTTCGTCCACTTCTTCCTTGAGCATGGGATGGCCTTTTTGGATTTCGGCCAGTTTTTTATTCAACTGTTCAATCTCTTTTTCCGCTTCCGGAATTAAGCTGTAGCGAATTTCAGCCACTTTGTCCAGCTTACCCTCGCGCTCGGCAATTTCCATTTGCGTGCGGTATTCTTCGATTTTCGATTTCAATTCGCGAATCTTTTGAATGGTTTCGCGTTCCGCTTTCCACTGCGTGCGCAACTGTTTGGCCTTTTCTTCCAGATCGGCTTTTTCTTTTTTGATCAATTCCAGCCGTTTGCGCGAAGCCTCGTCTTTTTCCTTCTTCAAAGCCACCATTTCGATTTCCAACTGTTTGATGCGGCGTTCCACGTCGTCCAGTTCTTCCGGCATGGAATCGATTTCGATGCGCAACTTGGAAGCCGCTTCGTCAATCAAGTCGATGGCTTTGTCCGGCAAAAAGCGGTCGTTAATATAGCGTTTGGAAAGCGTAGCCGCAGCCACAATGGCCGAATCCTTAATGCGCACACCGTGGTGCACTTCGTATTTTTCCTTCAATCCGCGCAAGATGGAAATGGTGTCTTCCAGCGAAGGTTCGTCCACCAGCACCGGCTGGAAACGGCGTTCCAGAGCCGCATCTTTTTCGATGTATTTGCGGTACTCATCCAGCGTGGTAGCTCCAACCGCATGCAGCTCTCCGCGGGCCAGTGCCGGATTCATCATGTTCGAGGCGTCCATAGCGCCTTCGGCCGCACCGGCACCTACCAGCGTGTGCAACTCGTCGATAAACAGGATGATCTTGCCTTCGGATTCGATCACCTCTTTGAGCAGCGCCTTCAAACGCTCTTCGAATTCACCGCGGAACTTGGCACCGGCAATCAGCGAACCCAAGTCCAGCGCGACGATGCGTTTGTCTTTCAGGTTTTCCGGCACGTCACCGTTCACGATGCGGTGGGCAATGCCTTCCACAATGGCGGTTTTACCCACGCCCGGCTCACCGATGAGCACCGGATTGTTCTTGGTACGACGCGAAAGCACCTGCAAGACCCGACGAATTTCCTCGTCGCGGCCGATCACCGGATCCAGCTTGCCTTTACGTGCCAGATCGGTCAGGTCCCGGCCGTACCGTTCCAGTGCCTGATACTTGGCTTCCGGATTCTGATCGGTTACGCGCTGGTTGCCGCGAATTTCCATCAGGGCGCGCAGAATCATTTCCTTGGTCAAACCGAAGGAAGCCAAAATGCGTCCGGCTTCGCCCTCTTTTTCTTCGCTGATGGCCAAAAGCAAATGTTCCGTGCTGATGAATTCGTCTTTCAGATTGCGTGCTTCGTTAAAGGCTTCGTTCAAAACCTTATTGGCCCGCTGACTCAAATAGGTTTGTCCCACGCCCGAAACGCGGGGAAATTTGTCGATAGCCGCATCCAGTTTTTGTTCCAGTTGCGGCAAAGGAATTCCGTATTTTTTTACGATGGCCTGAACCACCCCTTCAGAATCGGCCAACAGGGCCTTAAGGATGTGTTCCGGCTCGATTTGTTGTTGTCCGTGTTCCATAACAAGACGCTGCGCTTCGGCAATAGCGTCCTGCGCTTTTATGGTAAATTTTTCCAGGTTCATAGTACCCTCCTTTTCATTTGCAGAGTTCTTTGCGGGGTTCCGTAATCCGTTTCACTTTCTAAATCCGTTTTACCCACAAGTCATTCTTTTTTGCCCTATTATTGCAAATCGAATGCCAAATGGAAATGAGCTATTTTAAAGGAAATATCCTTGAATCACAAAAATCAAGCAAAAGGACGTGACAGAGCGGTAAGACGTAATGGCTTTAGCAGCTTACATTTTGTCAGAGGGTTTGTGTTCGTCGGTGGCGTCTTCGATTCCTTTTTTAAACGAACGAATGCTTGCCCCCAAACTTCGTGCTAATGTCGGAATGCGTTTGCCGCCGAAAAGAATGAGAATAATGGCCAGAATAATTAAAATTTCTGTCATGCCAAAGCTCATAATAGAATCTCCGAATTGGTGTCTGACGTAAATTAGGCTAAAGCGGAATGCAATTCAAATTTTAAAGCATTTTTTTCTCTGCCGGAACGCTCTCCCAACTGAGCTTCCCAGTCGCAAACCCGGGCAAAACTG
>CAYXUS010000175.1:0-4433 GCA_964468415.1 uncultured Caldithrix sp.
TGTTTTGGTCGTAATACAAATCGGCCAAAACAAAATATCCCTGAACAGCGGCATCGGTTCCGTCGTATTCATCGATAAGGCGTTCCAGCATCGCTTTGGCTTTGTTGTAATGCATGTTCTGGTATTCAATTTGGGCCTCGCCCAGCAGTGTTTTGGCCTGTTCCAGACGCTGGGAACGGTGATTTAAGTAAAGCATGATCAACACGGCCAAAACCAAGACCACACCCAAACCAACCAATATTTTGGTGTAATTTTCTTCCACATACGATTTGGCCAATAAGGCAGTTTCGACAAATTTATCCTCTTTCAGGTCCTTCTTGGTTATTTTTTTCTTCTGAGGTTTTAACATACCAGCACTCCTTCAATACGATTTTTAAGTTTAAATCTCTAAAAAAATTCAATTTACTTCCCATAAAAGTTTCAAATTTAAGGATAGATTAGAATAGAATCAAATGGATTTTGCCTTACCATTTCCTGCTGAAGCCGACGGGACAAAAGTTGATTATCATTACCAAGGTTAGTACATTCTTCAAACAAATTGAATCACGTACCTACGTTAAGGAATTATGCATGAAAAGGATCTTCATTCTTCTTTTTTGGAGTGTAACTTTAAGTTCGTTATTGACTGCTTCTCCTTTTGAACAGGATGCCGGGAAAAAATATCTGCATGTTTCACCCGATGGCCACTGGCTTTTGTACGATACCGATGAAGCGCCCGGTCTTTACCTGTTGAATTTAGCGTCCAATGAATCGATACTTCTGGCCAACGGATTTGGCATTGCTCCTTTTGCCGGATGGTCTGCCGATAGCCGCTACGTGACGTTCAAAATGTTTAACGAAAACCTCGAACAAATTCCTTGCGTATTCGACGTGCGTACTTCGCAAATTATCAGGTTGCACCAACCCGTGGCACTTGCGGGCGTGCCAACCATGGACAAAAAAGGACGTGTTGCCTTTACCATCGGAAATACTTTATTGCTCACGACAACGGACGGAACGGTTCTCAAATCCTTTGATCTGGGCACCTACGCGAATTTGGCCCCTGTTTCTTATGACGGACGATTTGTCGTTTACAATGACGAGGCGGATCAATTGCACATTCTGGAAGTCAAAACAGGCAACGAGGTTTACGTAACCGAAAGTGAGAGAGGGTATTTTAATCCGCGCTGGAATCCCACGAAAGAGATGGTACTGTTTCAGGATTTTTCGGGGAATTTGTACATTTACGATGTGCAATCCCGACGGCAAGAGCAAATCGCCCAAAAAGTAACCCAGCCCTTGTGGAACCCTGACGGAACGTCCATCGTTTTTACGAAAAATGAAATTGTGACAAGCGAACGGGTGCTTAACAGCGATTTGTTTATGTGGAAGCAAGAAAGCCGTGAGCTCGTACGCCTTACCGACACACCACAGCGTATGGAGCGCTATGCAACGCTTGCTCTTAACGGAAAATTGTTTTTTACCGAATTTCACCAAAATAAGAACGAAATTTTCGCGGTGCCCTTTTCGGCTTCGCTCCGGGTATTGCCCGAAGCCACTCCCGTTGTAATCAGCAAAACGGAACGTTTAAATCCGTCTTCGTTAAAAACGGCCAAACCGACTCGCGTGGAAAGCGGCAGCGCTTACAGCTTTGAGATGCCTTACGTGCACCAATGCTACGACTCCCCTACCTGGTTTAACGGATGCTCGGCCTGCGGAGGTACGGCCGCCGTGATGTGCCTCTCTTACTACGACATTTTACCCAGGCGTCCCCGCACCGTGTACAATCCTTTTACGCACACCACCTATTACGGAGACTACATCGCCGAAAAATACACCTACAATGGCTTCACCTTTGATATTTGGGCCTATGACCGCGACGGGACAAAAGGTTACGGCGCCTTTGGGTTTATTGTGCGGCACGGAAGCGAAGCCTGGTCGGACACCAAAGGTTTTATGGCCGAATACGCCCGTAAGCACGGCTTGTATTCCTATGTGGACTGGAGTCCCACGCGAGAAAAGCTGATGACCGAAGCCAATGGCAAACGCCCTTTTGTTTTGTTAAACAGCATTACCAGTTCCGGGCATTACATTTCCGTAATCGGTTACGACCGAAACGCGACCACGGTTATTGTTAACGATCCGGCAGGCGACAAAAGCTTGGGGCACTACGGAGCAAACTATGAAGGCAAAGGCGCACAATACGACTGGCCCGGATATTCCAACGGCCATCCGAATTTGAATACCGTTTGGTGTTTTATTTATTTTCGGAACGAGTTCTCGGATATCGTAACGACGGCTCAAATAAACGTAGATACGCTAAGATTGGGCGATACTTTTCCCGTTTCGATAGAGATTACCAACCGCGGTAACTTGAAGACCGATTCCACAGACTTGTATTTTTTCCTTTCGTTGAACAGAACTTTTGAGGCCGGTTCCGATTGGGTTGTGGATACGTTACGCATTCCCGGCGTGGCCCCCGGTGACACACTGCGCATCGATACGACCTGCACCATGACTGATTCGATGGTAAGTGCCTATTTCTATTTTGGGCCGTACGTAAAAGCCGAAAGTAAGATTACCGAAGCAAATGTTGTTAATAATGCCTGGACTAAAAAATTACCTTTAAAAGGTTACCCCAATATTTTTCGTGTGCTTCCGCGTGGCCAAATAAGCGATTCCCTGCCGGCAATCCAAGCATCTTTCATCGATCCATTTACCCCAATCGACGAAACATCGGTACGAATGTTTCTCGACAGTGTGGAAGTCTCGTCTCAAACGGAGGTCACGGCCACTTCCGCTTCATTCAAGCCTTTAAAGAAATTGGCAGACGGACTTCATTCGGCAATGGTTAAGGTTAAAAACGAATGCGGGCTTGAATCGGTAGCTTCATGGCAATTTACGGTTGACACGCAAACAGGGATCGATTTCGGTGCACCGCTTCCCCGGCGGCTGCATCTGCAAGCAAATTTTCCCAATCCTTTTAACAGTGAAACCCAGCTTCGTTTTACCATTCCAAAGGCCGGAGGGGTTTCTCTGGAGCTTTTCGATGTGCGCGGGCAAAAAGTTGCCACGCTGCTCCATAAAAGGATGAATGCGGGAACGCATACCTTCCGTTTGAATGCCAATGATTTGGCATCGGGAATTTATTTCGTGCGGCTTCGTGCGGGAAACGAGGTGCGCATGCGTCGAATTTTGCTTATTAAGTAAACAAAATGGTGAGGATACTATGAAACGGATAATCATTGTTTTAGGCTTATTGAGTTTATCTTTTGGTATTTTGGCCGCTAAGGGGCAATACCTTCATCACGGTATTCGCGCGGAAGTCATTCCGGACAAACATTTCATTCGCGTTACCGATACGATTCGCATCCCCGAAAGCATGCATTCGGAAAAATTGGAATTTTTGCTGAACGATCAACTAAAAGTGACCTCCTTAACGCCGGGCATAAGCGTAACCCTGATCGCCAAAAAGGTGGACGCGCTGGATACCGGCATGGATATGGAAGCGCCGCAAGTGGCCGAACGGGTCAAACAAAATCGCTATCGCATTGCATTCAAACAGCCCTCCGCGCAAAAATCTCCCATCGTTTTGCAATATTCCGGAACCATTTACTACCCCATCGAACAATCGGGCGAAGAATACGCCCGCGGCTTTAGCACCACGCCGGGCATCATCGACTCGCAGGGCGTTTATCTGGCCGGTTCCAGCGATTGGATCCCCTGGTTTAACAACGATCTGATTACCTTTCGGCTGACGACCCGTCTGCCGGCGGGCTGGGATGTGGTCAGTCAGGGCAGGCGCATCCGTCACACGCTGCAAAAAGAGGCAAGCACGGTAAGCTGGCTGAGCAACGAGCCAATGGAAGAGGTTTTTCTGATTGCCGCCAAATTTCACGAATACGACAAACAGGTGGGCAAGGTAAAGGTAATGGCCTTTTTGCGCGAACCCGATCGGGCGCTGGCCGACAAATATCTGGTAGCCACCGGCGAATATCTGGAAATGTACCGCCAGCTCGTCGGCCCCTACCCTTTCTGGAAATTTGCCTTAGTCGAGAATTTCTGGGAAACAGGCTACGGCATGCCCTCGTTTACCCTGCTGGGAGAGCAAATTATTCGCTTCCCCTTTATTTTGCATTCTTCCTATCCCCACGAGCTGCTGCACAACTGGTGGGGCAACAGCGTTTACGTAGATTTTAAACACGGCAACTGGTGCGAAGGGCTCACCGTTTATCTGGCCGATCATCTGATTAAGGAACAACGCGGTCAAGGCGCGGCTTACCGGCGTGCCACCCTGCAAAAATTTACGGATTACGTAAATCCGCAGAACGATTTTCCCTTGAGTAAATTTCTCTCGCGCCACGACGCCCCTTCGGAAGCCATCGGCTACGGTAAATGCATGATGATGTGGGACATGCTGCGCGAAGATACGGGCGATCCCCATTTTATTGCCG
>CAYXUS010000176.1:0-5194 GCA_964468415.1 uncultured Caldithrix sp.
TTGACGTGCTGGGCCGCCGGGTGCGCACGCTGGCCAAGGGACGCATGACAGCCGGACAACACACGGTGATCTGGGATGGCCGTAATGACGCCGGAAGACCGGTGAGCAGCGGAGTGTATATCTATCGCTTGCAAAGCGAGCGGATGCTGCAGTCCCGGAAAATGCTCCTGTTGCGGTGAAAAAACATAAATCAACTCATATGGAGAGAAATCAATTATGTCAATAAGATTATTCGGATTCTTGTTTATGGTCGTGGTGCTATTCCCCCGGGCAATATTAACGGCACAATCAGTAGAGACGTGCAAAATTATTCACGCCATACCCGCACCGGCCAGGGATACACGCGACCTAGCGTTTGACGGCAAGTGCCTATGGATCGGCGCATCGGGGACATATTATTTATACCAGATCGCCCCGGAGAACGGGGAAATCGTAAAAGTCATCCCCACAACCATTCCCAAACCGTACGGGCTTACTTTTGACGGGAACTATTTGTGGGTTACGGATAATCTGAACCATGAAATCCAGCAGGTGGATACTTCCGACGGTACGGTGCTAAAAACATTTCCTACACCGGCCGATCCCGCGCAGAGCTATCCTTACGGCCTTGCCTGGGACGGGGAAAGGCTGTGGCACAACGATACCAAAGGTCCACATATTGAAACATCCGGTGATTCTACCTTTTGTATGGATACACTCGGAAATGTAATTGCCACCTATCCTGCACACGGGGGCTATCCCACCGGACTGGCGTTTGACGGTAAATTTCTGTGGTGCTCTGAGAATGAATTTGACGTGATTCATAAAATCGATATATCTACCTTTGCGGTCGTAAGGACCATTAAGGCCCCGGGCGGTAACTATCCCAATGGATTAACCTGGGACGGACAATACCTATGGGTTTCCAATAACGATGCGGACTCGATTTATCAACTGGATGTAAACGAACAGACGGGGTTACCTACCGTTCATATGCAAGCAAGGAGTTTTGTCTTGCTCCAGAACTATCCTAATCCGTTCAATCCCATTACGACCATTGTGTTTCAGTTATCGCGCGCAATGGAAGTCCGTTTACAGATTTTCGATCTGACCGGGCGTAGGGTATGCCAACTGGTTAATGGTCCACAACTCATCGGAAAACATGCGGTGATTTGGGATGGCCGTGACGACGCCGGAAGACCGGTGAGCAGCGGGGTGTACTGGTACCAGTTGCGTAGCAAGAGAGGTACGGAAACGAAAAAGATGCTGCTTTTGAGGTAATAGAATTGCTTTTAAAATGGGGAATGTTTCGGCCTGCAAAAAAAACTTAGCGGAAAAGGAAATTAAAAATTTAGTTGTCGAGTTGTGCAGATAAATACAGATTTTTCCAGTTTGATTTTAGAGGAAAGAAGAACAACCGCGGCTTGAGACTATCGAATTTCCAAAAATCATCGGGTACCGGATACTCAGTTAAATAAACAGCTTTTTACCTCTACTTTTCGTGGTCGATGTTTTGCCAGAATTCCTTTAAAGCGTTTTCGTAATCGGTTGTGATGGTCACGTCGCCGTGTTTTTGAAACCAGTAATCAGGCAAAAGGATATTGTAGGCATCATCGGCAAAACGATCACCGATGAGCAGTACCACGCCCTTGTCGGTCGCGGAACGAATGAGTCTGCCTACCGATTGAATGACTTTGTTCATGCCGGGATAAATGTAGGCATATTCCTTGCCCTGACCGTTAAGCTGGTCGTAGTAGCTGCGCAGAAGTTCGCGTGCGTAGTTAACCTGTGGCAATGCCGGACTGACAACGATTACCCCGATGGCCATTTCTCCGCTAAAATCCACGCCTTCGCTGAATATGCCACCCATTACGGCCAACAGCAAATGCGGTTTTTTTTCGCGTCTTAGTTTTGCCAGAACCCCATCGCGATCGGCTTCGCTCATGCCTGGCTTCTGCAAAATTTTTTCGCCCCGCACATTCCCCAAAAACAGATTGACTAACTGCAAAAAGTTGAACGAAGGGAAAAAGACCAAATAGTTTCCTGTTTTTACGGCTACGGTTTTTTTGATGATTTCGGCTATTCGGGGTGCGTTTTTTGCGCGGTCATTATATCGCGTGGAAATTCCGGGTACGATAATCAACTTACGGTGTTCGCTGGGGAAAGGCGAGTCCAAACGCAAATAGTCGGTTCGATCGGGGGGAAAACCAAGCACTGACCGGTAAAATTCCATCGGATCGAGTGTGGCAGACATGGCGATCACGCTGTGGAATTTGTCGATGATGTCTCCCAGATACGCGGACGGATCGCAGCATTGAATATGTAAAATGCCGTTTTGCTGCGCATCATAGTAAGTGGCAAAAGCCGGATCGTCAAGGCGGGCTACATTCATGAAAGCACGGAAACGATAATAGAATGCCTCTAACGGGTCGTCAATAATTAGCAGTTTGTTTTTTATTTTGTGGATAAGGTAGCGGATGAATGCGGATTCGTATTGTAAATAGACGTCGTGCCAGGCCTCCAAATTTAACTGCAGGGTAAAGTGCTGCCGGTGGGCGTAATGAATTTCTCCCTCCTTCTGCAAATGGTCGAGTAATTGATCGATTTCTTGCAATGCGGTTTTTAACTTGCGATATATTTTGGCTTTTTGCGTTTCCACACGGGTGATGAGGTAGCTGATCTCCTCCCGTTGAATTTGCGGTGACAGGTAATGCATTCCGCGATCGTACAGGTTGTGCGCTTCGTCGATGATGAGAATCCAATCGGAGTAATCTTTTTGGGCAAAGAGGCGTCTTAAACGGGCAGCGGGATCGAACACGTAGTTGTAATCTCCAATGATCAAATCGACGTGTCCTACTAAGTCCATGCTTATTTCAAAGGGGCACAAGGTGTGCTCTTGGGCGATCTCTTTAATAGCATTGGGATCGATAAAATTCTCTGAAAGCAGGTTCGGCAAAAGGTTGGCCTGTAGCAGACGCTGGTTGTAGTTTTTAATGAACGGGCAGTATGCTTCGTGACAAAAATGCACGGTGTTCAGGCACATTTTTTGCGATGCGGCAAGGGTTAATGTTTTAAGTTTTAATCCCTGACTCAGCAGGGTTTGAATGGTTTCCGCTGCGAGTATTTGTTGACTGTTCTTGGCGGTAACGTAGAAGATTTTTTTGCCGTTTAAATAGGCATACTGTATGGCGGGGAAAAGTGCGGCGGCGGTTTTGCCTGTTCCGGTCGGGGCCGAAACCATAAGATGTCGCCCGGCCTGCACGGCAGCGGATACGGCTTTTATCATTTGTTGCTGCTGGGGGCGCTTTTCCGGAAGGCTGAAACGGATTCGACTCAATTCGTTCCGGCGGGCGCTTAACGCTGCCTGCTGCCTTTGGATTTGTTCGATGATATGGTCAAAGCGCTGGAACATCCGCCGTTCGGTTTGCACTCTTTGATAAGGTATTGGAAAAATGCGCTCTTTTTCGTTGGTTAAATTGTACAATATCAGGAAGGTTCGCACTTCGATACCCTGGTGGGCATCCTGAAGAAGATAGGCGTAAAATAAAAGCTGTTCACTGAATTGGGGATAACGTTCGATGTGTAATTTTTTGAATTCCTGTGCGGTTAAAATGACGGATTTGATTTCTTCGATTTCCAGACGATTTTTTAACTGGTAAACACCATCGATGCGTCCGTACAAATGGAATTGATAATTTCGATACTCATAAGTTTGTTTTACCGTGAGTTCGGTGTGGAAAAGTCCGTAATGCTTTTGCTTGGCTTGCTGCACTTTGGCCTGGGCCTTTTTGCCCAAAAGGCCGCGCTGGGGCAGGGGAAAAGAAGAGAGAAATTCGGAGGAACGGGAAGGGCCAATTAGGTCCCGCACCGACAAAAAAATGTGGTTTTGATCGATACGAATAGCCATAAGCTGTTGAGAAGGTTTGTGAGTTGCAGCGCTGACTGATTGCGATCAGTCAGCGCCGGGCTCCGTGTCCGATTGATAGCGATCAATCGGACAGCGGCCCGTTAAAAATTTCGTTGTCCAAAGAATCTTCATCACTCTCCAGGGCTTCCCCGATTAATTGAATCAAATCGTGCAGCCCCTTTGCATATTCTTTGTAAAAATTCAAATTGCTTTCTTTGTAAATTTTTTGTGTGAGCAATGGAATCGGCTTTTCCAGATATTTCCGAAAAAAATCTTCGATCCATGTTTCGTCCTCATACGGCAAAATAGAGGCAAAATATTCCAACACATGCGAGATGAAGTCCGGATATTCACTGCTGTACACCGAAACCCCTACGTCGTAAAGGCGTTCCTCCAGGGCTGCCAGATCGCCATCTGGCAGCCAGTCCCCCAGACGCAGCGAAATACTCGGCTTTGTCTCCCCCCGCGGAGTAAACAACCGTGTGTATTCCGTTTGCAGCTCTTTCATCTCCTCCCCTTGATACGTGTTCAAAATATCCAGAATCCGCGTTGCCAGCGTATTATCATATTCGTTCTCGATATTCTTTTCTATGGTTCGAAAAATATTCTGAAATTCATGGCGTTGTTCGTCATACGGATAATTCAACGCCCGGGCGTAAAAGCTAAAGGCATCGCTCAATGCCTGACGGTTAAACTTACTAAAATTCATCTTTCCCCTTTAGTTTGATTTAAAAGCTTGGTTACGAATCATTTGCAACATATCATACGGTGCCGGTTTACCACCCAGAAACCGGTGAAACCAATCCAGATGCGCATTGTAGTACAACGGCATCGATTTCACATAATTCGGCCAGTGCCCGTCGTTCTTAAAAACGATCAAACGTGACGGAACATGCATTTTTTGCAGACCGGTAAAAAATTCCAGACTTTGCGTGTACGGCACCCGATAGTCCCGCTCGCCCGTAATGACCAGACACGGCGTCTTAAAGTTCGGCACATAATTGCTCGGCGAAGCTTTCTGGTAGTACGCGTAATTCGTCCAGGGCGTGCCCCCCAAATCCCATTCAGGGAACCACAACTCCTCCGTAGCACCGTACATGGCAGGCAAATCGTACACACCCATCATGGAAACCAGCGCCTTAAAGCGCGTAGTGTGCCCCTCCAGCCACATCATGGCATAACCGCCCCACGACCAGCCCATGGCGCCCATGCGCGTGGAATCGACAAAAGGCAATTTAGCCAATGAATCCGTCACGGCCATGATATCCGTAAACACCGCACCGTCCCAGTCCTTGGAAATTTCCGCCG
>CAYXUS010000177.1:0-4217 GCA_964468415.1 uncultured Caldithrix sp.
CTTCCAAAGCTCAGGCGGTAGGTGTAGCCGGTTTGTTCGCTGGTAAGTACCAGGCGAGAAACACCGTTTTGTTCGGTAACAATTGAGGCCTGGGCCACTTCATCACTGGTAATGGTTTCATTGGCCACCGCTTCGGCCATAGCATCATTAATCGCCTGAGCAATATCCTGTAAAACTTCACCGTTATTCTTACTAAACGTGTCGGCAGAAACGGTAACGGAAATGTCCACCCGATTGTTCGGATCGTCATCCGTAGGATGGGCTACCTGAATGGTGAAAGTTTGATCGGTCGTAAAACTGCTGAAATCGGTTCCGGTATTCGAAAACTGGTTTGATACCCGGGTGTCCGATTTGGCCAATTGCGAAACCGTTAAGGTGTGGTTCCCTTTGGAAGCAGAATTTTGCACTTGCACAGAAACCCTGGAATCATCGGTAGATTCCGCCTTTTTGGCCTGAAAGGGCAAAGCAATGATGTCATTCAAATATTCCAGTTTGGTTTTTAACGCAGAAAGTTTTGAATCGAGCTCGCTGAAGACACTTTTCTTCTTGTTCAAATCATTTTTTTGCTGAATCAACTTGTCGCGCGGGCGCGATTCAATCGCCATGTATTGATCCACTAAATATTGAATGGAATTCGTCCCACCGATGGAGCCAAAATCCATGGCTTATTCCTCCTGCTTAAGGTAAATGAAAGGCTTTTGCCCAGGTAATCTTTAAATCGTCAAAAATCGTTTTTGCTTCAGTAAAACGTTTCTCATTAATCAAATGATTGAGGTAGCGATAAACACTAAAGAACGTTTCGGCAACTTCTTTGTATTCAAAATTTAATGCTTTAATCAAATTGGTAACAGCCAAACGGGCTTTTACCGGGTCTTTTTGAGCACATGCTGTTGAGCCTACCTCGTAAATATAGGCAATTAATTCTTCCGGACTGGCCGACATGATTTTTTGAGTTAAATAGGGATTTTGAGCTCTGGCTTTCGTTTTCGGCTTGTATTGGTATGTCAGCATGGCTTTTTACTCCTAATTTTAAATAGTGAAAGGTGGAGAATATTGCATCTCCACCTTGTCTTTTACAATCGCCCTATCGATTAACGGAACATCGACAACACTAATTGCGGCGCCGAATTGGCCTGTGTTAAGGATGAGAGTGACGTTTGCTGCAGGATTTGCAGTTTCATCACTTCCATTTGCTCCTTGGCAAAATCGGCATCTTCAATGGTACTGCGTACCGACTCCGTATTGGTAATCGCGTTGGTCAGGTTCGATTCTTTCGATTGCAGACGAATCTTGTACTCACCCAGGTCTTTCATGTGGCTGGCCAAAGTATCGATGGCACTGCTGATGGTAGTAATGGCCGTACTGGCACCATTGGCCGTGGACAGGTCGATGGCGTTAATACCCAACGAGGCACTATCGGCAGCGCCCAAAGAAACAGCCAACTGTTCCGTGCCTTCTTCACCGGTCTGGAAGTAGGTGGAATAGTTACCATCGATCAGTTTGGTATCGTTAAATGTGGTGTTGTCAACGATGTCGTCGATTTCAGCAATCAATGCATCCGCCTGGCCATCGATGGCATCGCGCTGGGTGGAATTCAAACTACCATCGGCTGCCTGCGTTGCTTTTTCTTTCAACGTTTGCAGCATGTCCATGATGTTGGAATAAGCGCCTTCAGCGACATCCAGAATGTTTTGTGCATTGGATACGTTATCCAAAGCAACGGCCAACCCACGTTTGCGGGCTTCAAGACCACGCGCTAACATGTAGCCAGCCGGGTCTTCCGCCGGCGAGTTGATCCGTTTACCGGTCGCCAACCTTAACTGATGACTAGCAATATCATTGCTAACCTTCGAAAGGATGGAGATGTTTCGCATGGCCGGTATGTTGGCAGCGATACGGGTTAAGTCAGCACCCATTGTTAAACCTCCTTAGTTTAAATTTGACCTTCGTCCCGGAAAGTTATTTTTCCGTTTTTTATCGTCCTAACATATCAGTCGGGGAGTCTTTTTCTTTTTTAAATCTTTTTTTCATTTTTTTGCCCATATTTTTTTCTATTTGAATTAGTCGGCCACACTCACCTCTTTTAAATAGGAATCGCCCGTAATTTTTAATGGTAATTTAGAGAGACATGATATAGTCATCACGGAAGGCTACCGTTCAGATTTGCGGTGGTGGCCCGGAGTACTGCCTGGTGTGGACTTTTTGTTTACATACTTTCTTGCTTTTCTGAAAGCTAAGTTCTTTCAATAAAAAACCCGGCACGCAGGCCGGGCTTTTTTTAAGTGTAAGTGAGGAAAGAAAAGAAATTTATTTACTGATAGTTTCCAATAATTCCTGGGCTTCTTTATTGTCTGGATAAAAGGCAAGAACACGCCGCGCTAAATTAGCCGCTTTTCCGATATTGCCCTGGGCCATAAAAACACGGGCCAGAGCAATGTTCGCTTCCGCATCGTTCGGATTTTCTTTCAACCGCTCTTTCAACTCATTCCTAAACTTGTTTAGAATATTCATATAGCGGAATTCGGGCCCTAATGTAGGATGACGCACAATGTACGAGGGCTTCAGGTAAAACACCCGGCGGTATTGTTCCAGGGCTAAATCTTTACGTCCGGTTTTTGTGTAGAGTTCGGCCAACTTCAAATACACACGCAATAACTTGGAATCTTTTTGAAGCGTCATCAAATAGTATTTTTCGGCAAGGTCATACTTTCCCATTTCATGGTAAGTAAGCGCCAAATTAAAGATAGCCTCTTTAAAATTCGGATTGTAGCGTACTGCCTCTGTAAAAGCAATGGCCATATCGATGTATACCTGTTTTTTCTTTATGGGATCCATTGCTATTTTGGCATTACTCTTTCGGCGCTTAACAGTAATTTTGGTTCCTTCATCGTTGCCTTTTAAAAGTTCCAAGAAAGCGTTTATCAATTCTTCAATGACGGCCTGCTTGTAAATGGTTAGCCCTTTCAGAAAATAAGCAATGGAATTATCGGGCTGTAATTCGATTGATTTGTTCAATTCATTCAACGCATTGTAAAAAATTTGCGAACGGTAATAACAATCGCCCAGCCGCAAATGGTATTCCGCTACCTTTGAATCAAGCTCGGTAGCATTCCGATAATATTCGATTGCTTTTCGGTACTTTGCCTGATCGTAATAGACATTGCCAATTTCGTAGTAAGCCGGGGCATAATCCGGATTGATCTTTTTGGCTTCATTCAGGGCCTTTTCGGCATCTTTAAACTTTTTTAGTCGCCGGTAAATCACCCCCTGGTAGTAAAAGGCTTTATAGTCATTGGGATTTAATTCCACCACTTTTTTGAAATCGGCCAGGGCCAAATTGAATTGCCCCTGTTTGTAGTAGATAAGCCCCCGTCCAAAATAAGGCTTGGAAAAATTAGGCAATGCCTGAATTACCCTGGAAAATTGGGCCTGAGCTTGTTCCAATTTTCCTGAATTAAAGTAAACAATCCCTAAATTGTAATAGGCTTCCCAAAATTGCGGATCTTCCCGGATTGCCTTCTTGAAAAGGCCCGTCACCACTTCAATACGCGCATGAGGTTTTTCGTTTTCCATGTAGGCCCGGATGAAAGACTCAAAAGCGCGGACCGAATGGGTTAAAGTGAAGGCAAGAAGCTTCTTCTCTTTAGCGGTCACGGGAATACCCGCAAGATTGATGAGTTGGTCAATAATTTGATTGGCAGCCGAGAAAAAATTGCTCAGAGGGTCCTTGATCGTCGTCGTCAGCAAAGGCTGCCCGGTGTAGGCATTGCTGTACAGAACATTTAAGATTAATGTATTTCCTTGTACCTGATACGTTCCCGAAATGGTGACTTCAACTTTACCGTATTTGCCGATGTGGTAAATCATGCGTTCCGTAAGAGGCCCTTTACCAAAGCCCACCTCGTCCAGTACTTTTTTGAATTGCTTTTTGTCAGGGACATAAAAGCCGGAAAGGAGACTGAGTTTATTCCGCAAATAATACTCAAACCCATACGAAATCCAATCATATTTCGTACTGGACTGCTCATTAATAAAAGGGATTAAACCAACGCGTCTCTTATCTTGTGCCCATACGTTACTGGCCAGGAATAAAAAGGTTAAAGATAATAAGACAAATTTTCGCATCGTTCTACAACTTTTTCCGCTTAATACACATGTTTACTTTTTTCTTTTCGACAGAATTTTATGGTAATTTAATTTATGATTAAAAATATTTT
>CAYXUS010000178.1:0-4764 GCA_964468415.1 uncultured Caldithrix sp.
GGGGTGAGGACGTTCGTTTCCCGCCATTGAAATGGCGGGCTAATCGTGGTGCATCCCTTCGGGAATGGGAGCCACTTCGTGGCGGCACGGAGGAATGAAAAAGGAAAAATGAAAAGGGGGGAAAACTGCCGGTTGCCCGCCCGGGAGGGAATTATCCGTAGGATGCCCTGGCAAAAATTACGAATTACGAATTGCCCGTGGGGTGACACGCTTCCCCTTAACCCTTACACCCTTAACCCTTTCCCCGGCCACCGAAGAAGCACCAAAAACACCATTCAATCCCGAAGGGATGCCTACCACTTCGTGGTGGCACAATTCAACCAATAACCATTCAACTTTCCCCGGCCACGGATAATTTTTAACCCTGGCATCAAGCCTCCGCTGGTGCAGCATTGCCACCCGGCGCGTGGCGCTGCACAATCCGCATACTCTGCGGAGTTTCCGCGTTTTCGCTATTGCCGCCAATCGTTTAATTTGTTAGCTTTGTCTTTCATTAAAAATAAGGAACACAATGGAGCTTATTCTTAACATTGGCATTTTAATAGCCAGCGTCGTCGCGCTGTGGCTGGGTGCCATCTGGATTGTGGACCCGGCACCTAAAATTGCCCGCAAGCTGGGCATTTCCGATCTGGTGGTGGGTTTAACCATCATCGCGTTTGGTACATCCGCTCCGGAATTCGCCGTTACTATTACCGCTGCGATTAAACATCAGGCCAATATATCGGTAGGCAATATTGTAGGCTCCAACATCTTTAATCTGGGCTTCATTCTGGGCGGTGTGGCCCTGCTGCAAACCATCAAAACCAATCGAAAAATCGTTTATCGCGAAGGAAGTATCTTAGTAGCCGTCTCGATTCTTCTCTTCTTTTTTCTGCGCGATCTAAATCTCAGTTTCTGGGAAGGTATTTTTCTTCTTGCCGGATTGATTATCTACTTAAGTTATTTATTCATCCACAAGGAAACGCTGGAAGAAGATATTTCCAGCGGTACTTTCAGGTGGTACCACGTCATACAACTCATCGTTGGTATTATCATCGTAGTTACCGGCGGGCATTATCTGGTTAATTCGGCCTCGGTTTTGGCCAAAGCCGCCGGACTTTCGGACTGGGCTATTGCCGTAACCGTTGTTGCGGCCGGCACGTCGGCTCCGGAGTTTGCGACCAGTTTGGTGGCTGCCATCAAAGGACGGCATGGTATTTCCGCCGGAAATTTAATCGGTAGCGATCTGTTTAATATTATGGGAGTTTTGGGATTGGCGGCCATTCTGCGTCCCTTGCATGTGGCACAAGACGCCCCCCTGGACATTTTTTTGATGGTTCTTTTGGTCATCACAGTGGTCATAATGATGCGTACCGGCTGGAAAATTTCCCGTACCGAGGGCGCCATCCTTATTTTGGTTAATCTCTTACGCTGGATTTTCACTTTAAAACAATAATCCCGGATTCTCCATGCATTGGATCCATGAAAAATCCGGGATTGAAGCCTGCGGGAAGAGGCCCCTCTTTATTTTGCCGAATAGAGAATTTTACCCCCGACAATTGTGTACAAAACTTTTGTACTGGGAATTTTATCCGGAGGTACGGTTAAAATATCCCGATCTAAAACCGTAATATCGGCCAGCTTGCCCGGTTCCAACGTCCCTTTAAGCTTCTCTTCAAAAGCGGCATAGGCATTATTTTTCGTGTAGGCCTGTAATGCCTGATCCGGCGTTAAACACTGCTCGGGATAAAAATACTGACCGTTTTTCATGCGCCGGGTAACCAATGCGTAAAAATTCGCCATGGGATCGATCGATTCGACCGGGGCATCGGTTCCCATGGTAACCACAGCCCCCGTAAGCCACAACGACTGCCACAGATAGCCTTCTTCTTTGGCCCGTTTCTCCCCGATACGCGCCGGGACCCAGGGGCCATCCGATGTGCAATGAATGCCCTGCATCGAGGCAATAACCTTAAGCTGCGCAAAACGAGGCAAATCGGCGGGATGAACCAGTTGGGCATGTTCGATGCGCCAGCGCAAGTCCTTTTTGTCCGGGTGTTCGGCAAATACGCGTTCGTAAACATTCAGCACTTCGCGGTTGGCCCGGTCGCCTATGGCATGGGTGCACAATTGGAAGCCATGTTCAATGGCCAATTCCGCCGTTGCGTACAGGGAATCCACCGGAATCACATTCATTCCGGAAGTCGTTGGCATGTCCGAATAGGGCTGTAACAGCCAGGCGCCCCGTGACCCAAGCGCTCCGTCCATATAACGTTTGATAGCGCGTACCGTAAGGAAGTTGTTGCCGTAACCGATTATTTTGTACTGATCCATCTTTTGCTTCAGCCGCGCGTTCGGTTCCAAAAGCATCACGTACAAACGAACGGTCAACTTTCCTTCGTCGGCCAGGCGTTTGAAGAAATCCACATCTTCAAAAGTTGAACCGGCATCGTGGAACGAGGTGATTCCGTTTTTCAGGCATTCTCTCATGGTGCGCAGGGCTGCTTTAAGCCGCAAAGAATCGTTGTCTATTTTGTGGGTTTTGTAGAATGCCTTCCAGGCCAAATCCGCCGCATTTTCCAGCAACACGCCCGTGGCATGCCCACGGGCATCACGTACGATGTGTCCGCCTGCCGGATCGGGCGTTTGGTCGGTGATGTCGGCCAGTTCCATCGCTTTTTGATTAACAAACACGGCGTGTCCGCTGGCATGGCTCAGAATGACCGGATTTTCCGGCGACACGGCACTTAATTTGTCGTGCACAGGGTACCCTTCTACCAAAGGGCTGGGCATTCGATCCCACTTTTCCTGATGCCATCCCCGGCCCACAATCCATTCACCGGGCGCGGCTTCCTGGGCACGATGGGCCACGCTGTCCACAATATCCTGCCAGGTGTGTACCTTACTCAAATCCAAATTTAACAGGGCCTCGCCGTAACTCAAAAAATGGGCATGCCCCTCGATGAGTCCGGGAATAACCAATGCTCCGTGCACATCGATCATTTTCGCATCGGACCTGGCCATCTCTTTAATCGGTCCGTTCGCCCCAACGGCCAGAATGCGATCGCCTTGAATGGCAATGGCCTGCGCAATGGTTTGACTGCTGTCTTCGGTTACAACCTTGCCGTTGTAAAGTACCAAATCGGCTTGTTTCGACTGGCATGCAAACAAGATGATGCTCCCTAACAATAACAGACCTATTCCCATAGTTTTCATTGCGCATTTCCTCCTGAATAAATTTAGACTGTTACCTTCACTTTAAAAACTGTTGAATGTAATAATCCGCTTGCAAAGGGTTTCCGGTTGCTTTTTTTAGCATTTCATTCCACGGGTACAGTTTGCCGACCTTAAAAATGTGCGTTTTCAAATATTCGCCCACTTCGGGACGTCCCACATAATCCACTTCTTTCAAGGAATCGGCTCGGAGCACATTGTGGGCAATGTAGTGGTGTACCTGCGAAGCGAATAATTCTCCCAGCAAATAGTTGTGATAGTAACACGGCGCAATGGCAAAGTGAATTTTAGCCGCCCAGTCCGGATTGTCCTGATTTTGGGGAGGATTGACCAATTGGTATTTTTCGACCAATTGCCACCAAAGCCGATTTAAATCACGATCCGGATTCTGGTACAAGTCTTTTTCGAAATGGTACATAACCAGCGACCAGCGGGCAAAAACAAGCTGTTTTAGGCGCATGTAACGGTACAAGGTCGGCGCTATTTTTTGCAGTTCTTCTTCCTTTAGGCCGAGCATCTTTTGCATCCAAAACGGATTGCGACTGAGTCGTCCGAACATCATGGCAATGCCTTCGGTGGTAAAAATGTGAGCCGGTTCACGCAATAAATAAGGCAAACTGCGGTCAATGTTTTTGTCGTAAACCGCATGCCCCAGCTCGTGCAAAATTGTTTCCATCCAGCTTTCGTTGTTCTTCAAATTACACAAAATGCGCACGTCGCCTTCATGATCCATGTCTTCACAAAAGGCATGGGGATTTTTCCCCGGACGCTCGTACAAATCGCTGTGGGCCAAAATATCGTCCACAGGTAGCCCGATGCCGGCATAAAATTTTTGCGCAATCTCCTTCACATCATGCCCTTTGTAAAAAGCATCGAGGTTTACATCGTAAACATTGGGCGTTTCCTGAAAGAAGGGGTCTTCGTAGTGCCAAGGGCGCATTTCTTTGGGATCGATTCCGTAGCGTTCGGCTAAAACACGATCCATTTGCACCTTGGCTTTGCGGAACGGCTCAAAGCTTTGCTCTGCCAAATTGTGAAACAGCCCGGCAATTTCCTGCGGATTTTGCTCGTTTACCTGCAACGACATCACGTAATAGTTTTCAAATCCCAGAGCCCGGGCAGCCCGGTTGCGCAACTTAACCAGCCGGACAATGTCTTCCGCCACTACCTTGCCTACCTGTTTGCTGGCCTGCCAGGCGGCTTTCCGTTTGGCCGAATTGGTCTCGGTTTTAAGTATTTCCAGAATTTCGTTGTTGGTTACCTGTTTGCCGTTTAGCGTGGGACGAAAGGTGCTGAATTTTTCTTCGATTTTATTGCCCAGTTCCACAATTTGTTTCAGTAAATCCGGCTCAATCTGGTTTTGCAAATACCTAAAATAAAGGATTTGCAATTCACGCTTCAGCACGGGGTCGGCAATTTGCCGCTTTTCGTACAAATTTTTTAAATATTCGAATTCTTGTTTATTGCTGTAAATTTGCCGTATTTCCAACTCGTATTGCGCGGCTTTTTTGTAGGCCGAATCATTGCCGGTGGTCGCCGCTTCCCAATAAG
>CAYXUS010000179.1:0-10968 GCA_964468415.1 uncultured Caldithrix sp.
TACAGCGGAAGTGAAATTCTGTTGGCTTCTGGATACGCCGGTTACGCAGCTTGCCTGGAACATGGAGGAAATCATGCGGAGGCGGCCAAATATTACATGAAGGCCCAAAAAACCGCACCGGAGTTTGTGGAAGCGCCAACCTACCTTTATCTGGCCGGATTGAATTACAAAGATGCCGGAATGAAAGACAAAGCTCGCGAAGCTTTCCAAAAACTGATCGAAAAATACAAAGATTCGCCAAAAGCAAATGACGCCAAAGCGCAACTTATTTTGATGGAAAAGGAATAATGGAATTACTGGACAAGGCAAAAAAATATTTATTGAGCGTGTACAAACCCTTTCCCATTGATGTTGATTATGCGAAAGGAATTTACCTGTACGATAAGTCGGGAAAGCAGTATCTCGATTTTTTAGCGGGCATTGCGGTTAACGCCCTGGGGTACCAGCATCCCAGGATACAAAAAGCCATTCTCGAACAACTGAACCGCAACTTGCACTTAAGTAATTACTTTTTGCAGGACGTACAGGTTAATCTTGCCGAAAAAATTGTTGAAGCCTCGGGGCTGTCGAAGGTCTTTTTTACCAACAGCGGAACCGAAGCAATTGAAGGCCTGTTGAAGATCATCAAAAAGTGGGGCAACACCCACGGTAAAAACGAGATCATTGCCTTTCAGGGCGGCTTCCACGGGCGAAGTCTGGGTTCGCTGTCGATTACCATTCAAGATAAGTACCAGAAGAGTTTTTTGCCCCTGCTCCCCAATATCAAAACGGTTCCGGCCAATGATGCCCGCGCTTTTTCGGAAGCGATTAGCGAACAAACTCTGGCTGTTTTTTACGAAGGAATCATGGGCGAAGGCGGGGTACGCCCTGTTTCGCCAGAATTACTCGATGCCATTTATGAAGGGCGGAAAAAATACGGCTACCTCGTCGTTGCCGATGAAATTCAGACCGGCGTGGGACGCACGGGAGCTTTTTATTATTACCAGAAACGGGGCGTAATGCCCGATGCCATTGCGACGGCTAAAGGGCTTGGCGGCGGATTGCCGTTGGGGGCTTTTGTGGTTAACGAGGCTTTGAGCAATGTTTTGCAAAGGGGAGAGCACGGCACAACTTACGGAGGCAATCCTCTGGCCTGTGCCTCGGGATTGGCTACCGTCGAAACGATTAACACACCAGATTTCTTAAAACATGTGCAAACCGTGGGGGAATATTTTAAGGAGCAGCTTCAGGCCTTTGCCAAAACCTATCCCGATATTGTGAAGGATGTACGCGGCGAAGGACTGATGCTTGGGCTGGAGGTGGGCGAAAAAGCTCTGGATTTGATGGCCGAAGGTTGTAATCAGGGAATACTGTTTAACGTGGCCGGTGGGACAACTTTGCGTTTTGTTCCTCCCTTGATCATCGAAGAAAAAGATGTTGATGAGGCCATCGAAAAATTGCATCGTACGTTTGTAAAAATATTTTAACCTTTGCTTAAAGAAATGCGAGGGAAAACTTGCAATTTGATTATTTTTTCCTGAGTGGAATCGCCTTGGATTGGCTGATCCTGGCTCTGGTTATTTTTGCCCGGAAATTCATTCTCCCCTCTTCCTTCTCGGGAAAAAAGAAAAGGTTCTTTCTCTGGATCTACCGCGTATTTTTCATCTTGCTCATTCTGGCGTTTCTGGCAAAAATCGCCTTTGCTGCAACGCTTGCCTTCCCGGCGCACCACAAAATACTTTCCGCACATCAGGCACTGTTTTTGCTTCTTTACCTGATCTGGCAAATCTTAAGTGCAACTCTGATCCTTTTTTTCGGTGGCTTGCTTTTGCTGAAAGACGGCTTCGAGACTGGGTACGAATCGATCTGGCTGGAAAAAACTTTTTTTGCGATGATTTTATTTCTTTTGCTCGATTTGTTTTTGAGCACCGTGGGCTATTTCTTGCTCTTGCGCTCCCTTCTGGAACATGAAATGCAGAGCGGAAGCTTGCGCACCCTGGCCGTTTCGGGACAAAGCAGCAGCAATTGGATGATTTTGGGGCTCATTTTATCGGCCATCGTTTATTTCATCTTTTACGCCTCGTTAAAACGAAAAATCAAAAAACAGGTGGTGGCTGGCTTTTCGGTTGCCTACTTGTTGGTGCTTGGCTTCTCGATTGCCTCGCTTTGGGCCTACCGTTCTGCTATTTCGCCTCAGCTAAAATATTTGTGGAATCACTACTTACTTTCCTGGGCCTTTTTGGGGTGGGGCATTATCTTGTTTACCGGAATATTTTGTCTGATCCTGATGGAAATTTTGGTAAGCAAACGTGGCAAATTCAAGAACGCCTTGTTTTACCAGTATCTGTTTTTAAGGCTCGGTAATTTACAGGCTTTAAGTGTTTTCGGGATGATTCTTACGACATTCGTTCCTGTAATCTTTTTTCTCTACTATTGAAGTTAGGAGAAATTATGGCTTCCGTAACGCTGGAAAATGTTTCAAAAGTATATGACAATAAAGTAACCGCTATTCAAAACGCCAACTTAAACATTAAAGATGAAGAATTCATCGTTCTGGTGGGGCCTTCGGGCTGCGGTAAATCCACACTGTTGCGCATGATTGCCGGACTGGAAGACATTACTTCCGGCAAAATTTACATCGGTGACCGCGTGGTGAACGACGTTCCCCCGAAAGATCGAAACATTGCCATGGTTTTTCAGAACTATGCGCTTTATCCCCACATGACGGTTTTCGAAAATATGGCCTTTGGCTTAAAATTGCGCAAGTTTCCCAAAGACGAAATCGAAAAACGCGTCAACGAAGCCGCCGAACTTCTCGGAATCAAACAATTTCTGGATCGCAAGCCCAAAGCGCTGTCCGGCGGGCAGCGGCAGCGTGTGGCTGTGGGACGGGCCATCGTGCGCCAGCCGCAGGTGTTTTTATTCGATGAACCTCTAAGCAATCTCGATGCCAAACTGCGTGTACAAATGCGCATCGAAATCAACAAACTGCACAAGCGCCTTAAAACCACCATGATTTACGTTACTCACGATCAGGTAGAAGCCATGACAATGGGTGACCGGATTGTAGTACTGAAAGACGGAGTAATTCAGCAGGTTGCGCCGCCTCTGGAACTGTACAACAACCCGGTCAATTTATTTGTTGCCGGTTTTATCGGGAGCCCGGCCATGAACTTTTTAAAGGGCAACTTGCAACGCAACGGGACACTGACCTTTGCCACGGCAGATTTCAAGCTCACTTTGCCCCGCAACTGGCATGCGCCTTTGCAAAAGTACGATAAACGAGAGATCATTCTGGGTATTCGCCCCGAACATTTTAGCCTGTACGAGCAAAGCAAACATGCCGATTATCCGACCTTGCAGGCCGAAATTGAAGTGGTTGAGCCTATGGGTTCCGAAACATTTGCCTATTTAAAAGCCGGACAAACGTCAATTACCGCACGATTTCAACCTTCGGAAGCGGTGCGCATTAACAACAAAGTAACCCTGGCCCTGGAGCCGGACAAATTGCACTTCTTCGATCCGGAAAGTGAAAAAGCCATCAGGTAAAATTCGAATTTGGAGACAAAATCATGAAATTTCCTGCCGAACCCTTTCGTATTAAGGTTGTCGAACCGATTAAAATTACCACTCAGGAAGAGCGGGAAAAACTGATCAGGGAAGCAGGGTACAACATCTTTTCCATTCCGGCCGATTCGATTTACGTCGATTTGTTAACCGATTCCGGAACTTCCGCCATGAGCGACAATCAATGGGCCGGACTCATGCTGGGCGATGAGTCTTACGCCGGAAGCAAAAACTATTATCATTTTGAAGACACCGTGCGCCAAATTTTCGGTTTTAAAAACATCATTCCTACTCACCAAGGTAGGGTGGCAGAGAATCTTTTGTTTTCGAATATCCTGAAGCCCGGCGATGTGGTGCCCAGTAACATTCACTTCGACACGACACGCGCCAATATCGAATATCACAGGGCACAGGCTCTGGATTGTGTGATCGACGAAGGACTGGATCCGCAGAATCCCCATCCCTTTAAAGGAAATATGGACATCGATAAGCTGGAGCAAGCCATCGCTACTTACGGCAAAGAGCGCATCCCGCTGATCATGATTACCATTACGAACAACAGTGGGGGAGGACAGCCGGTTTCCATGGAAAATATTCGCCAGGTCAGTGCGGTGGCACGGAAGCACGGCATTCCTTTCTTTTTCGATGCCTGCCGCTTTGCGGAAAACTGCTACTTTATCAAAGAACGCGAGCCCGAATTTAAAGATGCCTCGATTCTGGAAATTGCACAGGAATTGTTTTCCTATGGTGACGGCTGTACCATGAGTGCCAAAAAAGACGGTCTGGTAAACATTGGTGGTTTTTTAGCCATGAACGATGACGATTGGGCACAGCGCATTACCAACATGCTTATTTTGATCGAGGGCTTCAAAACCTATGGAGGATTGGCCGGGCGCGATCTGGAAGCGATGGCGCGGGGCCTTCGGGAAGTTCTGGACGAAAATTATTTGAAATTTCGTATTAATCAAACGCGATATTTGGGCGAAATGTTAGATGAGGCCGGTGTACCCATCGTTAAACCGGTAGGCGGCCATGCCGTGTACATCGACGCCAAACAGTTTTTGCCGCATATTCCCCCGGAACAGTTTCCGGGACAGGCCATTGTGGTGGAATTGTACAAGCGGGCCGGTATTCGCGCCGTGGAAATCGGCAGTCTGATGATGTCCAAAAAGGATCCCGAAAGCGGTAAGCTGATTCCACCGCGTCTTGAATTGGTGCGTCTGGCCATTCCGCGGCGGGTGTACACCAACATGCACATGCAATACGTGGCCGAAGCCATCATCGAAATTTACCGCGAACGGGAAAAACTGCGCGGTTTCGAAATTGAGTACGAGCCGGAGTTCTTGCGGCACTTTACCGCTCGTCTGAAACCGGTGGAAAAATAGGAAAAGGGGCTTAATCATTTTTTGTAAGCCTGTTTTTTAGGGAAGAAAAAAGGCATTGAGTTTGTACTATGTTTTCCAATAAATTCATTCAGCGATTCTTGAAAGCCTGTCAGGTTGTAGTTTTAACGGGAACAAGGCTTAAAACGGGGAACAATTTTGACATTCAAAAGTTTCCTTCAAAAGAGCTTTTGAACAGCGACAAGCAGAAATTCTGGCAGGAGTTTAATGCAATCCGCGAAGAGCACCTGGCTATGGAGCCGAATTTAGGGTATTACGCATTGGTCGATCTTGAACGACGTTTCGAAGATTTTACCTTAATTACAACCTCCATCGACGGGTTGCATTCCAGGGCCGGAAACAGCAATATCATTGAATTACGCGGGAATATTTTGCGTAACAAATGTCTGGATTGCGGACACACATTTCAGGATGACAGCTTAAACTTTGATCCGCACTGCCCGAAATGTGGCAGCGCCAATGTTGCTCCGGATGTGGATTGGTTCGGCGAAACGCTTAGTTCCGAGCTGTTAACAAAAGCACAAAGGGCGGCAGCAGAAGCCGAAGTGTTTGTTACGGCCGGCTTTGATGATCCGCACACAGATGTGCGCGCCTTACCCTTAATTGCCAAAGCCAATGGCGCGTATTTAATGGAAATGAACCGGGAAAGAACCGCTTTCTCGGCCGATATGGATGAATCTGTCATCGGAAATCCGGCCAAATTATTGACGGCCATTGTATTAATTCTCGAAAAACTTCAATAAAGCGGGTGCCTATGAAGAACCCTAAAAAATGGATAATTTTAATCACTTTACTTTTTTTTGCCGGCGGGTGTGCCTATTACAACACCTTCTTTAATGCCAAATTGAATTACGACCAGGCACTAAAAAAACAAAAGCATTCCAAGTCGTCGCAAAATTTGAGTGGCGATATTAAAAAGAAATATCAGGCGGCCATCGATAAATCGTGGAAATTAATCAAAATTTACGGCGACAGCAACAAATACGCCGACGATGCGTTGCTTTTGATCGGCAAGTCTTACTATCACCTGCAACAATACCCCAAGGCCGAGCGCGTTCTAAATCAATTTTTGCAAAAGTATCTGCGTAGCCCGCTCATTCCCGAAGCTAAGTTGTGGTTGGCGCGCACTTACATCGCCGAAGATCAAAAAGAGAAAGCTCTGGACATTCTTTCTACCTTGCTCAATCAAAAACTTCCCAAAAAATTGGCGGCCCGCGCCTTCTTTATCCTTGGAGAACTGTATTACGAACAAGAAGATTACGAGCAGGCTATTAAAAACCTCGAGCAGTGCGTCCGAATTACCAAAGACGACGAAACCAAAGGCGATGCCCTCTTCATGATTGGCGAGGCCTATTACAATTTGCAGGACTACGACAATGCCATCGACGCCTTCATGAAACTGAGCAAACTGGACATCCCGCCGGTTCGGGAATACGAGGCCAAAGCCAAAGTGGTGGAAGCACTGATCGAATTAAAACGCTATGATGAGGCAGAAACCATTTTGAAAAAAATGCTGCGCTCGCAAAGATTTAAGAAACAATTTTCTTTGATTGAAACGCGCCTGGCTAATCTTTACGAAATTCAGGGAAAGACCGATCTGGCCCGGGATTATTACTATGAAATTATTCAGAAATATCCCCGTTCCGAAGGCGCCTCTTTGTGCTATTATTACCTGGGACAATTGTACGAATTTGAGTACGGCAATTTCGATTCGGCCAAGGTTTATTACGAAAAAGTCAAGAACATGAAATCGCGTCCCGAAGTAGCCCAAGATTCGAGAGAAAAAGTAAGGCTTTTGAGTGAATATTTACGCATCCGCAATCAACTGCGCAAAGATCGCGCCGACATCTACAAATTGGAACACGGCGATTCGCTCTTGAGCGACAGCATGGAGGTGGCCGGAGACAGTGTTGCGGTCGATTCGACCGAACAGGGGGCGCTGGATCAGCAAAACACCTTTTTGGCCAATCAAAACATGGGGTTCGAAGCTAAGCGAAGCAAGGAACCATTCTCGCAAAAGACGGGTCTGCCCGGTGATTCGGCACTGAGCAAACAGGACAGCTTAAAATTGATGAACAAAAAAATAAAGAAAAAGCCCAAGAAAATATTGGTGACGCGCAAGCCCGAAGAAGTACGCGCCAGCTTTAAAAGGAACAGTTTTGGAGTAGCCGAATATTTTCTCTTAAAGTACCAGAACTATGACAGTGCGGCAACCGATTACCAGCGTTTTTTGCGGGAATTCAATGACGATTCCGTTTTGACCCCAAAAGCTTACTATGCCTTGTATTTTATTTACCACAATTTACTTCAGGACAGCCTGAAGGCCGACTCGCTGAAACGCCTTATTATCCGCCGCTATCCAAACACGCTTTACGGAAAAAAGTTGCGCGGGATAGCCGTAGAGAAAACACAAGCGGAAAAGGTGTCCCATTCCAAAGCGCTTTACCGTAAGGCCGAAGATTTGCTGGATCAAAAAGATTACCAACAGGCGATTGCCATTTTTCGCAGCATTGCCCAACAGGATTCCGGAAGCATCTGGGCGCAAAAGGCGCGCTTTGCGGTAGCCTACATTTACGAAAAGTATTTAAACGATATTGACAACGCCATTAAGGCATACACTCTTTTGCTAAAAGAATATCCGAAATCCAAATTTGCGGCAATTGCGCGTAAAAAGATTGCTCCGCCGCCCCCGGAACCGGAGGAAGAACAGCCCACGCCGGAAAGCAGAGAAGAGCAAAAGAGCAGTGAGCCGCAAAACGAGGAAAAGACGATTCATTCTCCCGAAAATAAAGACGAAGCAAAGGTTGCGCCGGTTGTCAAGCCCCACAAAGCCGTTTCCCGTCCCCTTAAAGACGAAAAGCAACATTAACGAATTACTCGCCCCCGCTTGCTTAAAAAAAGCCCCATGCTTATATTTGTTTTTTAAGAAAATATGCAGGCAAACAACACCACTTATCAACAGGAAGGATTGATTCGATGGCAGAAGTAATTCGCATTAGTGAATCCGGTAAACACGAAAACAAAGAAGTCACCATTCAGGGTTGGTTGTACAATAAACGTTCCAGCGGAAAAATCCGCTTTTTGTTGGTGCGCGACGGCTCGGCCATTATTCAATGCGTGGTCGTGAAGAACGAAGTTTCCGAAGAGGTCTTCGAAAAAACGGAACTGCTCACTCAGGAAACCTCGCTGCGGGTCACCGGAAAATTGGTTGCCGACAAGCGCGCTCCCATCGGCTACGAGTTGCACGTCAAAGACATCGAAATCATCCAGATCGCCAAAGATTATCCCATTACGCCCAAAGAACATGGCGTGGACTTTTTAATGGATCACCGGCATCTGTGGATTCGTTCCAAACGCCAGCACGCCATTTTGCGCATCCGGCACGAAATCATCAAAGCCGCGCAGGACTTTTTCAATGAGCGCGATTTTATTAAGGTCGATTCGCCCATTTTTACGCCCAATGCGGCCGAAGGAACGACCACGCTGTTCAAAACCGATTACTTCGGCAATCCGGCCTATTTGACTCAGAGCGGCCAATTGTACGCCGAAGCGGCCTGCATGGCCTTTGGACGTGTTTATTGCTTTGGGCCTACCTTTCGCGCTGAGAAATCCAAAACCCGGCGCCACTTGACGGAATTCTGGATGATCGAGCCGGAAGTGGCCTACTTCGATTTGCAGGACGACATGCAACTGGCCGAAGAATTCGTTTCGTACATCGTGCAGACCGTGCTCAAGAACCGCAAGCAGGAATTGGAAACTATCGAACGCGATACATCCAAGTTAGAAAAAGTCACGCCGCCGTTCCCCAAAATCCATTACAACGAAGCGGTGGAAATTTTAAGAAGAACGGGGTGGATTTTACTTACGGCGATGATTTTGGCGGGGCAGACGAGACCGTGCTTTCCGATCAGTTCGAAAAACCGGTTATCGTGCACCATTATCCGGCGGAGGTCAAAGCCTTTTACATGAAACGCGATCCCGAAGAACCGCAATTCGCTCTGGCGATGGACATGCTGGCGCCGGAAGGATACGGCGAAATTATCGGCGGCTCGCAGCGCGAAGACGACTACGACACGTTGCTGCAACGCATTCGCGAACACAATTTGAGTGAAGAAGCGTTCAAATGGTATCTGGACTTGCGCAAATACGGTTCCGTGCCGCATTCCGGATTTGGCCTGGGCATCGAACGCACCGTGGCCTGGATTACCGGCGTTAAACACGTGCGCGAAACCATTCCCTTTCCGCGGCTCATGCAGCGCATTTATCCGTAATAAAAATGCGATTGCAGAGAACCGATTAACAATGCAACGAATGAACCATTCGACAGGCTTTTTATGGAACGATTAATTGCTATTGTGGGCGGCCGTGAGGCCCCCCAAGAACTTTTGGAACAGGCCACGCAAGTGGGACGCTTAATCGCGCGCAGCGGATTCGGATTGGTGTGCGGCGGCATGGGAGGCATTATGGAAGCGGCGGCCAAAGGCTGCAAAGAAGAAGGCGGACTGACCGTGGCCATCTTAATGCACGACGATCCCAAATACGCAAATCCGTACATGGATGTGGTTATTCCCACCGGACTGGGCATTGCGCGCAATCTTTTGGTGGTGCGGGCCGGAGAAGCGGTGATTGCCATCGACGGCAGTTACGGGACGCTTTCGGAAGTGGCTTTTGCCCTGCAAATGGGCAAGCCGGTAATCGGCATTCGCACCTGGGATGTTTCGGATGCCATCATTAAAGTCAATTCGGCCGAAGAAGCCATTAAAGAGGTGTTAAGGGTGCTGCCATGAAAAAAGCGTTGCACATCATCGTAAAGGGACGTGTGCAAGGTGTGGGCTATCGCTGGTTTGCCAAACAGGCGGCTCAGGAATTGGGCATTGCCGGTTTTGTGCGCAACCTGCCTAACGGCGATGTGGAGGTGGTAGCCGTTGGCGAAGAAGAAGCGCTGGAGCGCTTTATTGCACAGTTAAACAAAGGGCCGGGATTTGCTTACGTGACCGATTTGCAAATCGATCCTTTGCCTCTGGAGCAGGCCCCTTACCATTCGTTTGAAGTTACATTTTAGCAAGGAACGTTTCCATGGACGACAAAATTCAAAAAATTTCCGGGGCCATTCGTACCATCCCCGATTTTCCCAAAAAGGGCATTCAATTCAAGGACATCACGCCCTTGCTGGGCGATGCTTCTTTATTTGCCGAAACCATCGACTGGTTTGCCGATTCCGTGTCCGGTAAGGATATTGAGGTGATTGCCGGGGTGGAATCGCGCGGGTTTATTTTTGGAGCGGCGCTGGCCCTTAAAATGGGAGTGGGCTTTGTGCCCATTCGCAAACCGGGCAAATTGCCTTACAAAACATTCAAGGAAGAATACGCGCTGGAATACGGTACCGACGCGCTGGAGATTCATCAGGATGCGGTGCGGAAGGGGCAAAAAGTTTTGCTGATCGACGATTTGCTGGCCACGGGCGGCACGGCCCTGGCTGCGGCAAAGTTAATTGAAAAATGCGGCGGGGAAGTGGCGGCCATTCGCTTTTTAATTGAATTGACCTTTCTGAAGGGCAAGGAAAAGTTGTCCGGTTATGCGGTGGAATCGTTGGTTAAAATTTAAACGCGTAAATTTGAAATTAACGAAAAACGCCCTTAAATTTGCGTTTTCCTAATTAAAATGCCCCTGTAGCTCAGTGGATAGAGCAGAGGCTTCCTAAGCCTTGTGTCGGGTGTTCGAATCACCCCAGGGGTACTTTTTTGTTTTGCACTCTTTTAAATCTTTCCTGTGTTGGTTAAATCGTGTGGACGGGAGTGGATTAAAAGGTGAGTGGTTGAATAGGTGTACTCGGTGCTTTCGATGGGATTCGATCATTAACACCGGGCTTCAGCCCGGTGGAACGAACCAATCGCCCAATTAAAAAACCGCTTTAGCGGTTTCAGGAATATCCACCACCGTGTTCTCAGCGAAAACCGTTGAAACGGTTTTCTGGCGGCACTTCGCTTTCCAATCACCGGGCTAAAGCCGCGGTGTTAAT
>CAYXUS010000180.1:0-1886 GCA_964468415.1 uncultured Caldithrix sp.
TTTCTCGAGGATTACGTCAAAATCGTTTTTGTGCAAAGAAAACATCTCGGATTCTTCGGTTGTAATCACAGAGGCAGAACGCGGTTCACCGGTCATCAACGCCATCTCGCCGAAATAATCGCCACTGCCTAACGTGGCAACAACCTGTTCCTCACCGTCTTCGGTATAAATGCAAATTTTAACCTTTCCGCTGATGATAATGTACATTTCATCACCGGGATCACCAATTTTACACACCGTTTCGTTGGCATCAAAAGTTTTGAATTTCAAACGTTGAATAATAAAATCGATGCTGTCTTTTCCCAAAGTGTGAAAAAGAGGCACCTGTTTCAAAATTTTACTCAGTTGAATCATCGGTTTTTCCCCCGGCAAATTACAAAAATTTTTTCAGATAAAAATAAATGTACAGAACAGCAATAAAAACGGCGATGGTCCACCACAAAGGTTTTACCTTGCGTCTGGGCAGGCGGTCGAATTCGATGCGTTTTTTATTGGCCCGTTCGGGATGTAAACGTGCCTCCAGATTAAATTCCCGATGTTTTTTTAAACCCCAGAATCCCATTTCAATGTTCTGTTTTTAATATTCTTGCCATCAAAAACTTACTTAAAAGCGTATTGCCTGTCAACAAAAAATGGGCTGAAGATTCAGCCCATTTATCATCGTTTATTTTTTTACTTTACTTTAGCCCTTTTGGCATCCCAGTACATGTAAACCAATAATAAAGCAAACATGAAAAAGCCTAAAATTTCCGCACCGGCCGATTCGGCCCAGTGTTCCGTGCCAATGCCAACCATCAAATTCCAGGTTGTGCTGCCGGTAATGCTTTGGCCAATGTAAACCAGAGCCGCAGCGATCACCCCCATTAAAGCGCCACCGGCAATAAATCCGGAAGCTATCAGAGTACCGCGATCTTTCCGCGCGGCAACCACTTTTTCGTCATTCGAACTTTTTTGCACCAGATGGGCAATAATGCCTCCGAACAACACGGGCGTATTGAGATGCAATGGCAAATACATGCCCAGTGCAAATGCTAACGGAGAAATTCCGATAAATTCAAGAATGACGGCCAGAATGGCACCGGAAAGGTACATCAACCAGGGGGCCGGTTGGCCCGTCATCAAAGGCTTTAAAACGGCAGCCATCGCCGAGGCCTGCGGAGCTTCCAGAGCATTGGGATGTGCCGGAGTCGCCGGGCCAAAACCGTATGTTTGATGCAGCAGGAAGATCACCGCGCCCACCGAGGCGGCCGCCAACGTGGTTCCCAAAAATTTGAAACGTTCCTGCGTGCGTGGGGTTGTTCCCAGCCAGTAACCGATTTTAAGATCGGTAATGAATCCACCGGCCATGGAAAGCGCCGTACAAACCACCCCGCCAATAATCAAAGCGGCCAGCATGCCGTCATCCCCTTTTAGGCCGATAGAAACCAAAATGACCGATGAAATAATCAAGGTCATCAAAGTCATTCCGGATACCGGATTTGAACCTACGATAGCAATGGCCTGTGCCGCCACCGTGGTAAACAAAAAGGCCACCACCGTTACAATTAACAGACCGGTAAGGGCATAAACAAAATTGCCGTGTACCACAAAAAGCAAAAAGAAGGCAAACACACCCAGCAAAGTGCTAACAATAAGCACAACCACCCATTTCATTTTAATATCGGTTTGGGTACGCCGTAGCTTTTCTTCCGCGTGGCCATCGCCTTTGCCAAAAATTTCATGGGCTGCCAATTTAAATGCCCCGGCAATAATCCGCCAGGATTTGATAATACCGATCAGTCCGGCGGCGGCAATACCTCCGATACCGATGTGTCGAATGTACGTACTAAAAATTTCCGAAGGCATCATTTGCGCGATGGGTTTGGCTGCATTCAAAATGGGCTGCG
>CAYXUS010000181.1:0-5623 GCA_964468415.1 uncultured Caldithrix sp.
GAATGAAGTTTCAACTATTTTTTGCAGATTTCGCGGATATTCGCAGAAGAAACCAGCGCAATCCACGTGATTTGCATGCCGTATTGCCTGTAACAGTGAACCATTCAACAAATCAACGATTCAACCAATCGACCATTCAACAAACTCAACCAATCGACTACTTTTCCGATCCCTAAGGTGGCACATTTTTTGTACTTCTAAAAAGAAAACAATCCGCTGGAAGTCACGTAATTCTTTGGGATGGGAGGAATTTTAAAGGGTTTGTGGCTTCCGGTGGTTTTTTCTTAGACGATCCTAATCTTGAAAAAATTAGAATCCGTCGAATCTTATTTTTGCTTTGGGCAGGGTGAGAGTAGAAATTCCCAAATTCACCTTAAAGGAAAATTGAAATGAAAGTTAAACGAATTCTTTCGCTGTTCATTGTCTTAATGCCTTTCCTGCTTCTGGCCCAAAGTTTTAAAATCAATATTGAAAACATGCCTTCCACTTTTACTAAGCGTGACGCCAAACTTTTCCCTTTCGATCCTTCTCAATCGCGGATGCTTGCCACCTGGACGGATTCCCGGTTAGGCGATGAACAGGCATTCGGCCAATTTGTCGACCGTAAAACCGGACAAAAAATCGGCCCGAATTTTCCCTTGTTAGGAGACAATCGGATTGTTTTTTTGCATGATTCCGTTTATCTGGCCACCCGATGGAAAGATCACAGAAGTAACTCGGAGTTTGTTAACGATTGGTTCGTTGTTAAAGGGCAATTTTTTAACGGAACGCACCGACTCAGTCAGGATTTTTTGATCATGACCGGAAGTTATCCCTGGTGCGGAACAGGGTACACAGGTGTTGATTATCAAATCATTCCTTTTACGAATTCCGTAGCTATTTTGCAACGGGATGATTCACATTTTTTTATTACCCGTTTTGATTTAAACGGACAAAAGATAAATACAGGGCCGGATACCATGCTTGTAACTTCTGAATTTACGACTGCGTCGTTCGGTGAAAATGGCTATGCCCTCCTGTTTACTTCCGATCCCGGAAAAGACCAGGATCCCACCTTTAACTTGTGGTATTCCGTTCTTAATGCGCACGATTCCGTGGTGCGTCCTCCGGTAAAAATAAAAACTTTGGCCGGTGTAAATGAATATTGGTGGTGGGACGGTGTGCCTTTGGCCGCCGTTTCCCTGAATGATTCTGCAGCTCTGGCTGCCTACTGGCTTCCCACTACGCAAACATTAACTTATTTTCGCATTTACAAAAGCGGGAAGTTCGATTCCTTGCAAAGTATTCCGTTAAAATGGAATGTGAGCTATTATTCCCGCTCGTTCCGTTTTACCCGGTTAATGGATGGCACCGTCCGTTTGATTCTTTCTGGCGTAAAACATGACGAGGACATTACTCGATGGATTGCTAATTTTGTCGATTTTCAGCCGGATGGCGTTTTTCAGGACACCACACGTATCGAAGCCAGTCGGCCATCTTTTAATTGGATGGTTTTCAAGGACAATAATACGTTTTATTCGGCTTCCGCAAAAAATGCCGATGTGTATTTAAAATTTTTCCCCGGGCTCGAACTGAGCGATTCATTGAAATTAAACGACGATCGGTCGGGCAGCAACGAACACGTACGGGACATTTTGCCCAGGGGTAAGCGTTTCTTCGTTGTTTATCAGGATGAAATCCGGAACTGGGGTCGGGTAGTGGCGCCGGACGGTGAACCCACAGGCGGGGAAGTGCCTTTGCAATTTGGGGCTCAGGCTTTTTTCAGCGATGAGTCGTACGTGCAGTTCTGGCGGCATCGCCAATTCCCGGAAGAATGGGTGGGATTTTCTATTTTTGATTCCAGGGGCCAGTTGCAAATATGCGACACCCTGGCGGTCTTGAAAGCGTACACCGCATACGGCCTGGCTGCGCAAGTTCTAAATGACCAAACGTTTGTTCTGGCATATTACACGTATGATTCAAAAAATAACTTGCATGTAATTTACGTAAATCGTAATGGAGACATTCAAGGAACTTTCAGCATTAATTACGGAGAAACTTCTCCGGACAGGCTGCGGTTTTTTACCTTGAAGAATGGAAATTTTTGGTTAACGTGGCGAAATTGCGCCGTCAAATTTCCGGCGGAAGCAGGCGAAGCTTTAACCGGGGTACGGAGCTTTGATGCCAATATTGCGTTGGTATTTGATCCGGGGTTGTTTTTATTGCTGGACAAAACTATCTGGTACAAAGGACATTACAATGCGGCGTTAACGAATACGGCCGGCGATACATTAACCGCCACTTTTCCAATTTTGCTTGATTCTACCTACTCAGCTCCCTTTTTCCTGAAACTGAACGAAGAAAAGTTTCTTACTTTATACGAAACAAATGGCACCCTAAGTTCGAATGTGTACGCTTTAAATGGGAATTTGTTAATAAAAAATAAAATCATTAACCGTAGCGACACGGGGATTGTTAAGCATCCTATGGCGGCCGTAAACGGACAAAATGTGCTTTTCGCATGGGATGCCACGGGGCTTCCCGGTTGTGGGTACGATGTGCATGGTCTTGTACTTCCGTTAAATGAATTTACAGCCATTAAGGAAGAACCGATCTTGTCCGCACGTTCTTTCCGATTACAGCAGAATTATCCAAATCCTTTTAATGGGCAAACAGCCATTGAATTTTATTTGCCTAAAAGAGAAAGAGTACGGATAACCATTTTTAATCTTTTGGGCGAAAAAATACGTACTTTAGCCGAAGCAACATTTACCGCCGGGAACCATCGGGTTATTTGGGATGGGAGGAACAACCAGAGCTCAATGGTTCCCAGCGGTATTTATTTTTGTCGCATGAAGGCCGGTACTTTTACAGCAAACATAAAAATGTTGTTTGTACGGTAAGAGAGGGAGTACTAATGCAAAAATTCTTACTAACCTTTGCCATACTTTTATCCTTGATGCCTTTGAAAAGTTATTCTCAGGGGATTAGCGCGGTTCCCTTTTTATTAATAAATCCTTCCCCGCACCTAAATGGCATGGCCGGGGCATTTACGAAGCTATGGCAGGTGTTAGCAGCGTTCACCGAACGCCGTTGGCTGAGGTTAATTTTGTCAAAAACAGAGATCCGTTTTGCCAAGACGAAATACGATAGCAGGAGTCTCAAGAAATTTGAGAGAACCACGTCGTCTTTACTGAATTTAGTTAGTCAGGGAGCACATTAAATTTTTTTCGTGAAAAACTTTGAGTATATTTTAATGCGAAGTATAAATGTTTAACCATGGTGAATCATTGGGAAATGCGAGGGTGTTTATGAAAAAACAAGTATTTGCGATAGCCTCTTTCTTTTTGCTTACCATCAGCCAAACCTTTGCCACCGGTGTGGCCATTGTGGATGTGTCCAAAGGTTACTACCTTAAGCTAATTGACAATGATATTCAGGTGCGGGTGGAAAATCAGGTGGCCATTGTGACCAGCACGCAAACATTCAAAAATTTTTACAACGAAGCCAAAAAAGTTAAATTCGGCTTTCCCATGCCCGAAGACGGCAGCGCCACGCGATTGGATTTTTACCTGAACGGCCATTGGTACACGGCTAAATTTTCCGCTTCGCCGCAAGATACGTCTTTGCCCCATTCCGGAGAAGAAATGGACGCCAACCTGAAGGAGTACTTGGGCGATACGCCGCTCTATTACAATTTCGAAGAACGGATTCAACCGGGCGACACATTGATTGTGCGGCTCAAATACGTACAATTGTTGCATTACCGGTTCGGACGGGTGAATTTCGAATACAAGGCCGATTACCGTCTTTTGCAAACCGCGCCCGTTGTGCGGCAAAGTTTCGCCTTTTACCTCGATTCCGATCGCAGCATTAATTTCCTGGAGTTGCAGGATATTACGCCGGACAGCAGTCACAATGACGGACACCACGCCGCTTTGTTTTTTAACGTTTACGAACAAGTGCCCAAGTACAATTTTCATGTGCAGTACGAGCTGGCGGCCAATGAACTGGGACTTTTCAGCATGAGCACCTTTTTGCCGGACACCACGGTTCCGGACAAGGGAAGCCCCGGCTTTTTCACCTTTATCGCTGAACCGGATCCCAGTGAAAATGCGGCGGTGATTAAAAAGGTCTTCACGCTTATCGTGGATCGTTCCGGCAGCATGGCCGGTACAAAAATCGAACAGGCCCGTGATGCGGCCAAGTTTATTGTGCAGCATCTCAACGAAGGCGATCGTTTTAATATCGTGGATTTTTCCAGTACGGCCACCGCTTTCCGCAGCCAGCATGTGCCTTTTAATCAGCAAAACATGGATGATGCCCTACATTATATCGACGGATTTATTGCCTACGGCGGCACCAATATCTCTCAGGCCTTCGATTTGGCCATTCCGCAATTCCAGTCTGCCGACGATTCGACGGCCAATATTATCATCTTTTTTACCGACGGTCAGCCCACGTTCGGCATTACCAATATTGACGATCTGCTGAATCACATCAATCAAACCGTTCAGGAGAACCATGTTAAAGTTTCCATTTTCGCTTTCGGTATCGGCGATGATGCCAACAAACAATTTTTAGCGCGCCTGGCCGAGCAGCATGACGGCAGCGCCGACTTTTTGGGCGATCAGGAGCTGGAAGAAAAAATTACGCAGTTCTACATGACCATCCGCAACCCGGTATTGTTGAGCACGCAGCTTTCCGTTACGCCCGCTTCCATCGTTAAGGATACCCATCCGGAAGCGTTGCCCAATTTGTACAAGGGGCAACAGCTTATCGTGTCCGGTCGGTACAACGAGCCGGGTACGGTTACCGTAAAATTGAGCGGCACGGCGTTTGGCAAACCGGTGGAGTATTCGTACCAAATGCAACTGAGCGATTCGGCAAAAGAAAAGTACCAGTTTTTGACCAAAATTTGGGCCAAGCAAAAAATCGAAGATTTGCTCAAACAGTATTACACACTGGATGAAAATTCCACCGAAGCCCAGCTCCTAAAAGAAGAGGTGATCGGGATTAGCATGAATTTTGGCGTGTTGAGCCCGTTTACCAGCCTTTCCGGAGCTACGGGAATACACCGCGAAGAAATCGTAGAACGTCGGGGCAAAATGCCGGGCCAATTCGAAGTGCTGGGCAATTACCCCAATCCGTTTAATCCCGCAACGACCATTCGTTTGCGTGTGAATATGAACTGGCATGGTTTGGTAACCGTCAAAATTTACAACAGTCTGGGCGAATTGGTGCGGGTGCTCGTTTTGCGTGTTAACGGTGCGGGTGTTTATCGGGTGATTTGGGACGGCAGGTTGGCCAACGGGCAGATGGCCCCTTCGGGAGGCTATGTGTACATTGTGCATTTCGGCGATAAAGCCGTGCTTGGCGGGAAGATGATGCTGGTGAAATAGAAATGCCCCCGACTCCGAACGGTACGGAAAGATGCGCAGGCATTTTTCCGTCCGTTTGGAGTTTTTTGTTAACAGGCAAGATTAGGATAAAGAGAGTTCATCCACGGTCACTTTGACGGCTTTGATGATTTGTTTGTACCCTGTGCAACGGCACAAATTACCGGCAATGGCTTCTTTGATTTCCTCTTCGTCGGGATTGGGATTCTCTTTGAGCAAAGCGTAGGACGACATAAGCATGCCCG
>CAYXUS010000182.1:0-3469 GCA_964468415.1 uncultured Caldithrix sp.
CCCGACTTTGCACATTTTTGACCAAAACCCGCACTTCGCGGCCCAAAATATCGTACACCGAAAGCCGTACCTTTGTTTGCCTGGGTAACTGATATTTGATTTGCGTAGTCGGATTGAACGGATTGGGAAAGTTCCCGAACAGTTTGTACGAAGTAATCGTCTGCGATTCGCTCTGACGCACGTCAGACGCACCGGTCACCGAAATCGTGGCGCTCCATCCGGACTTGGTCAAATACGGATTGGAGGTAAAATGAAACGTTAACGCGCCGGCTTCGTTGGTGGCTTCCACCGTGCCCGGCGAATTGCTCCCGGAAAAGGGACTGCCGCTCACCTGCGGATAGGTGTTGTCCGGCCCGTCGTAAATGTAAAGCTTGTCGTAGTTTTCGTACGTTTCAAAGGAATTAAACGTAACCTTAACCGCCGGTCCGCGATTTTCCGGGTAAAAGGTCATGGTTAAATCTTCGCTGGTACCGTAGTTGTTATCCGCACCGCCGCTGTCGTAAAAATAGCCGTTGGTCACGTAAAACGTACCGTTTTGCATTAAAAAGACCGGCACACCGCCGATGTTCACATCAAACGTATCGGCATGCGCGTACGCTCCGGAAGTTTCGCTGAAATAAAAGTGTGCCAGTTCCCCGTCGGGCGCATCGGAGGCCGCCGTAACGGTAAAAGTACACAACACCGTATCGCCTACGGCCAAATCGCCTGCATCGTAGGTTGTGTTCTCGATAGTAATGTAACTGTTGTCCGAAGTAAGAGTGGCCTGGGTAGCCAAGGCCGGGTTGTGTCCGTTGTTAATAGCCGGAATGATGAAGGTCGCCGTTTCACCGGCATCCAAAGTTTGATCGTTGTCGCCGCTTTCGGAATCGTCGATGGTCAAATCTCCGTTGGTTAAATTCGGTGCATTCACGGTAAAGCTGATATCCGATGTCCATGTTTTGCTGCTGGTGTCGCTAAAGGTCACGGTGCATTGCGCTTCGTGCTGATCGGGCACTCCGTCGATCGCCTTTAGCAAAAAGGCCTTGGGGCCGGGCACCACATCACCGGAATCCAGCGTTCCGTAAAAATAGGTGGTATCGATGAGTTGTAAAAAGGAATCGTTCGTAGAGAGCACACCCTGCACATCCACACCCGGTTCGTTGCCTATGTTTTTGGCGGCAACATCCAGATTAAACGTTTCGCCGTTGTCGGCCACGCTGTTGTTATTGCCATTTTCGCTATCGTTCACCTGATACGAATCGACCACAATATTCGGGCCGTTCCCTGTACCGACCTGTACGGTTTTGTACACGGTTTTTGTGTTAAAGGCCGTTACCACCAAAAGCACATCGCCACCGGTAAAGGAATGCTCAATGGTTACCATGCCGTTTTCGTCGGTCAGGCCGCTGTAATATTGACCGGCCTGTGAAATACAAACCATGGCGCCGTCCACGGGATTGCCATTGCTGGTCACCGTGGTGGTAAAGGGTTGATCGGCCGTGACTTCTTCGTTGGAAAGCGTTATTTCGGCGGGTGCTGCCGTGCGCACCTGCAAAGAAGGATCGCCAAAGGTTGTCCATGTTTGTACCGTTTCCTGATCGTCGTTGGTATCCGATTCGTTGAGCATCAGAGCAAATCCGTTAATCACAATGGAGCCAATGAACGTGCGCTGTTCGTGGGTATTGATGCCGTTTTGTCCGGGATGATCGTCGTAATTGTAGCCGCCGATCAACACATCATTAAAATAATCCTGCCCGCGCATGGGCGGAGCCCACGGTTGGTTAATGGAAGAGCCCAAAAACATGATGGCGCCGCCGTTTTCTTTGTGCAGCCAGGCTTCGGCAAAACATTCGCCGTCGTCAAACTCGCCGTTCACACAGGCCACGGAAAAAATAAACGGCAGCATATTACCGTTGGTTAAATTATTAACATCATTGTTGTCGAATCCGGTCGTGCCCCAGGAGGTCATGGAACCGTGTCCGCAGTAGTTAATGATACTCACACCGGCATTGACCGCATCGGCCACCATTTGATCGGTAGCGCCGGGATCGTAGGCCGTGGAATAGATATCGTAGGTAAAGGGATCCAATTTGTTGTCCCAGATATTTTGTATGTGATCCTTGTCCATCTCCCCGTCGTCGCCGCTGCCACTTCCCTGATCCGACCCGATGCCCAGAGCGCTTTTGTACCAATCGGCGGCGTCCTGAGGCAATTTTTCGTAGTTGATTACTTTGTCGACTTGCACTGTTACCTGATCGGCGGAATTGGCGGAAAGGCGTCCCACGGCAATATCGGCGTACACATCGTTTCCGACCACACAGCCCAATTGCGGATCCATGGGTTGGTTGCCGCTGGTGCCGATATCCGATTTTACATCGTCGTAATCACCCACCAACTGCACGTACAGCAAGTTGTTGTTGGCATCGTATTCCTGCTGAATCAAATCTTTGACATTGGTGCCTTTTTCCACAATATCAAACTTCACATGGAAGCCCTTTTCCCGTTTCCAATCGATGTAAGGATAAATGGCCGCCGTGTCGCGATTGGTGGCAATGACCAGAATGTCGCCGTGCTGGCCGTAATCCAAATCTTGCGAAGCGCGTGTGTAATTCATAAACACCGAACCGTAAATCGCATCCATTTCGGGTAAAATTTTGCTTCCGGGTTTGCGGATTAAGGGATTAATAGGATTGGAATCGTTTTCTTTGAGCACCACTTTTACGCTGCGAAAAACGCGCAAGGTTTGCTCGGCCGCATTGTACAAAAAAGGATGGAAATAGACCGTCATTCCGCGCACATCACGCAAAATAAAAGGCAGGCCTCCCCGAACGATCTGTTCCGGATACCAGCTATCGGTAATCGATTCCGGCGCGATGCGGTAAGGAATTGTATCCGGATTTTCATTGCGGTAAATCGTACCCCGCGAAGGCAGCAGGGGATAATCCAGATGAATATCCTGATAATCGGTTTGATCGATATTCAAATCCATATTTCGCAAATCGGGTAATTGCACCGTACCGTGCACAAAGGGTAAACGAGCGTAGCCTTTTTTGTTCAAAAAGGCACTGCTGCCGAAGACGATTTGCGAATAGGTGGCTCCGTCTTTTTGCACGGTTTGAATGCGGTAATTATTCAATTGAAACGAGAGGACGTATTGATCGCTTGCCGGTTGTTGAAATGTAATTTGGTAATCCGAGGCAAAAAGCGAACCGCCTGCAAAAAGGAAGAGAAAAAGGTAAAAGAAGGAACGCATAGTCACACCTTTCTTAAAATTAGACCGGAAGAAATATTGTGGATAATGTAAGCATCCTGACAAATAAAACAAGCCAAATGTCTCAAAATTCGGGAGAATTTTTGAGGCATTCGTTATTTCTTTTAATTGGATGGCAGGGGGGGGAAAAGGGTTAAGGGTGTAAGGGTTAAGTGTCACATAGCACCACGTTGTTAACACATTTTAATCATCCAAACTCTAGCACCAGGTTGTTAACAG
>CAYXUS010000183.1:0-12045 GCA_964468415.1 uncultured Caldithrix sp.
CGGATTGTGAATGGCGCCGCGCCCGATCATCACTGCGTCGCAGCCGGTTTCGTCAAACATTTTTTTGGCCAGCTCGGGTGAAGTCACATCCCCGTTGCCTACCACCGGTATCGAAACGGCTTCCTTAACTTTGCGAATCCATTCCCAGTCGGCCTGCCCCTTGTACATTTGCGTGCGCGTACGCGCGTGAACGGTAAGCACTTCGATACCCACGTCTTGCAGCATTTTGGCAACATCCACAATCACGATGGAATTGGCATCCCAGCCCAACCGCGTTTTGGCCGTTACCGGAACCGAAACCGAACGCGCCACGGCTGCAGCTATTTTTACCAATTGCGGCACGTCGCGCAGCAGTCCGGCACCCGCGCCTTTTAAAGCAATTTTGCGTACCGGGCAGCCAAAATTGAGATCGATAAAATCGGGACCTTTTTCTTCGGCTAACTGGGCGGCCCGCACCATGGCCTCCACGCGATTGCCGTAAATTTGAATGCCCACCGGATGCTCTTCGGGCAAAAGAGTCATTTTCAGGAACGCCTTCTCCGCATCGCGTACCAATGCCTCGGAACTAATAAACTCCGAATACACCACGTCTGCGCCCAGCGTTTTGCAAATCATGCGAAACGGGTAGTCGGTCACGCTTTCCATGGGAGCCAGAAAAAGCCCCCGCTCGATCTCATATTTTCCGAATACGATCTTCATGGCCGTTTCTCTTTTTTTGTGCAGGGGAAAATACGTAAAATTTACTGTGAATGAAAGCTGTCGTCGGATTAAAAAAGGGCGATGGGCCGCCTTGCTTTGAATCCTTCATCTTTTCCGTGCCAAAATAAAATATCCGTTTCGTCGATTTGCCAGCACAGAAAAACTTCCTCGCCATTGGCACGTACGGCAGGAAAGTCCGCCAGCCCTTGTTCGATGGATCTGATCCGGATGCCTTCATCCAGAATTTGCCTTGCCAGATGCACAAAACGATGATAGGATTTGGGATACGCCTCAAGCGTATCGGGATGGTAACCGGGACGATAGGTACCGTGATAAACGTCGAATCCGATGGCATTGAGTTCGATGTAAATACGACGGATTTCCGTAAGCATTTTGCGCAGTTGCGGTAAAAAGGCGCGCGCCTGTGCCAGGGTGAAATGCCGGAGATCAGTCATGGGGATGCTCCGTCGGGGGAACCGTTTCAACGGTTTCTTTAAGCTGCAAACGCTCGATAATGTTTTCGTTTAAAATCGATTCATCGATAATTTGGCCGATGTCTTCGACGCGTACGCCGGCATACCAAATACCTTGCGGATAAATGACCACATTCGGCCCGTGCTCGCACTGCCCCAAACAACCGGCACGATTAACTCGATATTTTTTGTGCAATCCTGCCTCGGCCAACTTAACTTTTAACGCCGCACGAATTTGCTTTCCGCCGCGGGCACCGCATGAGGGTCGTCCGTCGGAGCCGTCTCTTGAATTTTCGCAGACGAAAATATGCTTTTGAGGTAATCGAACCATAGGCTAATCTTTCTTTGAAAAGACCACCATCTCGCCAGACCCCGGTATTTGGGAAGTCCGATTCATCGGACTCCCTTCCCCGATGGGCCGATTAAATGCACTGCTAAAAATCGGCCGAAAGCAAACGCGGCCTAAACAGTCATCTGTGCATCGTAGCTTTCCAGATGTTCCCGCACACGTTCCAAAAACTGCGAGCCCATCGCCCCGTCAATCAAACGGTGATCGATGGTCAGCGACAAATACATGATCGGTCGGATGGCAATGGCATCGTTGATGACTACCGGCCGTTTTTTAACCGCACCTACGCCTAAAATTGCTACCTGTGGCTGATTGATGATCGGGAAACCGATCGTCGTACCGAACACACCGAAATTGGAAATGGAAAACGTGCCGTTTTGAATTTCATCCGGATTCAAACGTTTGTTTCGTGCACGGGTGGCCACATCATGCACGGCGCGGGCCAGACCCAATAAATTTTTGCTGTCCGCCTGAAAAATATTCGGTACAATCAAACCGTTCTCCAGAGCCACCGCAATACCGATATTGTAAAATTTCTTTACCAAAATCCGATCGCCATCCAGCGATGCATTAAGCAGCGGAAATTCCTTCAATGCTTTCACGGTCGCTTCCACAATAAACGGAGTGTAAGTCAAACTAAATCCTTCCCGCCGTTTAAAATCCGCTTTATTACGTTCGATTATCTTCACCACATTCTGCATATCCGTTTCGGTGTACAGGCTCACATGGGCGGAAGTGTGTTTGGAATGTACCATGTGTTCGGCAATACGTCGCCGCATATTGTCCAAAGGAATGACCTCAATCTCGCCTGCGGAAACATCCGTTTGCAAAGAAGCTGCCACTGCCGTACCGGACTCGCTCCCGGGTGCCTGCGCTCTTTGCTCCAGATAGCGTAAAATATCCTTTTTGGTCACCCGTCCGTTTGTTCCGCTGCCTTCGATGCGCTCCAGCTCTTCTGATCCGATGCCGTGCTCCCGGGCAATATTCATCACCACCGGAGAGTAGAACCGGCGCCCTTTCGGCTTTTTTCTCCCGGCTACAGAAACAGGTGCTTGCTCTGTCTTGCCCGCAGGCACTGTCGCTTCTGTTTTGGGCGTTTTTTCATCAAGCGTCGGTGCAACATCTTCCGCTTTCCCCTCGGTAGCAATGATGGCAATGGGCTTACCCACCTCCACCACATCACCCTCACGGGCCAAAATTTGTACGATTTTGCCAGGCACCGGCGTGGGAATTTCCGAATCCACCTTATCCGTGCTGATTTCCAGAATCAGCTCATCCTTTTCAACGACATCGCCTTCTTTTTTTAGCCATTTTAAAATGGTACCTTCGGTGATCGATTCGCCCAGTTTAGGCATGACCATTTCAACTGTTTTCATTCTTAATTCCGTTCTTTTTAGCTTAATTATTTTTCCGGGTGAGTGCTCCCGAAAAGAGCTCCTCGCAAATCATGGAACTCCTCACCGTCTTTTTTGCCGGGACAGCAAATATTCCTTTTAAACATCAATACTCCAACAGGGCCCGTGCGGCATCTACCACATCCTCAATTTGCGGCAGGGCTGCTTTCTCCAAATCCGAATTAAAAGGAATGGGCACATCCGCACCGCCCAACCGTTTCACTGGACCGTCCAGATATTCAAAGGCCTGTTCGGCAATTTGCGCGCCGATTTCTGCCCCGAATCCCTGAAACAACGTATCTTCGTGCGCCACAAGCACTTTGCTTGTCTTCTTTACCGAATTCACAATGGTTTGCGTATCAAGGGGACTAATCGTTCGGATGTCGATCACTTCCACGCTTGCGCCTTCTTTTTCCAATAATTTGGCAGCCTCCAGCGACTTGTGCACCAGAGCGCCCCAGGTTACAATGGTCAAATCGTCGCCCTCGCGCACCACCCGGGCTTTGCCAAACGGCAACAGATAGTCGGCATCCGGTTCGGGAGCGGCGGCGTAACTTTGACGGTACAACCCTTTGTGTTCCAAAAACAAGACCGGATCGTTACCGCGAATGGCCGTTTTGAGCAATCCTTTGGCATCGGCCGCATTGGACGGGTAAGCGATTTTGATGCCGGGCAGATGGGCAAAAAATCCTTCGATATTTTGCGAATGGCACAGCCCGCCGTGAATGTACCCGCCCACAGGCACACGCACCACTACCGGTGCCGTCCAGGTATTGGCCGAGCGCCAACGCATGGTGGCCAATTCGTTGCGAATTTGCATCATGGCCGTCCAGATGTAGTCGCCAAATTGAATTTCCACGACCGGTTTCAGGCCGTAAACCGCCATGCCAATACCCACCCCGATAATGCTCGATTCGGCCAGAGGCGAATTAAAGCATCGTTTTTTACCGAATTTGGTCGAAATCCCGTACGTGGCCGTAAATACCCCACCTTTGCGATCGGCTACATCCTCGCCAAAAACGTACATCTTGTCGTTGCGTTCCATTTCCTCTTTCAATGCGTGATTGATGGCATCGACCAATACGGTACGTTCCCCGGAAGGTTGTTTTTTTTCGAATTCCAGATCCGCGTTTTCTTCGGGCGGAGCGTACAAATAGTGCGTCAGGGTTTCCGGATCGGGGTTGGGGTGTTGTTCGGCACGTTCCGCCGCTTCGTCTGTTTCTTGCTTGATCTGTTTTTTGAACGTTTCCAATTCAGCCGCGGTAAACAGGCCGGAATCGATCAATTCTTTTTCAAAGCGCAAAATGGGATCCAATGCTTTTTCCCGTTCCAACTCTTCTTTATCCCGATATTTGATTTGCGAATCGGAAGAAGAATGGGGGAGCAAACGGACGGTTTCGGCCTCGATTAAAATCGGGCCCCGTCCCTGGCGCGCCTGCTCGGCCGCTTTAACCAAGACCTCGTACGAGGCGAAAAAGTCGGTGCCATCCACCTTGTAACGGGTTAGACCTTCGTATCCGGCAGTCAATCGGTAAACCGATTGACCGGCCGTCTGCTCGGCAATGGGCACGGAAATGGCGTATTTGTTGTTTTGAATGACAAAAATAACCGGCAAACGCTCGCGCGAAGCCCAATTAAGCGCCTCGTGAAAATCGCCCTGACTGGTAGTACCTTCTCCGGAAGAAACGTAAACCACTTCGTCGGTTCCTTCTTTAACGGCAGCCAGGGCTGTTCCCACGGCTTGCAAATATTGTGTTCCCGTCGGGCTGGATTGCGAAACAATGCGCAGTTTTTTGTGGCCGTAATGGTTGGACATTTGGCGCCCGGCCGAACTGGGATCGTCCGCCTTGGCCAAAAAATTCAAAAACACTTCTTCCGTGCTCACTCCGTAGCGCAAAACAAAGGCCAAATCGCGGTAATAGGGATAGGCAAAGTCGTAACCCGGTTTTAATGCCGTAGCCGCAGCGGTTTGAATCGCTTCGTGTCCCGAACAACCGATGTGGAAAAAGCTTTTGCCCTGTTTAATCATGATAATCATCTTTTCGTCGGCAAAACGGGCCCGGATGTAATTACGGTAAACATCCCGTAAAAATTCTTTGGAAAATCCTTTTATTTGAGTCGGTGCTGTTTTCTTCTTAGGCATACGTTCCTTTCTTATTTCACAGATGCAGTGGATTGGGGCTCTCCCAATCGCTATTCGTTTTAACCGTGTAGTGTATTAAGATAATAACGAAATTCTCCCCAAAATATTCCTAAAGCAGGTGGACGTTCATTCACCATTCCCAAGGGCGGCTCGAATTGTGCGCGCTCCAAATTACAAAAAAATCGGCCAGAAACAATAGGCACAAAAAGCCGGATAAATCCGGCCCTCTTCGCATCCGACTTTCCCGCGTAATTTCCCGTTTCTCCAAACTTCACTCTTGTTTTTAAAAGACACATCCCCTAAATTGCAGTTTTAAAACAAGCAAGAATATAAGGAGGCACTGTGTCCCGATTAATGGTATCTATTTCCGGTTTACGAGGAGAAATCGGTTCTACTCTCACTCCTCAGGTCATTCAAAAATACACACTCGCTTTTGCCAAATACATTCAAGGCGGCAAGGTTGTCGTCGGGCGTGATTCACGCGTTTCCGGCCCTTTTATTAACGACATTGTCAAGGGTTGTCTGGTTGCCAGTGGCTGCGAAGTAATCGACATTGGCATTGTGCCCACCCCGACCGTGGAATTGGAGATCGAACACCATCAGGCAGCCGGGGGCATTGCCATTACGGCCAGCCACAACCCCATTCAATGGAACGGCCTTAAATTTATGGGCGCCGACGGACGGTTCCTTCCTCCCGAGGCCGCCGGAAAAGTGTATGGCATGGCCGACAACCAGGAGGCCGAGTTAAAATCCTGGGACAAATTAGGCAAAGTAATTCCCGACGACGGGGCCATTGATCGCCATATTCAAAAAGTATTGAATATCTCTTATCTCGATGTGGATGCCATCCGCAAACGCCACTTTAAAGTGGCTGTCGATACCGTCAACGGGGCCGGCGGAGTGATCATTCCAAAACTCTTGAAAGAGTTAGGCTGCGAAGTAATCGCCATCAATCAGGAACCCACCGGCCGTTTTGCCCACGTCCCCGAACCCCTGCCGGAAAACTTAACCCAACTAAGCGAAACCGTACGCAAAGAAAAAGCCGATGTGGGCTTTGCCGTGGATCCCGATGTGGATCGCTGTGCCATTGTGGATAACGAAGGCAATCCCATTGGCGAAGAATACACCCTGGTCATTGCCACCAAACTTATCTTCAGCAAAACCATGGGACGCATGGTCATCAATATGTCCACCTCCCGCGCTTCCGAAGACATTGCCAAATATTACAACTGCATGATTGTACGCAGCAAAGTCGGCGAAATTAACGTCGCCGAAAAAATGAAAGAAATCGACGCCATCCTGGGAGGCGAAGGCAACGGAGGCGTTATTTTGCCGGAAGTACACACCGGCCGCGACGCGCCGGTAGCCATCGCCTTAACCCTGCAAGCCCTGCTCGAGCATGGCGGAACCATGAAAGAGCTAAAAGCTTCGTTACCTCAATACGAAATGGTGAAGAAAAAGGTCTCCATCGCCGGCATGAATCCTGATGAAATTCTGGCCCGTTTACAAGAAAAATACAAAGATCAGGACATCAACACGCTGGACGGCCTGAAGATCGATTTTGAAAAAAGCTGGGTCCATTTGCGCAAATCAAACACCGAACCCATCATGCGGGTTATCGCCGAAGCACCAAGTAAAGAAGAAGCCGAAGCGCTGGCCGACCGTTTCCTGAAAGAAATTTCGCAAATGGCTTAAAAACAAACATGGAGCAATATTCATGGCAACCATTACATCCGATGTTATCGAAAAAATTATTTCGCAAGTTATTAAAGAATCGAATCTCCGTGTGCCGGGCGAGGTGCGCCCGTTTAACTATGAAACGGCCAACGAACTTTTTTCCTTTGGTGCCGACCGGGTAGGGGCCGAAGGGCCAAGCTGTCCGCCCAAATACGAATTGGCTAAATGGATCGATCACACCTTGCTAAAGCCCGATGCTACGCGCGAACAAATCGAAAAAATTTGCGACGAAGCGATCGAATACGGTTTTGCTTCCGTGTGCATTAATCCTACCTGGGTCCCTTTGGCCTACCGAAAACTGCGGGGACACGCGCCAAAGGTGTGCACGGTGGTGGGCTTTCCCCTGGGTGCCACCTTTCCGGAAGTAAAAGCCAAAGAGACCGAGCGTGCCATTGAGGAAGGTGCAGATGAAATCGACATGGTCATAAATATCGGAGCCTTAAAATCGGGCGATTACGCCCTGGTCGAACACGATATTCGTTCGGTCGTTCGGGCGGCCGGACGACGCATTGTCAAAGTGATTATCGAAACCTGCCTGCTGACCGACGAAGAAAAAGTAAAGGCCTGCACCATTGCCATGCACGCCGGGGCCAATTTTGTCAAAACATCTACCGGGTTTAGCAAAGGCGGGGCAACCGTTAAAGATGTTGCCCTGATGCGCAAAGTAGTTGGCGGAAAACTGGGAGTAAAAGCCAGCGGCGGCGTACGCAGTTACGAAGAAGCCTGTAAAATGGTCGAAGCCGGGGCTACACGTATCGGCGCCAGTGCCAGCGTTGCCATTGTGAGCAACGGCGATGGCAGCAAATCCGATTATTGATTTTCGTGCTTACAGCCGTCTTCTATTCTCATTCTCTTTCCGTATTACGCCACGTACCAAAAATTCCCGGCGCAGGGTTCCTTTTCTGATTACAGACTTTACACCGTGCTGCTAACGACATTAACAGCGCGGTACATTAGCTTGTCCATTTCTCCGTCTGACTTGCAGCCAACCCGCGTATTCCCTGTAATGGAACAGGAACCATCCCTTTTGTAGCCCCCTGTCACCAGGCCTTCTTTGGCATAGATTTTGAACAAATTCATAAATGTTACCGTAACCCCACAAAAACGTGTGCGGAATACGAAAAATTTTCATCGTGCCGCAAAAAATCTGCAGCAATTAACCAATTGAGGGGAACGCCAATGCAAAGGAAATACCTGCCCCAATCCGTACTTTTGTTCGTTGCCTTTTGGTTACTGTTTGGCAGGCCTGCCAACGCCCAAACCCCACACGATTCACCCGTCACCGCCTTTCATTTTTCGCCCTACGCCCTGCAGTTCTCGCTGTATTCAGGCCCAAAAGCCCAACTGAAAATTTCCAACTTTCTCGGCACGCTCATTTCGGGGAAGTATCACTTTAACGATCATTGGGCTGTGCGCGTCGGCATCGGAAGTGATTTTAGCAAAACAAAATACGAGTTCAATGAAATGAGTGACTCTCTGAATGCCGTCCTTTCCTCTGCCAGCGCCACACAGCAACGGTATTCAATACAAGGCCAGATGCTCTATTACCTTACTCCGCAGAAGACAATTAAAACCTATGCCGGTTTTGGCCCCTACTATTTTTATTACCAGGACAAACAATCCCCGGACAATTATCTTGTCCGGATATGGGGCGGTAAAGTCATTCTGGGCGCCGAATGGTTCTTGCTCTCTCAAGCCAGCATATTTCTGGAATATACCGCCCGTTTCCGTTTTGACCGTTACGAACAATATGTCCATCTTGATGAGAGAGTTAGCCAACGACGAAAGAAATTAGAACTCTTTGATGCCACTCCCATTCAATTTGGTTTAACCATTTACTTTGCCAGCAAACATATTAATCAATAAAGAGGGATCGATCATGAAATTAAAATTACGTTTTGCTCTGCTAACTTTGATTATTTTACCCACTTTGCTCATGGGACAAGATTCGCTTAAATACGCACCATTCTCCAAATATGCCCTGCAATTTCGGGTGAACGATTTTTTGCGATTTTCCGGCTTTAATGGAAGTCTGATTTCCCTGAAACGGCATTTTAACACGCACTCTGCGCTGCGTTTGGGCGTAAGTTTTTCGACACAGGCCACCGATTACGACGAGAACTACCAATACTTCAGGGAACAGGATACGCTGTATACGATTCAGGGCAAAGAATCCGACGCCTACACCCTTTACATCCGCCTGCCGTATGTGTATTATGTTCATCCGAAAGAAGAAATTAAACTTTTTGTCGGTACCGGACCTACATTCTCTTATGGCCATACCAAATTTGATGGTCAGAAAACTTCTCAAGGTACGCGCGCAAAAGAAACAGCGAAACACGATCTGTATTCTCTTGGTCTCTATTCATTGCTTGGCGCCGAATGGTTCTTTCACAAAAAAATGAGCTTGAGTCTGGAATATGGCATGAATATCGTTTATCAATACTCGAAATTATCGACACACAACGATCTCAACGATTCGTACCAACACCGGACAAGAACTTCCAAAAGCTGGAAGTTCTTCGGGAATGATGTCCTGTTTGGTCTTTCCCTATATTTTAACGGATTTTAACCGATACGTCTCTAACCGGACCGAAGTTTGAAGCTATTACCTTAAAAAGCACATAATTGGGGAAAATCTGTACCCGGGAGGGCAAAAAAAATCCCGACCCAAAAAGGCCGGGATTTAAATCAATTTTTATTCCTGCAGTTGCGCATGTTATCCTTCGAGCTTCTCCGTGACATGCGGATGCAAACGACGCAATTCTTCGCGGTATTCTCCGCTGTATTCGGGAATCATGGAATGCAGCTTGGCATAAATTGCCTCGATGTCATGCTTCTGGATGTACTCTACAAACTCTTTTAAATGGCCCAGCATTTTATCCCAATTATTGTAATGACTGCCAATCGCTTTCATGATTTTGGGATGCTCGGTATTAAGGGGAACTTCGTCCTTGTTCCACAATTCTTCGGCCAGTTTTTCACCCGGGCGCAAACCGACATATTCAATTGCAATATCCTTATCCGGCCGCAATCCGGAAAGCTTAATCAAACGATGCGCAATATCGATAATTTTAATGGGTTCGCCCATATCCAGCACAAAAATATCATTCCCGTTGCTCATTTTGGTTGCCTGAAAAATGAGTTTCACGGCTTCGGGAATCGTCATAAAGAAACGCCGCATTTCGGGATGGGTAATTGTAATGGGGCCTCCCTCGGCAATTTGCTTCTGAAAAAGAGGAATCACACTGCCGTAACTGGCCAGAACATTGCCAAAGCGCACCGTCACCAGCTTCATGTTCGACTTGGCCGAATACGATTGCAGCACCAGTTCGGCAACACGTTTCGTAGCCCCCATCACCGAAGTGGGATTTACCGCTTTGTCGGTGGAAATCAAAACGAACTTTTCCACTCCGTTCTTTTCGCATAACTGCATTAAATTGGCGGTACCCAAAATATTGTTGCGCACGGCTTCTTCCGGATGGTATTCCATCAGGGGCACATGCTTGTAAGCGGCCGCATGAAAAACAATATCGGGACGATAGGTATTGAGGATATGGGCCATTTTGTGCAAGTCGAGAATATCGGCCACAATAATCTGGTACTCGTGCGGCGAAAAGTTCTGTTTTAAATCATTATCCAGATAAAACAAACTGTTTTCGGAACGATCGACACAAATTACATTTTGCGGATTTAGCTTTAACGATTGCTTTACCAGTTCCGAACCAATGGAACCGGCCGCTCCGGTAACCAAAATTGTCCGATTGCGTAAATAGTGACGAACGCTGTTAAAATCAATCTCGATAGGAGTACGTTCCAGCAAATCTTCTACTTTTACATCACGAATTTGCTGTACCTGTACCAATCCGTTTACGATTTCTTTGGGCCCGGGTACCGTTTTGAAATCTACCCCGCTCTTTTCACAAATTTCCACGATGCGTCGCATTTGCTGGGCCGAGGCCGAAGGTGTGGCAATAATAATTTCATCGATATGCTTTTCCTGCACAACTTTCGGTAAATCTTCGGTTTTGCCGTAAACTTTTACTCCGTGAATTTTGGTATTGCGTTTTTTGGGTGAATCATCCAGCAAAGCCACGGGATAAAATCCCAGGGAAGGATCGTTCTTCATTTGCCGGATAATCATTTCTCCGGCCTTTCCGGCCCCAATTACTGCCACACGTTTTTTATTGGAGGCAAAGGTCGACTGCATCTTATAAAAAATACGCGGGGCAAAACGGATGCCACCGGTAAAAATAAAGCTGAGAATTAAATAGAAGAAAAGAACCGAACGCGGCACGGCCAGCAGATTGGCAAAATAAAGATAAATCACAAAACCGATCCAACCGGCCAGCAAGGCAACGAATAAATTAATAATATCCTGGACGCTGGTGTATTGCCATTGACTTTGATTAAGGCCAAAAACATTAATAAAAAACAGACTGATAACCACGGCAATGGGCAATGTGTGTTTGAAAATCACAAAAAAATGATCGGAAGGCAAACTTAAATCAAAACGCAGGCCATACGCAATGGTGTACGCAAGAGAAATAAAGATAGCGTCGAACAGGATTTTGAAAAATGTTTGGACATTTGAACGAGATTCCAGAAAGGAGCGAATGGCATTTTTCATAATTAAAAAGTCTCGTATTAATTAAATTGCTTTCAAAAATATCATTAAATTCAAAATTATGATGTGCGTATTTGCACAATCTCAACAAAATAAAAGTATTGCCCTTATTCTATCGGACGTTTCCTCCCACAATATTATCATCCTACCTTTTTAAATTTTTCAGTTCCTGGCTTGATTCTATCGGGCATGCGTTAATTTAATAATATTTAATAAGAAGGCAAGTAAAATAGCGCCCTCTAAAATTGTGTAACCGGCCTACTTTTGCAGTGTTTTTTCGATAATCGTACAAATACGATCCAGATCATTGTCCGTCATGGCCGTGCCCGAGGGCAAACACAGGCCGTCTTTAAACAGTGCCTCCGCAACGCCGTTAACATAGGCCTGCGCCTCTCCGTACACCGGTTGCAGGTGCATGGGCTTCCACAAAGGTCGCGACTCGATATTTTCCGCTTCCAGAGCCAGACGGATGTCTTCGCGTGTAACGCCGGTCACTTTGGGATTAATTGTGATGGCGGTTAACCAGCGATTGGTAAAGGTTCCGGCAAGTTCCGGTTGAAAGGCAATGCCGGCAATTTTTCCCAGACGCTGTCGATAGTAAGCAAAAATTTCCCGCATGCGCT
>CAYXUS010000184.1:0-19096 GCA_964468415.1 uncultured Caldithrix sp.
CACCGGATTCGCTGGAAAAGGCCCTGCAGACACTACGCAGCATGACCGACGGACGTTTGCTGGTCGTGTTCGGTGCCGGGGGCGATCGGGACAGAGGAAAACGACCCTTGATGGGCAAAGTGGCCGAAGCATTGGCCGATCTGGTTTTTGTAACTTCGGACAATCCGCGCAACGAGGACGAGATGGCCATTATCGAGGATATTTTGTCCGGAATGGAACACCCGGAGAAGCATCGGGTCATTCCCGATCGTAAAAAGGCCATTTTCGCGGCAGTAAAAGAAGCCCGCCCCGGCGATGTGCTGCTGGTGGCCGGTAAGGGGCACGAAACCTATCAAATCGTAAAAGGCAAAAAGCTGCCTTTTGACGAAGTGGCCATTCTAAAGGAGGCGGCACAACATGCCTGATTTACGTTTTAGTGATTTAAAAAATTGGACGGTGTGCGCTTTGAACGTTGCGAAGATTTGCTGGAGATTAATCCGGTTTTAGGCCCGATTAATACCGATTCGCGCACCATTCGCGAAGGAGAAATATTTTGGGTCTTAAAAGGCGAACGCTTTGATGCCCACGATTTTGTCTCCATTGCCGCGGAAAAAGGGGCGGCTTTTGCCGTAGTGGAACACACGGTGCAGGCGCCGGCCGAATTCCCCATGGTTGTCGTGCCCGATTCTTTAAAGGCTTTGCAGCAATTAGCGGCCATTAAACGTCAGCGTTTTAAACATCCGGTCATCGCATTGACCGGTTCAAACGGCAAAACGACGACCAAAGAAATGATCGCCCATGTGTTGTCTGCCAAATGGAAAGTACACAAAACCGAGGGGAACCTGAACAACCACATTGGGTGTCCGCTTACTCTTTTGCGTTTAAAACCCTGGCATCAGGTGGCGGTAATCGAGATGGGTAGCAATCATCCCGGCGAAATCGCGGCCCTGGCGCAAATCGTTCAACCCGATTGGGCGCTTGTGACCAACATTGGGCCTGCCCATCTGGAATATTTTGGCTCTCTGGAAAATGTGGCCCGGGAGAAGCTTTCGCTTTTCGATTCTATGCGCCCGGAGACGATGATTTTTGTCAATGCGGATGATCCGCTCATTCGGCCGTACACGCGCCCGGACGTGCGACGCGTAACCTACGGGTTTGAGAATCCTGCGGACATTCACGGAGAGATTTTGCGGGTGGAAAGTGACGGCACGTGTGTTTTCCGTTTGAATCATCGGGTGGAAATTCACCTGTCGGTGCCGGGCGTGCACAATGCGTACAATGCATTGGCTGCCGCTGCGGTCGCTCTTTTTTCGGGATTGAGCGAACCGCAAATCAAGGAGGCGCTGGAAAATTATCGTTCCTTTGACAAGCGCATGCAGCAAACGGAAATAAACGGCGTACGGGTGATTAATGATACCTACAACGCCAATCCCCGTTCCATGGAAGCGGCTTTCGAAACTTTAAGCCGCATGGAGCGTGGCGCTGGGCTGTTTTTGGCCCTGGGCGATATGCTTGAGCTGGGCCGGGAAAGTGAGCGTCTGCACGGATGGGTTCTGGAAAAGGCTTTGCAATTAGCGCCGGATGGCATTTTGGTGATCGGCGAGGCTTTTGCCCGTGCCGCCGAAGTTTTGAATCGTCCGGAAATTGAAGTATTCGATGCGCATCAGGCATTGGCCGAGGCTCTTAAAAAACGTTTAAAGCCCGGCGCATTGCTTTTTCTCAAAGGATCGCGCAGCATGCAAATGGAAAAAATTCTTGAATTGCTTAAATGAGAAGGAAAAATGTTAGCAAAGTTTTTGTATCAATTTAGCGATTACTTTTTTGGCTTTAATGTTTTCCGTTACATTACGGTACGTGCGGCATTGGCTGCCATTACGGCTCTGATTTTAAGCTGGTGGATCGGACCGAAGGTCATCCGCTTAATGCATCGCTACCAAATCGGGGAAGAAATCCGTATTGAAGGGCCCAAATCGCATCAGGTTAAAAAAGGCACGCCAACCATGGGCGGACTGATCATTCTGGCCTCGATTATCATTGCGGTTTTGCTGTGGGCCAATGTGTTTAACATGTATTTTCTACTCATCTTTTTTGCCACGCTGGTCATGGGGCTGGTCGGCTTTATTGACGACTATTTGAAGTCTATTCTCAAATTCAAAAAAGGTTTGATCGGCCGCTACAAACTGATGGGACAAATTAGTGTGGGTTTGCTTTTGGGGCTGGTGATTTATTATCATCCGTTTTTTAACGGATTGCACTCCAACACCAGTGTGCCTTTTTTCAAAAATCTGGAGATCGACTTCGGTTGGTTTTACATTCTTTTCATTATTTTTGTGTTGACCGGTGCCTCGAACGCAGTCAATTTAACCGACGGGTTGGACGGGCTGGCTGCGGGACTTTCGGCCATTACGTTTATTGTGCTGGCCGGTGTGGCATACGTGACCAGTAATGCGAAGTTCAGTGATTATCTGAATATCATTTACCTGCCGGGAAGTGAAGAATTGACCATTTTTTCCATGGCGGTATTTGGCGCGGCGATGGGCTTTTTGTGGTTCAATGCCTATCCCGCGGAAATTTTCATGGGTGACACGGGTTCGTTGGCGTTAGGCACGGCGATGGGTACAGCGGCCATTTTGCTCAAAAAAGAATTGCTGCTCATTTTGATTGCCGGTGTGTTTATTGCCGAAGCGCTTTCGGTTATTATTCAAACGACCTATTTCAAATACACCAGGCGTAAGTACGGAGAAGGGAAGCGGGTGTTTCTGATGGCGCCCATTCATCACCATTTTGAGCTGAAAGGCTGGCACGAAACCAAGGTGGTAATTCGTTTTTGGATTGTGGGGATTTTACTGGCATTGATGAGCCTGAGTACATTTAAAACGCAGTAAAAGCAGAGACGCAGGATGAAGAAAAAAGATACAACGATGGATGTCCGGGGGAAAAAGGTAACGGTTTTGGGCGCCGCGCGCAGCGGTTTGGCGGCAGCCCGGCTGCTCAAAAAAAGAGGCGCTCAAGTGTTTGTCAGCGATGCGGCCCCGGCCGGGAAGAAAAGCCAGGCGCTGGATTTTTTACGGAAAGAGTCCATTCCTTTCGAATTCGGAGGCCACAGCGAGCGCATTTTCGACGCGGACTTTTGTGTGCTTAGTCCGGGAATTCCCGTGGCCTCGGCGGTGGTGCAAAGCATGCTGGACAGGGCAATTCCCGTCTACTCCGAAATCGAGGTAGCTTCATGGTTCTTTAAGGGACCGCTTATTGCCGTTACGGGTTCGAACGGCAAAACGACCACCACCACCCTTATCGGCGAAATGTTGCGCACAAAATACCCGCAAGCGGTGGTGGCCGGTAATATTGGGCAGCCTTTTTCGGATTTTGTGGAAGAGAGTCGGGAAAACGTGTGGGGCGTGGTGGAAGTTTCCAGTTTCCAACTGGAAACCATCGAATCGTTCCATCCCCGGCAGGTGGTTCTGCTGAACTTTGCGCCCAATCATCTGGATCGCTACCCCAGTTACGAAGCTTACAAAGAGGCCAAGTGGCGGGTAACGATGAATCTGGAAGAAAACGACATTTTGATTTACAATGCAGCCGATGCAGAAATTGTGCGGCGTTTGGATTCTCTTTCTTGTCAAAAACAGGGATTTCACATCGAAGGCGCACAAGAGACCCGGGCCTATTTTGACGGAAAAGCGTTGTCTGTGGACGGGGAAGAATTAATCGAAGTGCAAGAAATGGGGCTGCGTGGCCTCCACAATTACATGAATGCTATGGCGGCCGCTTTAGCGGCTTTGAATGCCGGAGTATCCCGGGAAGGCGTGCGCCAGGTTTTGCGAAATTTTAGCGGAGTGGAGCATCGGCTGGAATTTGTGCGTGAACTTGACGGAGTAAAATTCATTAACGATTCCAAGGCAACTACGGTCGAATCGCTCTATTACGCGCTGCAAAGTTTCGATCAGCCCATCATTTTGATTGCCGGGGGCAAAGACAAAGGCAGTGATTTTACCCGGCTGAATGATTCGATCGCGAGAAAGGTAAAGGCTTTGGTACTCATCGGTAAGGCCGCGGACAAAATGGAAAAAGCCTGGCACGGTTTAAAGCCGCTGGTCAAGCCGGCCACCTTGCACGAGGCGGTGGAAAAGGCGTTTGAAATGGCCCGTCCCGGCGATGTGGTTTTGCTCTCTCCGGCCTGTGCCAGCTTCGACATGTTCAACGATTTTGAAGACCGCGGGCGGCAATTTAAGCAAATCGTAAATGCGTTGAAAGGAAAACATGAAGCGTAAAAGTGTGGATATTCCCCTGGCCATTGTGGTGACGTTTTTGTTGATGAGCGGCATGATCATGGTATTTAGCGCCAGTTCCATGATCGCCGAGTTTAATTTGAAAAAGGATATGTTCTTTTTCTTTAAAAAACAATTGCTGTGGGGCGTTATTTCCGTCTTTTTTATGGTCGGTTTCTCCAAAATAGATTACCGCCATTTAAAACGTCACGGGCTTCCGTTGACTCTGGCGGTTTTGAGCATCGTACTTTTGGCGGGATTGTTTGTCGTGGGAATAAAATCGCACGGGGCGCGTCGCTGGTACCATTTGTTTTTCTTCCGCTTTCAACCTTCGGAATTTGCCAAAATCGGTTTGATCATTTACACGGCTTATTACCTGAGTACGCGGGAGGCCAGGCTTAAAAATTTAAAGAAAGGTTTGTTACCCTTGCTCAGCATTCTGGCATTGGCGGCCGTTCTCATTATGGCCCAACCCGATTTGAGCACTACTCTGATGATTTTGTTGATTACGGGATTGATGATCTTTTTGAGTCCCGTGCCGGCGCGCTATTTGTGGGGCTTTGTGCTTAGCATGGTGCCGGTGCTGATTTTTGTTCTGGCCCGGAGTTCTTACCAATGGGGCCGTGTGGTCGGTTGGTGGGCGGCCATCCACAATCCGGCCGACGCCGCCTACCAGGTACGGCAATCGCTTATCGGGATTGGTCGGGGAGGACTTTTGGGCAAAGGATTGGGGCAAAGCGTACAAAAATTTTTGTTTTTACCCGATTCCCACACTGATTTTATTTTTTCCATTCTGGGCGAGGAATTCGGCTTTGTGGGGACCAGTTTTATTTTAATGATGTTTCTGTTCATTTTTTATCGGGGCATGCGGATTGCACGCCACACCCATGACAAGTTTGGGCGTTATTTGGCTGTGGGCATTACCCTTAACATCACCCTGTACGCATTCATCAATGCCGGTGTGGCCAGTGCCTTGCTACCAACCACCGGATTACCGATGCCCTTTTTTAGTTACGGTGGTTCCAATTTGATTTTTCTGGCAATCGCCACGGGCGTTTTGCTCAATATTTCCCGTCAGGCGGGAACCGATCTGGATGTGCTTCTGGACAAGAGCTCGGTACGTAAAACAAACATTAACCAAATAATTGTGACGGCAGAATGAAAGAAAACGAAAAATTACGCATTGCAATAGCTGGCGGAGGAACTGGCGGCCATTTGTTTCCGGCACTTAATTTGGGTCGGGCAATGGAAGAACAGTGGAACGCCCAATTGCTATTTTTTGGTGCCGAACGCGGCATTGAAAAGGGAATTTTACCCCGAAAAGGTTACGATGTGGTTTTTTTGCCTGTGCAGGGGTTCAAACGCAATTTGTCGGCAAAAAATTTGTCGTTCCCGTTTAAACTTTGGCGTAGTGTAGCCAGGGCCAAAAAGGCTTTAAAAGACTTTAATCCGCATTTCGTTTTAGGAACGGGTGGCTATGTGATGGGACCGGTGCTTTGGGCCGCCAAACAACTGGGTATTCCTTATGTTATTCAGGAACAAAACAGCTTCCCGGGACTTACCACGCGTTTGTTTGAAAGCCATGCCCAGGCCGTGTTTGCCGCCTACGAGGAGGTAAAAGAGCATTTATCGGGAAAAACTCCCGTGTTTGTCACAGGCAATCCCATTCGTTTGCCCAAAGGCGAAATCGACCGCGAAGCGGCCATTCGCCAGTTCGGGTTTTCTCCCAAATATTTGACGGTTTTTATTCTGGGAGGCAGCCAGGGCGCGGAGAATATTAATCGGGCGGTGTTTACCCTGTTCAGTAAAAAAGGCTGGCACGAGAAGTTCCAATGGATCTGGCAAACCGGGGATGCCCATTTTAAAAAATGGTCGCGAAAAATTGCTGCGGTTGAGGAGCGGCCTTTGCTCAAGCTCATTCCTTTTATTTCTAACATGATGACGGCTTATCAGGCAGCGGATTTGGTAGTGTGTCGCGGTGGGGCAATGACCCTGTCGGAGTTGATGGTAACCGGTCGTGCGGCTGTCATTGTTCCAAATCCGTACTCGGCGGCCAATCACCAATACAAAAATGCGCTGGTTCTGGCCGGAAAAGGAGCCGCGGAAGTGATAAAAGATGACGAAGAAATGCCCAAAAAGTTGGCCGAAACCTTACATCGTTTGTTGCAATCTCCGGAAAAAATAAAAGAAATGAGCAAAAACATGGCTGCATTGAATCCGGGCGACAGTGTTCAGAAAATTCTGGGAATCATCAAAAATATTCTGCACGAAAAAGGAGTGAAAGTCGGGAACGAGCAATGAGTGTTTTTAAGCGAAAAAAGCGTTTTCATTTTGTAGGAATTGGCGGTATTGGCATGAGCGGTCTGGCCGAAATTCTCCTTTCCATGGGGCATTGGGTTTCCGGATCGGATCGTCAGTTGAGCGACATTACGGAATACCTGGCACAGCGGGGCGCCGTGATTTATCAGGGACACCGGGCTGAAAATGTGCAAAAAGTAGATTTTCTGATTTACAGCTCGGCCATTCCCAGGAACAACCCGGAAATGGTTCGGGCGCGCGAGTTGGGCATTCCCTGCATGCGGCGGGCCGAACTTTTGGGACAAATTTTCAACCGGCATTTTGGCATTGCCGTGGCCGGCACCCACGGAAAAACCACGACAACGGCCATGATCGGACACATTATGTTGCAGGCCAATTTAGATCCGACCATTGTGGTGGGAGGGCGTTTGCACAATTTAATGACCAATGCCCGGCTGGGCAAAAGCGCTTACCTGGTGGCCGAAGCCGACGAATACGATCGCTCCTTTTTAACGCTTTTTCCGCGTCTGGCGGTGCTAACCTCGCTGGAGGTTGATCATCTGGATATTTACAAAGACTTGGAAGATTTGAAACGGACATTCCTGAAATTTACGGATCAGGTGACCTTTGACGGGGCCATCATTTGCTGCAACGAGGCACCCAATTTACGGCAAATTTTGCCGCTGTTTAAAAACATGACTTTGACTTACGGTTTGAATTCGCAGGCAGATTTCTGGGCAGCCAATATTTCGTATGCACAAAACACGACACGTTTTGATGTGTTTGCCGCGCAGAAAAAATTGGGGACAATCGAATTAAACGTGCCGGGCGAGCATAATGTGCTGAATGCCCTGGCCGCGGTGGTGGTAGCCCGGGAGCTGGAAATCGATTTTGGGACGATCGCGGAAGCCTTAAAAACGTTTACCGGGGTGGAACGTCGCTTTGACGTAAACGGAGTTGTGGACGACATCATGATCGTTAACGATTACGCGCACCATCCCACGGAAATCGAGGTTACCCTGAAAGCGGCCAAAAACGGCTGGGAACGCCGATTGATTGCGGTTTTTCAGCCCCATTTGTTCTCGCGTACGCGTGATTTTTACAAAGAATTTGCCCGGGTTTTGCAATTGGCCGATCTTGCCGCAATTATGGGAATTTATCCGGCGCGGGAAGCTCCCATTCCCGGCGTAAGCGGCAAGTTGATTGCCGATGCGCTGGGTGAGAAAGGTTATTACTTACCCGAAGAAGAAGCTTTGTTCGAATTTTTGGAAAATGAAATCAAATCCGGCGATATGGTGCTCTTTCTGGGAGCGGGGAGCGTAAATCAGACAGCCCAAAAGTTTGTTGAACGGTTAAAAAAAGGGAAAGCGCATGGGTAGAAGAAAGAAACACACCGTTCGTGCAACGCTGATTTTTTTGGGAATTGTGATCGGGCTTTCTTTGTTGGCCTATGCCAATCAAAAAATCGAAATGTTCATGCAAAATCGGATTTCCAGTTTTCGTCTGAGAAATATTAAGATTCACGGGAATTCGGCATTGAGCAAGGAAGATATTTTGACACTTTGCGGGGTAAAATCCGGCGAAAAGTACTTACAAATTAAGCCGTCGCTTTTGGCACAAAAATTAACACGTTCTCCGTTTATCAAAGCGGCCAGTGTGGTTTACAGTTTGCCTGCTACTTTGCACATTACGGTTGATGAACGCCAGCCCATTGCCTTTGTTTACGATGGAACGCTGCGTTTGATCGATGGCGAAGGCGTGCTGCTGCCGATTCCTTCTACTTCGTCCCATGTGTGGAATTTGCCGGTTATTACCGGCTTTAAAGGCTCGGCGGGTACGGTGGGACAGGTGGCCTCTAATCCGCAGATTTTAAGAGCGGTTGAAGTGCTGCAGTACGTGCGTTTTATTAAGTCACCTTTGTGGCCCCTGATCGCATCGATTGAGGCCGATCGGAAAAGCAGCATGTATCTTTCGTTAATCAAAGGCGGGGCAAAAGTTCATTTTGATACGCAAAACTATCAGGAAGAACTGTACGTGTTAACCCAATACATTCAAAATTATTTAAACTGGAAAGAACTGGCACGCATCGATTACATCGATTTGCGCTTTGCCAATCGTGTGATTATTAAAAACAAAAAGACAAGAAGTTGAAAAATCTCTTCAAATTTGAGGCATGTACATGGAAAAAAACGAAATTATTTGTGGATTAGATATCGGAACAACCAAAATTGCTGCCATTGTGGGCAAGCTGGATGAATACGGAAATTTGAATATTGTCGGGGTGGGCAACCACCCTTCCCAGGGGTTGCGTCGCGGGGTGGTTGTAAATATTGAGAAAACGGTAGATTCAATTCGCCGTGCTATTGAGCAGGCCGAGTTGACCAGCGGACACAAAATTACCCGGGTGTACGCAGGAATTGCCGGTGACCACATCCGATCGTTCAACAGCCGGGGCGTTATTGCTGTGAGCGGCAAGGACAAGGTAATAACCAAAAAAGATGTGGCCCGGGTGATTAATGCGGCACAGGCTATTTCTTTGCCAATGGATCGCGAAATTTTGCATGTGTTGCCCCAGGAATTTATGGTGGACAATCAGGACGGAATTAAAAATCCCGTGGGCATGGCCGGTGTGCGGTTAGAAGCCGAAGTACACATCATTACCGCGGCTGTTGCTTCGGCCAAGAACATCATCAATTGTATTGATCAGGCCGGGTACGAAGTGGCGGACATTGTGCTGGAGCCCTATGCCTCGAGTTTGTCGGTGTTGCACGAAGACGAACGGGACCTGGGCGTGGCTATCATCGATATTGGCGGAGGTACCACCGATATCGCCATGTTTTTTGACGGCAGTATCCGCCACACCAAAGTATTAGGCATTGGCGGCGAACACGTGACCAATGATTTGGCCCAGGGCTTGCGCACCTCGCGAGACCAGGCCGAAGACATTAAAAAGAAATACGGTCTGGCGATGCAGTCGCTCTTAAACGGGGATGAACTGATTAGTGTGCCGGGAGTGGCCGGGCGTCCCCCGCGGGAGATTTCCCGCAGCGTCATTGCCGCCATTGTGGAGCCGCGCATGGAAGAAATTTTTCAACTGGCTTTGCGCCAAATGGAAAAGTCGGACGTGTTCGATTCTCTGGGCGCGGGCGTGGTGTTAACCGGAGGCTCATCTCTTATTGAAGGTGCGTCGGAATTGGCAGAACGCATTATGGGCATGCCTGTTGCGGTTGGGATTCCCCGGGTTAGCGGAGGATTGGTCGAGACCGTGCGCAACCCTATTTACGCCACGGGTGTGGGGCTCGTTTATTACGGCTTACGACACGGAAACAGCAAGACGACGTTTAACAAAACGTCGGGCATTAATGGCATCTGGCAGCGTTTGAAAGACATCGTGGAAGAGTTTTTCGGTTGAGAAGTTTAAAGTTTGTGAATAAAAAAGAACACAATTAGCGGGAGATAAAAAATGATTCAGTTTGATGCATCCGAAGTTCAAAACGCCAAGATTAAGGTCGTTGGCGTGGGAGGCGCCGGTGGCAATGCCATCAATGGCATGATTGAGGCCGGCCTGCAAGGTGTGGAATTTATTGCCATTAACACCGATGCCCAGGATTTGGAGAAAAGCCAGGCCTCAAGCCGATTGCAAATCGGCAAAAATCTCACCAAGGGATTGGGCGCCGGTGCCAATCCGGAAATTGGCCTGAAGGCCATCATGGAAGACAAAGACCGAGTGCGGGAAGTACTGAACGGTGCGGACATGGTGTTTGTAACCGGTGGCATGGGCGGTGGTACGGGCACCGGTGCGGCGCCCATCATTGCCGGAATTGCCCGGGACCTTGGCGCGTTGACTGTGGGAATTGTGACGACACCTTTCACATTTGAAGGGCCGGTACGTCGTCGCAATGCGGAAAAGGGCATCGAAGCCATGCGTGAACGTGTGGACACGATTCTGGTTATTCCCAACGACCGCATTTTTTCCATCATCGAGCGTAATACCCCGGTGATTGCAGCCTTCAAAGCGGTTGATTCCATTTTGCTGGAGGCGACGCGCAGTATTTCGGACTTGATTAACGTGCATGGCTACATTAATCTGGACTTTGCCGACATTCGCACGATTATGGCCGGCATGGGAGATGCTCTGATGGGCAGTGGGGTTGGCGTTGGCGAAAACCGGGCCATTGTTGCGGCCGAACAGGCCATTACCAGCCCCTTATTGGACGGGGTGGATATTTCCGGCGCACGGGGCGTGCTGATTAACATTACCGGCGGCCCGACTATGTCTATGCATGAGGTGGGCGAAGCTTCCAGCATGGTACAAAATGCCGTGGGTGACGAGGCCAATGTAATTTTTGGTATGGTTATCGATGAAAATTTAAACGAGGAAATTCGGGTGACGGTTATTGCCACCGGGTTTAACAAGGATTTCGAAAAAGCGGAAATTTTACAAAAGCCCAAAGAAGAAGAAACGTCGAAAGAAAAAGCACGGGAATCCACGGATTACCGGGATTACGACAAACCAACTTTTATTCGCCAGAGAAAACAGGTGGATAAAGAGTATCCGGGACAGTCCCATTCGAATATCTTTTTCATTGGCGATGAAGAACTGGAAAACGATCCTGAAAATCTGGAAATTCCTGCCTTTTTACGCAAACAGATGGATTAAGAAACTGAAGGCATGGCATGTAGAGACGCAGCATTCGCGTCTCTACAAACATTGCCGGCTCTGTGTGATCCATTTCGAGAAATTTCGTTGAATTTTCCGCAAAATCCATAATCTTTGTAGTGGTGATACTAATGTTGCCATAAGCTGCCGTGCCGTGCTTTAAAAACTTGTGCTGGCAACGGACACTCATACCGGCCAATTTATTCCCACGTGGCATGGTGTACTTGAACCAATTGTTGACTGCTACTTTATTTTACCTTTCTAAAAATGTGGAAATTTCTTTTTAAAAATTTGATAAACTTGATTAATATTTTCTACTAAAGGTTCTAACTTTTCAGCATATAAATCAAGAGCGTATGCATGGCTAAAAAAAGACGATTAACTTCATGTTGTGCCTGTTTTAATTAATTAAAGATTCCCGAATGAGTGTCCGATATTTTTAACAGGAAGGAAATTACGAGGGAACTTACCATGCAAAAGGATCTGTATGAAATTAGCGAAGCAGCTTATCAGTTGGGGGTAAGCGTGGATGTCATAAAGCGGTTTATTCGTATGGGGCTTGTTTTTCCCGTTAATAAACAGGGGATGAAGTTGACACGTTACGGAATAAGACGTTTGAAAACCGTCCTCGATTTGTACGAAAAGTCCTATCCTCTGGAACGTATCGAATCGGTTTTAAATCATTAGTTCGACCATCCTGTGTAAACTAAAAAAGGCCGTTAAAACGGCCTTTTTTAGTTTAAAATCGAAAGTTACAATCAGTATTTTGCCAGAATAGCCTGGGCCCGTTGTACGTAAGGACTGTTGGGAAATTCCGTTTGCAAACGCTGAAATTCTTCCCGCGCTTTTTCCGGCTCGCCTTTTTTCAAATAGCACAGCACCAGTTTAAATTGTGCATCAGCCAGCTTGTTAGAATTGGGAAATGTAAACACTTTTTGAAAGTCGATAATGGCCGCATCGTATTTGCGCAGGGCATAGTGGCATTCGCCAATCCAATATTGGGCATTATCGGCCAGAGGGTGGTTGGGGTTGCTGGCGATTAAGGACTGGAACAAATTCAAGGCGGTGTTGTAATCCCGTGCCTCGAATGCCTCTCTTGCCTGTTGGTAGGTCGCTTCGTATTCGCTTGAAGGAACTTTGCTTACCCCGCTTACCGGCGCGATCGAAGGCGTATTGCCGCCGGTAGCCACAGTTGATGTTGCACCTTTTTGTGAACGAAGTTTGGAAATTTCCAGACTTTGCTGATTTAATTCTTCTCTAAGTTGTTGAATAATCTGGTCCTTGTCACGCAACTGTTTTTGCAGATTTTGGATGCGCTTTTCGTATTGGCGCCGCTCCGAGCTGGTTAATCCTGTGGATGCTGCTTTGTTTTGGTCGGGGTTGGCCACCTCGTTTTCATTTAGCAAAGAAAGTTTTTCTCCGGATTTTTTCTTTTTGGTTTTCGGAGCCGGTTTGGAATTTGTGTCGATTCCGAGCAATGCCTCAATATCGTTTAAATCTTGTTGTTGTGTGGCTTGTGTATCGGTAGCCGAATCGCTATTTTTCTTGGTACCAGCGCAACTAAAAACAAAAAATGAAATGAACAAAACTATTAAGGTAAAGGTTTTAACTCGCATAAATTCCTCCACAGGTAATAATAAGATTTGGCTACCACAATATATTAATCGTTTCGGAATAAGTCAATAAATAATTGCTGTAAGTATTTTAATAATAAGGATTAAGTTTTTGTTTAAAAGAAGCAACAGAAGCGCTTTGTCCATTTTCGTCTTTCGTTTTGATGTGAAAAATTCCTATCCCGTTTTGCGAGGCAGGGAACCAAAGACAAACGGTAAAATTTGCTCGGGAGCGAGATGCCGAAATTTTAAGGCCACTTCCAGCGTAAACCAAACATCCACTGGATGCGCTTAATCGGGCATTTGCGCGCAAACGGTTCGTTGGTGAAATTACTCAGGCCCGGCGCATTTTCTCATTGATCGTCTAAGGCGCCATTCACAGGATGCCCGTTACGAGAGCGTGTAAGAGAAAATCGCTGTTGAAATGAAAACATGCGTTATTCCCAGGGGCAAGTACAAGCGATAGAAAAAATGAAATATTTTTTAAATTTTTTCGATTAGGATCACTCCGATTTTACCAGCCAAACGTCAGAATAGCCGTAGCCGCGGGAACTGGTGGAACCGGTAAAAATGTATGTTTCGCCTCGGGCCGAACGCACTTTTTTCCCTTTGTCAAAATTGGCTCCGCCCACGGTTTTGTTCCAAAGCATCGTGCCTTCGCCGTCGGTTTTAACAATCCACATGTCGCCGTTTCCCTGACCGAACGAATCGGTGTAACCAGCCAAAATAAAGCCGCCTTGCGGGGTCGCCAGCAACGAATAAGCCTCATCTGTGCCGTTTCCGCCGTAAGTCTTTTGCCAAATCAGGTTCCCGTTGCCATCCGCTTTAAGCAGCCAGGCATCGGCCACATTACCGGGCGCACCGGATTGGCGCGAACCGCAAATAGCGATGGTGCCGTCATTCTGTCGGACAATAGCGTAGCCCTTTTCATCCAGCGCACCGCCAAAGGTTTTTTGCCAGAGCACATTACCGGAAAAATCGGTTTTGCACAAATAAAGATCGTAGCCGCCGTTGCCAAAGGAGGCCGTGGCACCCGTCAGCAAAAAGCCGTCGGAGGCCTCGCAAACCGCTAATCCCAAATCGTCCTGCGGGCCGCCAACGGTTCGATCCCAAATTTTTTGTCCGTTGGCGTCGGTTTTGATCAGCCAGACATCGCTGCCGCCCGCTCCGAACGATCGGGTGTTTCCTACGATTAAGAATCCGCCGTCCGAAGTTTGAATGATGGCGTTGCCCTCGTCATCGTCCGTGCCGCCGAATGTTTTGCTAAACAACATGTTCCCCTGAGCATCGGTTTGCAAGAGCCAAACATCCGATTTACCGGCCCCGAACGATTGCGTGGACCCGGTGACGATCCAGTTGCCGTCACTGGTAATGCGCAAAGCATAGCCCACATCCGCAGCCGATCCACCGTAAGTTTGCGTCCACAGTTTGTTGCCCGCTTCGTCGGTTTTAATCAAATAGATATCGTAACTGCCGCTTCCGAACGACTTGGTGTAGCCCAAAACGGCAAAGCCGCCGTCCGCAGTTTGTTGCACGTCGCTGCCAAAATCAAAGTCGTTTCCGCCAAAGGTTTTGTCGAACGCCAGGGGAAAACCAAGCGATAACGTTTCGGAATGGATTGCGGTTAAACCGTCGGAATCGCGCACCTGTAAGGCGGGGTGATAGGTGCCGTTGGCGGAATAGGTGTGTTCTGCTTTGGGAGCGGCAGAGAAGGGCGTATCCCAAACGCCGTCGCCTTGCCAATCCCAGCGGAATTGCACATTATTTCCGTCTTCCGCGTCATGGGAAGCGGAAGCGTCGAAGTGGTACAGGCGCTCGTTGGCGTCATCAACTCGCATCTCGAAAACCGCCACGGGGCGGGTGTTAACGTAAAACGTGACCGTCGTATCGTCGATATTTCCGGCCAAATCTTTTACTTGCAGCACGGCCGATTTGCTGCCGCCACCCCGCTCGAATGTGTGCAGGAACAAATCCAGATTCGACCACCCACTGTCCCAGATGCCGTCGCCTTCATAATCGATGCGCATGCTCAGTTGCGAGGTAGCGGAGATGTTGTCCCGGCTGTGCATGGGATCAAATTGAAATTCGGTTTCATTGGTAATACCCGAGTCTGGGAAAATATTCAGTACAGCCAAGGGCGGGGTGCTGTCCAAAATGATTTTGTCGTAAACGGTTCCGGAAGTATCGCCGTTTTGGTATCGTATTTTTAAATACACGGTTTTGGAACCGTCACCGGGCAACAATTGCCAGCTCGTATTACGCGCGTATGGTTGCCAAGCCGCATTTTCAAAATACGCGCTGTTCGCCAGCAACATGTGTGTTGCGGCTCCGGCCACAATTGTAAGCGAAACGGTTTGCGAATTGGTGTAAGGGGCATCGCCGTTCACGACCAATACGGGTTGTGTGTTAATGACCACCTGTGCCACATTGGTACGGGCAGTTTCGTTGCCGTATTTGTCAACGGCGGTTATCGTATAGGAATACGTGTGCCCGTTCGAAATATTGCGATCGACATAGGTTGTTTGCCCGGCTGCCTGCGAAACGAGCCTGCGCCATTGGCTCTCGGTTTCGGTTTTGCGGTAGATGATAAATTCGGCAAGTCCGGCAATACGCAAATCGTTCCACCGGAGGGTGATGCCGCCGTTGGCAATCGAGGCCTGCAAACGGAACGGGTCGCCCTGGGTGACCTGATTTTCAGGATCAAACGGATTATCGTTGCTCGGTGCGGTCGGTTTTTGTGCGCAAGAGAACAAGATGCTCAATACACCGAGCCAAAAAATCGAAGCAAGCCAAAGTTTGCCATGCATGCCTTTAGTCCTGTCTTTATTTGAGCTGATCATTTCTATCATCTGTTTTGTCTGATCTGATTTTTAAAGGCCCATGTACAAACCGGACGAAATTTCCTGCCCGCGATCATTCTTTCCGTCCCAGATGACGAATGTGCGTACGCATTTTTCGCCCGGAATGATGTAAATCGCTCATTCAACGGGGCCTTGTTGCGCAGGCGAAAAGCGAATGATCGTACGGGCGTTGAAGAAATTCGGGAATTACTGGAGCAATTCGAAAGAACGGGCAGCAGTCTGCCGTTCGCCATTGGCGGCCTTGCTAACAGCCTCCTGAGTTTCTGTGAAATCTTCCCAAGCCCGAATATTCCGGGCAACAACGATGCTGCTACAGAACGTATGCCAAAGGTTTTCATTCCTATTGTCCTGCGTTTCAATCTTACCATTGGACATTAAGCCCAACAGAAAAGTACCCGTTTTGCGCTTTCCCGTTTATGCCGATTTTCTTGTCGTACTGCGGGGGAAAAAGAACCGTATCCAGCAGATTCCACACCCAGACGGCTGTTGTTAGGCCAATGGCCAGATTGGTCTTTGTGCGCCAATCATTGGTTTCATCGTATTTTTCGTGCATGCGTTGCCGATAAAGCGCAATGGTCGCATTGTCGAAGGCTTGCCGATAACGCTGGCGCGTTGCTTCGTATTCGTCCTTACTGGCATTGTAACGTTGCCGGTAGTAAAAGGAAGCGCCGCTTCCCGCCAGCGTGGCCAAAGTAAAGACCCAACCCCGTACTTTTTTCCCCTGATAATGCTGCCCCCAGCCCGGGAAAACGGCCGAGCGCAACAGAGCACCGGTGATCGTTTTGGGCGTAAGTTGCGCATTCACTGTTTGGATCCCATCCGCCTGCAAGTCGATTTCTAAGGTTTGCACGTAATATCCGGCATGCGCTAACTGGATTTGGTAATGGCCAAAGGGTAATTCGATCGAATCGTTTTTAAGTGAAACCCGCTGGCCGTTGATAAAAATACGGCTTCCCCCGGGCAGGCCGGAAAAATAGATTCGTCCTGTTTTGGGCTGCAAAGTGAAATGCAGCTTTTGAAAAGCGCCCGGTTTAAGGGTGACCTTTCGGATTGCTTTTTCGTAATTCGTTTTGCGAAGGCAAATTGTTAGCAGGCTATCCGGCGGCACGACCGTATTCAAAGGCGTTTGGCCCCTCTTTTGTCCGTTGATTTCGATTTGTGCTCCGGCCGGTTCGCTTGTGATGAGCAGGGTAGCCAGCGGTTTTAAAATGATTTGCACAGATTGGGTTTGCCGCGCAAGAATTTTTACGATTTTTCGGGCGGATTCAAAACGATTCTTTCGTAAAATGAGCGTATGCTTGCCAGCGGGAAGCGAGACGGTGTCCGGTGTTTGGCCGTAGTCTTTTCCATCGATAAAAATTCGGGCCTGCGCCGGTTGGGAGCGGATGGCAAGTTTTCCCGTAAGCGGCGTCGTTTGAGCGGGCAGGAGCCCGGCCAGTTTAAGGGCCGCATTGTGCATGGAGCGGGTTAAAACGTCTTCGATGGGGCAGGGGCAATCTTCACTGACGGTTTTAATTACCTGACCGGTTTCCACATTAATCAGGCGCAGCGACACCGTGTACAAATTTCCGATTTTACCCACGCTGCCGACGCAAATTTCCTGAACATTCAGCAAACGACCGGCTTCGATGGCACACGCATCGGTCGTGCAGCCCGAGAGCTCGAAGCCCTGTTCTTTTAAAATTTTGTCCATTTGATTGCGCTCCACCAGCACAAAGGCATTGGTCTGGGCCAGTTCGGTGCGCAGACGATCGGACAGGGTTAAGGCCACTTCCTGCGTAACGCCCACGGCGTCCAGATTCAGCACCGCAATGTGCGGCTTTGCGGATGGTTGAGCGCCGGCAAAGTGCGCGAATGCTAAAAGGAACAAAAGGACAAAAAGATGTGCTTTTTTCATAGAAACTCCGCTAACCCGAAGATTTTTTTTCCAAAATATCAAATAAAACTTCTGTTTGCAATGCCAGCATCATTTTGTTCGAAGATGAATAGGATCAAATATCGTACCATATCTGAAAGTAAAATTTGGATCTTGCCCCGATACCGCAGCTTCTTGCTTTAAAAGAATTGCCGGGAAAGCGATCGATGTATTATTGCGAAAAATTTACGGACTGGATGAAAAATATTCGTGCTGGGGCATAAGGCGTGAGAAGTTGGAAGTGTAAATTATGCTCCCCTATTGCGATGAGAGGCCCCATACGATCTCTTGATGGTTTCTTTTGTTTAGAATCATCGGCAAAAATAAAATACATATTCCATAGCTTTGGAATGTTACTGAAAATATCAACAACTAAATTGCCTAAACCTATTAACCCGATACTACTAAAAACGTCGGCCAGCCTCTCGTATCCTTCAGAGTTTAGTTAGTTTTTGTGCTTTGCCATTGGGCTAATAAAAAGAAAATTTTCATCATCTTGGATGTTAAGTATTTTCATGTTTAATTTGAAGATACAATGTTTTACTGCTTTTGTCAAAAACACTCTTAATGATTAAATTGGATTTTTATTTAATCGGGACGTAAACTTTTGCCATGATATTTTGGGGGAAAGATAAGAGAACATGAGCGATCCGTATCAAAAGCTGGCCGGTGTGTACGACCGATTTGTAGAGCCGGTAAATCGTGGTGTGCGCCGTTATGTGTTCCGTCTGTTTCCGCCGGAGTCCGGAAAACGCGTTCTGGAAGTGGGCTGCGGTACGGGCACAAATTTGATGTTCTACCGTCAAAAGGAAAATGTACTCTGCGGATTGGATCTATCGCCGGCCATGCTGAAACAGGCCAGGGCAAAGTTAGAAAATACCGCATTTTTGCAACAAGGCGACGCCCTGCACATGCCCTACCGGGATGGGACGTTTGATGTGGTGCTGGCCATGCTTACTCTGCACGAGATGCCGGAGCGCATTCGGGAGGGAGTTATGGCCGAAATGGTCCGGGTTACCAAAAAAGGCGGGCGTTTGCTCGTTACCGATTACCGGGCCGGTCATTTACGATTTCCGCGCGGCTGGTTGTACCGTTTGATTATTTTATTTTTCGAGATTGCCGCGGGCAGGGAGCATTTCAGGAACTATCGTAGCTTTTTGCGTCACAAAGGATTACCGGAATTATTGCGCAAACAGTCGGTACGAATTGAACGGGAAAAGATCATCGCAGCGGGCAATTTGCACATTCTGGCGTTGAGAAAAGGTTGAGCTTAGGGGGGAGGAGATGGTTAAGGGTGTAAGGGTTAAGGGAAATTAGTGCCGATCTGTGCAGATCGGTGGCCGGGGAAGGTTGAATTGTTGAATGTTGTGCTCGGGAGGAAGGTTAAGGGTAAAGGGTATAAGAGTTATCAGTGGCCAAGTGGTGCTGTCAGAAAGTGGTTCCTGTTTCCGAAGAACTACTTCGTCGGGAAAGCATCCCGTAGGGATGCACCGTGATTAGCC
>CAYXUS010000185.1:0-6139 GCA_964468415.1 uncultured Caldithrix sp.
TTGTACGGCATTAACACTCTGGGCGGCTCGGTTAACATTTTAACCGGATTCGGCCCGTCGCAAGGCCGCCTGCGCCTGCGCAGCGAATTAGGCGACTACGGTCGATTTTACACTTCGCTGAAATTTCAGGGGCGCCACAACCGTTTGCAATATTTTGCCTCGGCAAATTTTAGCCGCTCCCCGGATTTTCGGCTGGCACATCACCCCGATCCCATGCCCAATGAAAACGGCGGCCGACGCGATCACTCTTCTTTTCAGAAAACGAGCGGAGGCTTTAAACTTAAATACTCGCTTTCGCCCCGGCACCAGATTGGTCTGCAAGCCAATGTGATCAGTAATCGTTTTGACATTCCACCCAATGCCCTTATGGCGCGACCGCGCTACTGGAAATTCACCCGCTGGCAGCGCCAGCTTTTTAGTGTAAACAGCGAACACCGGTTGGGCAACCGACTGCTTCTGCGCAGCATTGGTTTTTTCGATCGCTACGCCAACACCTTAAAATCATACGACGATGCAAGCTACCGTACGCAAACCAAACGCTACGCATTTACGTCCATTTACGACGACTATTCCGTGGGATGTAATATTTATCCGCAACTGCAATGGTTCTCTGCCGGACTTACTTCGGGCCTTTTGGCTTTTAAACAAGATGTCCACCGGCAACGGTCGCCGGAAACATCTTTCGCTACCTATGCCACCCGTCTCTTCACAGTAGGTTTGCAACAAAACTGGAATATTTCATCACGCTGGTTTGCCCAGCTTGGAGCCGATTGGAATTATTTGCAGCCCGTTAAAGCGGCCCATGCCCCACTGCGCACTCCCATTTCTTTGTTAAATGCCCAAATGTTACTCAACACCCGGATGGGATCCAACTGGGTTTTACACTTTTCCACCGGTCAAAAAAGCCGCTTTCCCACTTTAAAGGAATTGTACTCCGAATATCTGGGGCATTCCATTGCCAACCCGAATTTAAAGCCGGAACATGCGTTCAATAACGAGATCGGACTGGAATGGCGCACGCCTCAGAACGGTTTGCACACAGCCCTGTTTTACAATGTGCTCAAAGATTTAATCGCCCCGCAGTACCTTCCAGGCGAAAAAGGGCGTCCCCTGTCGCAAATGCAAAATATTGGCAAGGCCATTTTAAGCGGTTTTGAAATCGGGTTCCGCCATTCTTCTCCCAAAAGCCATTTGATGGCCAACTATTTGTTCCTTTCCGCACGCAATATCTCACCTAATCGCAGTTCTTCGCATCTCGAATACCGGCCGCAACACACCGTGCGTATTTTGGCCGAATACATTGCGGGGAAAATTGTCCCGGGGAGCGAACTGCAGTGGGTAGCCAATCAATATTACCAAAATCCCGATACCGGGCACTGGGAAAAATTAAATGATTACTTTCTGCTCACTCTGTTTTGCCATCTCCGGTTTACGAGCCATTATCAGGCGTACTTGCGTTTGAATAACGCGCTCGATGTTTTTTACTACAGCGAATTCGGCGTGCCCATGCCCGGCCGGGAGCTGGTGGCTGGAATTCAGGTGCAATTATGAGCAATCGACGCCCGAAAAAGCTGCAACCGGTTCTTGTAAGCGGTGGCAAAAACGCAGGAAAAACTTCGTACTTGCTGAATTTGGTCGAACGCGCCCGGATGCGCGGATGGCGTGTAGGAGGATTTGTTAGCCTGGCCGAATGGGAACACGGGGAAAAAAAGCGTTATTTTCTGCGAGACGTGTCCGGCAACCGGCAACGCCTTGTGGCCCGCAAAGGGACACACCGCACCGATGAATGGCATGTGGGCTCTTATGTGTTCGAGCCGGAGACATTTCGGTGGGCGCAAAGCTGTGCCCGCCAGCCCAATCGTTTCGACGTTTTTTTGCTCGATGAATTTGGCCCGCTGGAAAGAAAGGGCCTCGGCCTCTCTCCGATACTGGAAATGCTACTTGCGGAATTCAACGGAATTCTCGTAATTTCCGTACGGCCTGCTCTGCTGCCCGATGTGCTGCAGATGCTCAAAAAGGCCACCACGGGAAACGTCAAGTAACCGTAAGCGAGGCCAAAATGGAAACCATGAAAGAACGCATCGTATTGATTACCGGCTCAACCGACGGCATTGGCAAAGAGACCGCCCGTCAATTGGCACAAAAGGGTGCGGTCGTGCTTTTGCACGGTCGGAACGCCACCCGGGGCCGGCAGGTTCGGGACGAACTTATCCGCGCAACCGGCAACGAACAAATCGACTATTTCAATGCCGATTTTAGCGCCCTGGACGAAGTGCGTGCCCTGGCCGGAGAAATCCGCAAGCGCTACCGGAAATTACACGTGCTAATCAACAACGCCGGAATCTTCGAATCGAAACGCCGCCTGAGCAAAGATGGCTTTGAACTCACCTTTGCCGTGAACCACCTGGCGCATTTTTTACTGACCTGTCTGTTAAAAGAGCTGCTGTGGCAAGGTGCCCCGGCTCGGGTAATCAACGTGAGTTCCATGGCACACAGCCACGAACTTGATTTCGAAAATCTTCAGGGTGAAAAAAGCTATTCCGGCTACACCGCCTACGCCTATTCCAAACTATGCAATATCCTGTTTACTTTTAAGTTGGCAAAATTGTGGAAAGACAAAAAGATCACGGTAAATTGTTTGCATCCGGGCGTTATCAGCACAAAATTGTTGCACGCCGGTTGGGGTATGGGTGGCGCCTCGCCGCAGCAGGGAGCACGCACTTCGGTATACCTGGCCAGTTCACCGGAAGTTAAAGATACCACAGGCACCTATTTTTTTGACATGCAGGGTCCGGCCAAACCGGCCGCCATTGCCTACGACACTGCAGTTCAGGATCGCTTGTGGGAATTGAGCGAACAATGGACAGGGTGCAAATTCGAGTAATTTTTGGAGGCCATTCCTCTCTGAGACGCATCTTTCGGAAGAGGTACACTTTTTTTTTCGCTCCGTTGGCAATAATTCCGTAAATTTATTTGTTCAAAGACACAGACGTATCTGACCCAAATTTTCGGAGGCAAAATGTTTGTTCGTAAAATTATTCTACCCTTGTTTTTATTCTTTTTGCTTGCAGGAATCCTTCAGGCAAAACCGCAAAAAGTGCACCTAAACACACTGCCCTCTAACGTTTCTCTTTTCCAATTGGACAACGGCATGCAGGTGTTACTTATCGAAAATCCTGCCTTACCTATGGTGGGCGTTAATGTGGTGGTTAAGGTCGGCTCGGCTTACGAAACGTTTTCTACCAGTGGAATGAGCCACATGCTCGAGCACCTTCTTTTTAACGGAACCACCCACCGCACGCAGAAGCAACTGTACGACGACGTTGATCGCATTGGCGGTTACAACAATGCCAACACGGCGGAATATTTCACGAATTTCATGATGGTTACCCCGGCCGAAAACATTCGTCAGGGCATGGAAATTCAGGCCGATATGCTTTTTCATTCCACCCTTCCGGCCAAGAAATTCGCAAAGGAAAAAGGAATTGTGCTGGAAGAAATCTCCAAAACACTGGCCGACCCGCAATCGCAGGCAGAACGCAATGTGCTTTCTGTGCTGTTTAAAGGTCATGCCCTGTCCCTGCCCACGCTGGGGACTTATGCCACCATCAAAGCCATGAAGTGCGAAGACGTGTACGCTTTTTACAAGAACAATTACGTACCGAATAACATGTTGCTGAGTGCTATTGGCAACTTTGATTCGGCACAAATGTTAAAAATGATCGACTCCATCTACGGTCAGGAACCTCCGGGAGTGGTTAATCATCCGCCTGTTTCGGATTGGAGCCTGGGGTTCGAAACCGCCCATTTGCAACTTCCGCAGCCCGGCGAAGTGTTTCATCGTTTTTACGGTGGGAAGAACCCGCTTCTGCAACTCTTTTTCCGGATCAAGGGCAAGCATTCCTCGGTTTTCTTTGAATTGCTGGACAAAAAATTGTCCGATCTCAGCCAGGATATGCGCATGCAGTTGGGCAAGCGGGTACGCCGGATTTCTCTCGAAACCCGCACCACACCGGTGGCAAATTTCATTCAGGCAACCATTATGCTGCCCCCCGGAACTTCCCACTTCGATTCGATTTACACTCAGGTGACGCAAGCCTTGTACAACGCTTCGTTCGCCTACCCGCCCAATCAGCTGCAGGCCGAGGCTGCCCGCGCCAGAACTTCTTTCCTGAAAAACATCGAAAAGCCCCACATGTTTGGCATTTTCAATGCTTACGAAATTGCCGTCAACGGATTCGAAGCCGTACTGGCTTCGTACGACAGCGCACCGTATTTTAAGGCGGGAGAAGCATTGGCGGCGTTTCGCGTGCAAGGGCCACCGGTTACACTCATCCAATGGCCCGAAAAGCAGGGCAACGGCCAACAGGCCACCAAAGAAATCGTCACAAAACTTTTTCCGGGACAAAACGGGCTGCCGGCATTAATCGTTCGACAGAATCCGGCCAGCCATCTGGTAGCCATCCACTATCTGCTTAAACACAAGGCCCCGCTGGAATCGAAATACGGTAAAAATGCGGCTAAAATTTTGCATGATTGCTTTGGACAACGCTTGAAAGAAGTGCTAAAAAAGGAGAAGGCTTTCGGACTGGAATTTAAAGTCAACGACAATCCTTATTTTCCCATGGACGATATTTATTTGCACCCCGATTTCGGCTACATTCGCATTGAAGCGCTGGACAACGATATTCCGGGCTTAATCCATTTTTTAAATGAACAGATGAAGAATTTCACCCCGACAAAAGAAGAATTCCAGAAAGCCCAGGTCAAGTTTGGACACTCCAATCCGATGATGGGCGGCAGTCCGGCCAAAAAATTATTCCAGAAATTGTACAAAGAACAAATTCTGGAGAAATCGCCTTACCCCGAGAATTCTTCGCCGATCACCTACGAAAAATTACTCCGATTTGCGCAGGAATATTTTACCCCGGCCAACATGATTATTTCCGTAATTTCTCCGGCCCGCCCCGGGGCAGTAAGCAAATCGTTTGCCGAATTTAAGGGGCACTCCTGGGCCAACGAACCGGCTCCCTATTCTCCGGCCCTTAAATTACACGACAAACCGGTCAGCATCCGGCGCGAGAACGGAGGGGAACGTGCGTATTTGTTCTGGGGCTTCACCGAAGCAATTGCGCCCAAAGATGCCCCGGCTCTCAAAGCGCTGTCGCTAATTTTAAGCGACAAAATCGTATTCGACATCCGTGAAAAGCAAGGCATGGCCTACCATCTGAGTGCAGGCATTGACATCAAAGACGATCGCGCTCTTTTTTACATCGAGCAGGGAACGCGTCCGCAAAATGTGGACAAGCTGCTTCCGCAATACCCGAAGTTTTTCTCTCCCAAAATACTCGATGATGTTACCGAAGATGACCTGCAAAAATCGGTTAACATGTACCTGGGGCGCATGATGTTTCGACGTTTGTCCAGCATTAATCAAGCCTATTATCTGGGAACCTCTTACTATTTTCACGGCGACATCAATTACGACCACAATTTTCTGCAGGCGCTCAAAAAGGTACGGCTAAACGACGTGCATCTGGTCGCCCAAAAATATTTGCACGTTAAAAATCCGGTGCAGGTAATTGTGCGCTAAACGAAAGGGAGAATACTGTGAGTATGCTGTTTAAAAACGCTGTTATTTGTGCAATTGAGCCGGAGACACAAACGGTAGCCCCTTTTAAAGGCCACGTGCTTATTGATCAAGGAAAGATCGAACGCTTTTTTAGCGAGCAGGAAACGTCTTTGCCCGATACGGAAACTGACATCGATTTGCACGGTCGGGTACTCACCGTACCCAATGTTAATTTCCACGAACACATCTATTCCCGTCTGGCCAAGGGCCTGCCGATCAACGGTCCTATGGACAATTTTGTACACATTTTGCAAACCCTGTGGTGGAAACTGGATCGCTTTCTGGATCTGGATATGGTACAGGCCAGCGCCGAATTAACCGTGCTGGAAGCCGTGCGTCACGGGGTAACTTACCTGTTCGACCATCACGCTTCTCCTGCGCCGGATGCAGTAAAAGGCAGCCTGCAACGCATTGCCGACACCTTGCAAAAGGCGGGTCTGCGTGGCGTACTGGCCTTCGAAGTTTCCGACCGCAACGGAGCGGGAATTGCACGGGAATCCATTGCTG
>CAYXUS010000186.1:0-8874 GCA_964468415.1 uncultured Caldithrix sp.
GGAATGCAAATACCGCACGCGAATACCGGCCGCCTGCAAGTAATCGGTCAAATCTTCGGCCATGCGTTTGGTTAAAGTAGTGACCAACGTCCGTTCGCCTTTTTTTACCCGTTCCTTTACTTCGTGAATCAAATCGTCGATTTGCGTGGCAACCGGGCGAATTTCGATTTCGGGATCGACCAGTCCGGTGGGGCGGATTACCTGCTCCACGACCACGCCACCCGACTTCTCCAGTTCGTAATCCGCCGGCGTGGCCGAAACGAAAATAACCTGATTAATCTTTTGTTCGAACTCATGAAATTTTAAAGGACGGTTGTCCAGCGCGCTGGGCAAACGAAAGCCGTACTCCACCAACGTTTCTTTACGGGAGCGGTCGCCGTTGTACATGGCACGGATTTGCGGAATGGTCTGGTGTGACTCGTCAATAATCATTAAAAAATCATCCGGAAAGAAATCGATGAGTGTGTACGGCGGCATGCCCGGCGGCCGCCCGGACAGATGGCGCGAATAATTCTCGATGCCCGAACAATAGCCGATTTCCTGCATCATCTCCAGATCAAAATTGGTGCGCATCTCCAAACGTTGTGCTTCCAGAAGTTTGTTTTGCGCCCGTAACTCTTTGAGACGCTCTTCCAGTTCCTGCCGGATGCTAACAATGGCCCGTTTTAATTTTTCCGTTGGTGTAACAAAATGTTTGGCCGGAAAAATCACCGCCTGGTCGGTTTCTTCCAGGGCACGCCCGGTAAGCGGATCGATGATTTTAATACGATCCACCTCGTTGCCAAAAAATTCGATGCGATAGGCAAATTCTTCGTACGCGGGAAATACATCCACAATATCGCCGCGAATACGAAAGGTCCCCCGCTGAAAATCAAAATCGTTGCGTGCGTATTGAATGTCTACCAGCTTCATGAGCAGCGCGGAACGTTCGTAAAATTCCCCCTTTTTGATGATGACCAGCATGTTCAGGTAATCTTCCGGCGAGCCAATGCCGTAAATACAACTGACGCTGGCCACCACAATCACATCGCGCCGTGAAAGCAACGAGCTGGTCGCCTTCAAACGCAAACGATCGATCTCGTCATTAATGGACGAATCTTTTTCGATGTAGGTATCGGTACTGGGAATGTAGGCCTCCGGCTGGTAGTAATCGTAGTAGCTAATGAAGTACTCTACCGCATTTTCCGGGAAAAAGCCTTTGAACTCACCGTAAAGCTGAGCGGCCAGAGTTTTATTGTGCGAAATAATCAACGTCGGACGATTGACCTGTGCGATGACATTGGCCATGGTAAACGTTTTACCACTGCCCGTCACCCCCAGCAGGGTCTGAAAACGTTCCCCGCGACGCAGGCCATCTACCAATTCTTTAATAGCCTGTGGTTGATCGCCCTGAGGCTTGTAAGGCGAAACCAGTTTAAATTCCTTGGCCATTATTTCCTTTGAATTACTTGTTTTACTGGTAAAACACCAAATTATTTTATCTTGTTCCGCAAAGTCGTGTTACGGCCTGTTAATGCCGGTAGCGCAATTGAATGATTGAATTAGTACGCATTTCCACATCGGTTTAGCACTTTTGCAGCACAACCTTTAAGTCGCGTTCGCCGGTTCCGCCGCCACAAAGTGCCCCACGGGAAAGGCATCCCGGAGATGATTTTAATGCTTAATTTTTTGTCTCCATGCTGCCCAATTCCAAAAGCAACGCGGTTCTTCACGGCTTGAACGACGCATCGGCGGGTTTAACGATTCCATTCCCGCGGTGCAATCATGTTTTCCGGTTTTAAATATTCATCCAATTCGTCTTTGGGCAAAAGGCCTTTCTCCAGCACCAATTCATACACGCCTTTACCGCTTTCCAGAGCTTCTTTGGCCAGCGCGGTGCAGGTTTCGTACCCAAGCACCGGATTTAAAGCCGTAATCAGGCTAATGCTTTTCTGCACCATCTCCCGGCAGCGTTCTTCGTTTGCCGTAATGCCGTCCACGCAACGGTATTTGAAGGTGATCATGCCGTTTTTCAAGATTTCAATATTTTCGAACAAGCTTTGCGCAATGACCGGCTCCATGACGTTCAGTTCCAATTGTCCCGCTTCGGCCGCCATCGTAATGGTCAAATCATTGCCGATTACCTTGTAGGCGATTTGGTTTACCACTTCGGGGATAACCGGGTTCACCTTTCCGGGCATGATCGAAGAGCCAGGTTGCATTTTGGGCAGATTGATCTCGTTCAGACCGGCCCGTGGGCCGGAAGAAAGCAAGCGCAAATCGCTGGCAATTTTGGACAATTTGACGGCCAGCCGTTTAAGGGCCGAAGAATACATGACAAAGGCGCCGGTATCCTGCGTGGCTTCCACCAGATTCGGAGCCAATTTAAACGGCAAACCGGTCACATCTCGCAAATGTTTGATCACCCGCTCCCGATATTTGGGATGCGTATTAATGCCCGTACCAATGGCTGTGCCTCCCATATTCACTTCCAGAAACAAATTGGCGTTTTGCTGCAATCGTTCGATTTCTTCTTCCAGTGTGCTGGCGTAGGCATCCATCTCCTGCCCCAGGGTCATGGGCACGGCATCCTGCAATTGGGTCCGGCCGATTTTGATGACATCTTTAAACGCCTCTCCCTTGTTCTTGAAAGCCCGAACCAGATCGTTTAATACATCGATCAATTTTTGTGTGCTGCGGTAAATGGCGATTTTAAGAGCCGTGGGATAGGCATCGTTGGTCGATTGCGACAAATTCACGTGATTGTTGGGATGGCAATGTTGATACTGCCCTTTTTCGTATCCCATAATCTCCAGGGCCCGGTTGGCAATAACCTCATTGGCATTCATGTTGGTAGAAGTACCCGCACCGCCTTGAATGCCATCGACCACAAAATAGGTGTGCCACTTTCCGTCGATAATTTCCTGACAGGCTTGTTCGATAGCATCCGCTATTTTCTTGTCCAGCAACCCCAAATCAAAATTAGCCCGTGCCGCAGCCATTTTTACCATAGCCAGACCTTCGATCAGGCTTTGGTAATGCGAAATACTGATGCCGGTAATATTGAAATTTTCCGCAGCGCGCAGTGTTTGAATGCCGTAATACACTTCGGCCGGGACATCCCGCTCGCCTAATAAATCGTGTTCTTTGCGGGTTTTCCCGGAAAGATACTGACTGGCCAGCGTTGCGACATGAGTGGTCGCCTGACGCATGCGCCGGGCAATGACACCCGCCGTATTGGAAAGAATTTTGGCACTTAGTTCCGGGTGCTCTGCCAGGTGTGCTTTGAAACTACGCACATTAATCGTAAAAATAACCGAGGGTTGCAAAACACGGGCCGAAGTGGAATGGGGATCGTCATCGAGCAAGGCACCTTCACCCAAAAAATCATTTTTGCCGAAAAGGGCCAGTCGTTTTTCTTCGCCCATGGGCGTGGATTTGTACAGCTCCACCTTTCCGTCATAAATCAAAAAAACCGCCTCGCGCGGTTGATTTTCCCGAAAAAGATGTTGCCCGGGTGAAAATGTTTTTTGGGCAAGATAGGTTTCGATGTGTTGCAATTCATCGTCCGAAAGTTTTTTGAAAAGCTCCAAACTGCGCAAAAAATCTTTCATGTTCATCCGTTATTCCTTTCTGCAGTAAAAAAATGCAACTTGCGCGTGGAACGGTCGCGCTGCAAACGTAATTTTAAATTTTCCGTTAAGGTGTTGCCAAAAAAAAGAGGCTGCCTTATTAGGTCAGCCTCTTCCAAAAACCGTTTCCGTAACAACAAGCGTTTACTTTTGTTCTTCCGCTTTTTGCGTCGTGTCTGCTTTGGCCGCTGTCGTATCTTGCTGTGTGGTGTCCGGTTTAGCGACTTCGGTTTTCGCTGCCGGAGCTTTAGTTTCCGCTTTTTTCTGGCCGCCGCAAGCAATTAAACCAAGTGCAAATACGGTAATGAGTAACAATTTGAAGATCCTTGACATCGTAGGCCCTCCTCCAAAAATTAAATGGTTAATAAACACTGCGTCGCCAATTTATGATTTAGATCAAATTAATGCAATAAAAAAATTATTTTTTCTGAAATCCGTCTCCGTTTTCGGCAAAATCATTTCCCGGCAATATCTCATCTCTCCGGTTTGTAAATAATTTCATGACGGTAGACGTGTTCCGGCATCAAAATTGTCAGGGGAAAATGGGGATGGTTGGGGGAATCCGGAAAAAATTGCGCTTCGAGGCACACACCCGCATGTCGGGAATAAATGTGGCCGTGTTTGCCACGGACACTATTCAGCCGATTGCCGGTGTACACGTGCAATCCCGGCTGAGAGCCAAAAACGCGCAAAGCACGCCCGCTGCCTGTGTCCCGCAGAACTGCCATCTCTTTCACACGCGTTTCCCCGTTGCGAATCACAAAATTATGGTCATACCCTTTTCCGATCCGGAGCTGTTCGTGGTTGAGGCGAATCTTTTCTCCGATCGTACGAAATTCACGAAAATCAAACGGGCTGTCGTTTACCGAAACCACTTCGCCCGTGGGAATGCTGGCGGTATCTACCGGAGTAAAATAATCGGCCTGCACCATTAATTGATGATCCAGAATCGTCCCATTTCCCTCCCCGTGCAGATTAAAATAGGCGTGGTTGGTCAGATTCAAAATAGTCGGTTTGTCGGTAGTGGCCGTAAACAAAATGTGCAACGCGTCATCTTCGCGCAGACGATAAATCATGGTGACTGAAATGCGGCCGGGATAACCGTCGTCTCCGTCAAAGCTGGACGTGTGCATCTCGATTTCATTTTCCCGGTAATGATTGACAAACCAAAATTGGCGATGGAGGCCTTTCTCTCCCCCGTGCAGGTGATGCGGCTTTTCGTTTTGTGTAAGCTGGTAATCGCTGCCGTACAGGTGGAAGCGTCCCTGGGCGATGCGGTTAGCGTAACGGCCGATCGTGGCTCCGAAATAAAAGGGATCTTTCAAATACGCATCCAGTGTTTCGTAGCCTAAAACCACATCAACCGTTTTACCCTGAGAATCGGGCAAAAACCAGCTGACCAGCCGTGCGCCGTAATTGGTTATTTGTGCTGTCGTGCCATTCTTATTGCGCAGGGTGTACAACCCTACCTCGTAGCCGTCGATGTTGCGTTTAAATTTTTCGGAATCAATCAACTTCATCGGTTCCTTCCTTTTTCTTCCTTGGTCAAAACAGTTCAAACGTCCTTAGTTCAAACGTGCCAAAATTAACTGCAAAGTAAGTTACCTTAGTCTCTTTTAGCACAATCCATTCCATTAAATCCATTCTCGGAAAACGCTGTGATAAACGTTTCAAAGAACGTTTGGCCGTGCCGCACCTTCCCCGGGCTGTCGCAACACCGTTTGCAAATTTTCTCCTGTTCTGCCAATTGCCAGGCCAATGCGTTAAAGGGGATTAAATGCAAGCGGATGCCTGCAACGAAAGCATTACGGGACAAACGCACAAAACGCTTCTCCCTCGTCAAGTGCCTGCAGACTGTAATTTTGCAAGGCCGCCGGAATGAGCAACGATTCGCCTTTTTTTAACGGTAGTGCTGCGTCATTGCCATAGCGCAAAAGGAACGCTCCCTCGATTGCCAACAAAATTTCGACACTGTCCACGCGGTGCTCAATTTTTTCGTTTTGCGTTAATTGCCAGTGGGCAATGGAAAATTCGGACACCGGCACCCGGTAAACAAACTCTCTGTTTCGTGGCGGTGTGAACACGTCCACTTCGGCGGCTTCGTAAGTTAAAATTTCAACCAATGTTTTAATATCTTTAAACTTGGGTGTTAAGCCGGCACGTACCACATTGTCGGAATTGGCCATGCACTCCACAATATTGCCACGAATGTAGGCATGGGGCACACCGGCCTTTAAAAAGACGCCCTGCCCTTTTTTCAGATGAAGTAAATTAAGAAAGAAAATAACCAACAAACCGATATCCGTGCCGTATTTGCTACGCAATTCCAGAAAGAGCACTTCTTTTTCGCTTAATGTTTTTTGATGGCGTAAACGCTTTTCCAGCTCTGTGAGCGTGTGCTCCAGAGCCTGCGGTTCATCGTCTCCCCGGTTCATGAGAGTCGCAAACAAAAGGCGCAGGGCTTCTTTTTGTTCGCCTTTGCGGGCGGCGGCAAGGGTTTCAACCCTTTTTGCCCCCACAAAGCCACGGATCTCCGGATAGGTAGCAAGGGTTTGCAGCAAAGCATCAACAGGACAAAAACCCACCAGAGCGATTAATTCGTCCAGAGCAATGGCAATTTCCGGTTTGTGGTTATCGTCCGGGTAATGCTCGGGATCACGGGCATGCAAACGCACGGCCTGCTCTTTATCGGGATGGGCCTGAATAGAAAGTGCCTCGGCCGCAGAAAGCACTTTGAACAAAAACGGAAGCTGAGTGCCAAATTGTTGCACTACCCGCTCCCCCAAAACTTCGTTGGGATAAGAACGCACAAAATCACCCAATGGAACATCGCCCCGGGAGGTTCTTACCAAAGAAGGGGCCTTGGGATGCATGCCCATCCACAACTCGGCATAAGGTTTGTTCGGCTCCGGTTCCATGCCCAAAAGTTTGGGAATAAAGGCTTGTTCATTTTTTGTGCCCCAGGCGTATGGTTGAATTTTATTAATTAGCAAGTAAGGTTTGGTCAAGAATGTTTCCACGCCTTGTCTCCTCAAAGTATTTGCCAGAATTCCGGTTTTTTTGTCAACAGCCCGTAATCAAACAACGCAAAACCGGGCGCTCCGGCTCTGCGAATTAACTCCAGGCCAAGTTTCAATTCATTAGGAGTAAAATGTGGCAGAAACAGCCCGGGATACAGCTTTTCGCTTGCAGGAATGGCCTGCAAATCTTGGCGAGTGGCTTTTTCAAGCCACTGAACCGGTTCATTGTAAAAACCATGATACATCATGGGAAAAATTGCGTCCAGTGGCCATTGAGGCCAATTTTGGCGCACCAATTTCCGGGCCAGACTCGGCGTAGGAAACACTGCAGCCGTAGGACTTTTCCCGAATTTACGAATTTCCGCAGCCAGCAATTTCACCAGATTAGTTATCTGGTCTTCTCTGAATTGTACCCATTGGCGGTTTTTCGCCGGCTGTTTTAGCCGTAACGGATCGATTCCCGTTTTCTTTTTAAACTGCTGGCGACAGGTCGGACAATAGCAATAATCAAATTGCGGTAATTCTTCGGTTTGGGTAAGGTGGTATTTGGGTTGCAGCCCCACGGGCAAAATCACATCCGGAAAGCGAATGTAGTCCAGGTGAATACCGGCCAAATCTTCGTATGCCCCCAGTTCACGCACAACTTTAAGAAGGTAATCTCGCACTTGAGGTTTAGATGGGCACAACCAGCGGTAGTCCGGAACGTACGGAGGGTCAGTCACTGTGGATTTCCCCAGACGGTTAATCACATACCAATCCGGGTGCCTTTCGATAAGCTGTTTTGAATTGTTGTGAAGTACCCAAATCCAGGCATGAACATGCATGCCCCGCTCTTTTGCCAGTGGCAGCACCCGTTGCAATACATCGCAAGGGGTTTCGGTTAACAAGGTATTGTGAAAAAACGCTTTATTTCCGGTATACACGCACAAATGAACCCGGTCAATTCCGTGCTTGTGTAACCTATCCAGATGCTTCCGCCAATCATCATCGGTCCACGCGCAATTGCTCGACATCCAAATCCAGCGGGTCATCCGATCCGATTTTTCCTTACAGCGGATGGCCCCCAATCCTAACACGGCACTGCCTCCCAGAAAAAGCAAAAATTCTCTTCGTTTCATTGTGCCCACTGTTATGCATCTTTCACGATTAACAGTTCACTTGCGGCGATCGATTGAGACAAGCCCCAAATTATTTGCTCTGCCAGACAATCTCGCCATTTTTATTGATGTAGCACGATTTCCCGTTGATCAACACATTGGCCAGCCCGTTTTTAAAGCTGGTACAATTTTCGAACAGGCCTTTAACGGCCACTTTGCCCTCATGATTAATGAACATCCATTTGTTGTCCCGTCGCACGGCGGCCAGGCTATCCGAAAAGGAGAATGCGTAATCGTACTGCGGGGGAATAACCAACTTACCTGCTTTGTTCACAAAACCCCATTTGTCCAATTTAACCGCTGCCAATCCCTCGGAAAACTGGGATGCTCGCTGGAACTGAGGCTCGATTATCACCTGCCCGGTAGTGTCAATAAATCCGATCATGTTCTTTTCCTGAAAGCGGGCCAGACCTTCCGAGAAACTGGTCAGCCCTTTGTAATTGTTGGCGGAAATGCGTACTTCTCCTTCATGATCAATGAATTCACGTTTTTCGTAAATGGGAATGATGTACAGAATTTTTTTAGTGTAGTTGACCGCAGCTAATCCGTCGGAAAAAGAATACGCGTAATCATAACGGGGAGGAATAACAATTTCATTTTGCGAATTGATATAGCCATACCCGCGATTAATCCAGAAGAAGCCAAAGCGGTAGGCCATTTTGACCGGCGCCAATCCCTCCTTAAAACGTAAAGCATTGGTGTAGTTAAAAGGAACAACAACAGAGCCATTTTTATCGATAAAGCCCCACAAGCGCCCCTTGCGCACAGCGGCTAATCCCTCGGAAAAATTCATCGCTTCATCGTAAATTGCCGGAACAACCGCCCTTCCGTTTACATCGATAAAACCCCACTTTCCGGCGGCAAAAAAGCGCGCGCGTCCTTCCTGAAATGGGGCACACCGTTCGAACTGAGGAGGGATTACTTCATTTCCCTGAGCATCAATAAATCCGTATTTACCATCTTCATAAATCAAAAATCGCGCTTGGGGATTCTCCCCTGCCCAGAGTGCCTGAAAAATAATTAAAGACAAAATTGCTAAATATCTCATACATCCCGCCTTTTCTTTTGTTTTTTAACGGTTACTTT
>CAYXUS010000187.1:0-16216 GCA_964468415.1 uncultured Caldithrix sp.
CCACCACTTTTGTGGTTTTCATTTTTCCTTTTTCATCCCGTTCTGTGCAGATCATGCGGATTAGTGCGGAGTTTTTGCAAACATCTGCGAAATCTGCACGAAAAACTTACCGAAACCAATATCGGGTTTCTTATTCAGCCAGTACGGATTGCAGATAATTGAAAACGACCGTCTCAGGCGCAATCGGCGCTTTCAAAAGATTAATTTTACTTACGGGACCCTCCACCCATTTTCTGGTGATGTAAGAGCCGTATTTGCCAAAATCAATTTTAAACAACACTGGCATGCGAAAATCACCAGGGACATTTTCCTGCTTTACCGTAGCCTGAATTAAAAATTTTCCGTCGCTCGTTGGATTTACATTGAATGAAAAGGAATATTTGGGAATATCTACTCCGTAAATCCACTGTTTAAAAAACCAATCCATAGGCATGCCCAGATGCTTTTCGACTATTTGTTTAAAATCGTCTGTGGTCGCTTTTTTGCCCCGGTACGATCGATAAAAATCACGCATCATGTTAGTAAATAGGGTCTCATCGGCGAGATTTTTTACGTTAATCATCATCATGCGCAGCATGTGAAAAACCCAGGCTCCTTTTTTGTAAATAATGAGGTCGTAGTCGCCTTCGGTTTGACTGGTGTGGGTTCGGTAACCCAGGTAGATCGGCCCTGCTTCTTTGCCTTTTTCGAAGACGTATTTTCGGTTGGATAGTATTAATTTGCGCCAATCATTTAAGACGTCAAAATATTTCTTCGTCCCACCCTGTTTGTGTAAAACGGTTTGCATGTATTTTAATCCGGCGAACGTACTCAACCCCTCACTAAGCCATTGGTCATGGTAAGTTGCGTAATCTACTGCAATACCCCACCATTGGTGGGCTACTTCATGTCCGCGAAATATTTCATCGTATCCCCAATTGCCCGTTTCCAGAAAAGTTAATTCGGAAAGATGGATCAGGCCTTTGAATGCCTGACCGTGCACATACGGAATGGCCGTCACAAAAAGCCGCTCTACAGGGCACGGGCCAAAGATTTCATTATAAAGCGCTACGGCATTAACCACATCGCCGCCAACATCTTTAAAAGCGTCGTCGTATCCCTTATAAGCCATAACGGTAATGCGCGGGCGCTTATCGCCGTTAAGATCGTACACGTCAAAATCACCGAAATTGAACGAGGCAAAATTGACGGGCTCTGTTACTTTCCAATGAGTGGTGATGTATTCTTTTTCTTTAACGGTTGAAATTTCTTCTCCGACACAGGCAAAGTTAGGGAATTTATGCGGAATGTGGAATGTCAAATCAAATGTTGCCGGAACACGTGTGCCATATTGCGGATACCAGTTTGATGGGGAACGGATGTAGATGCGTGCATTGAGATCACGTTTCAGAAGATCGCCGTGGTAAAAAAAGCGTAAGGTGCGGCGTTCGTCTTTTTGAAGAGGGTGGTCGCATTGAATCCACACAACGGGATTCTCCTTCCCTTTAAAAAATGTGGCTTTATGGCCGTCTTCCCACAAAATGGAATCGACTTGCAAATCGTAAAACAGTCTGAAGTAAATCCATCGCTGTGCGGATTGCATTGAAGTAAAATTTAATTTTGCACGGGCGGAAAAATCGAGTCCAAGATTTCCTTTAATGGTGGATTCGATCTGGTAGTCCGTTATTTTTATTAGTGTTTTCTCCTCCGCAGGGTGAAGCAAACTTCTCCCCAAATTTTTTTGTCTCTTAAATTGGCAGATAACTTCGGCTTCATTGAAAAGATTCCCGGTTTCGGCGCGCTCCAGCAATTTAACTTCTTCAAAAGAATACGGATCGATTTCGAAAAAAAGCGGTTTGGTTATTTTAGAACTGAATTGAGCATAGAACAACCCGTTTCTTTTTTGATTTAACAGGGTAGTACTGATTTCGATATTAAAGATTCTTTTCTTCTGATCTTTTGCGGACAGGTATTTCAGTGCGTCGCTAATTTCATCCGTAAATTTTTCCGTTACGTTTGTTTCGAAATGCAATTTTCGGCTTAACTCTTCGTACGTAGTGTCGGCAAAGATTACGAACAAGCGGTTGAATTTTTCGTTAAGGCTTTCGGTGCCTAAAAATCTTTTTAGCTGGTTCTTTTCGAGCTCGATAGGAGGTGTAAATTTAAAAATTCCTTCTCCCCTGAAAAATAAAACGGCTGGTCTGTTAAGTATTGGCGGAAAGATGTAAAGTTTTCCCTCGAGCAGGTGAAAGGTGGCCACATCTCTTTTTATCTCCAGACTTTGCACCTGTGCCACCTCCTTGGGAAATGCGTATGGAAGATTCATGAATGTTTCATACAGGTGCTCGTAAGTGCAGGGCCTGTTCCCATCGGTTGTGTTCGCATCCGAAGCACTTGCCAAAGCGAGAAACGAAAAGGAGAGTATTATGCTTATCGGGATAAAGCGGAAAAAAGTTGTCATGCGTTTTCCCTTACTTTATTGATTTTTAGCGGATTGTTAAAAACATTCCTGAACGTATGAAAACGAAACTATGTGTTTTGTTTGACAGATACCATTTTAGAATTTTTAGGTTTGCGCATCTTTGAAAAAATAAAAAGCACAAGATTTATGTGCAAATGTATTTTGGGATAGTACGCATGCAAGCATTTCGGACAATTCGTTGCGCAATTATTGGTAAGTTCGCAAGAATAAAAGAAATTCCGGGGCAAAATAAAAATCTGTAGAAATTATTTGACTTGGAACACAATTTTTTTTAGTATCTGCGTTACTATTGATAGTAACAGTTACTGTTGAAAGAAACGCAATGGAAAAAGAATTAAAAGAAATTAGTCAATTTTTAGCACAAAATGACGATGAAAAGATTATTCTGCGTTTTCTGAAAAGCTTGTTGACACCGGCCGAATTAAAATCGATCGCGTCCCGATGGCAAATTGTCAAGCTACTGGATCAGGGAGTGCCGCAGCGTAAAATCGCCAAAGATCTGCATCTTAGTTTGTGCAAAATCACGCGCGGATCCAAGGAATTAAAAAAACGCAATTCCATTTTGAAAAAGGCAATTCAGCAATTTCAAACATTTTAATTAACAGGATGATCACATAATTTTAAGGAGGATCAATGCAAATCAAGGTATTTTTAAGCGAAGATGAAATGCCGAGGCAATGGTATAATTTGGCGCCTGATCTGCCCACACCGTTACCGCCGCCTTTAGGCCCTGACGGAAAACCGGTTTCGCCGGATATGCTGGCTCCCGTTTTTCCGATGAATTTAATCGAACAGGAAGTAAGTCAGGAGCGCTGGATCGATATTCCTGAAGAGGTGCTGGCTTTACTGTACCGCTGGCGGCCGTCGCCTTTGCATCGTGCCTACGCGCTGGAAAAATACTTGGGTACTCCGGCTAAAATTTATTTTAAAAACGAGAGCGTTTCCCCTCCAGGAAGCCACAAGCCCAATACCGCCGTACCGCAGGCCTGGTACAACAAACAGTTCGGAACCGAAAAATTAACCACCGAAACCGGTGCCGGACAATGGGGTAGTGCGCTTTCCTTTGCCGGTGCCTTGGTTGGTCTGGAAGTTAAAGTGTACATGGTGCGCATTAGCTTTGACCAAAAACCTTTCCGAAAGGTAATGATGCAAACCTGGGGTGGTACCTGTGTGCCCAGTCCCAGCCCATACACCGAAGCCGGAAGACGCATCCTGGAAAAAGATCCGAATACGCCGGGAAGTTTGGGTATTGCCATCAGCGAAGCGGTTGAAGAAGCCGTTAGCGATCCCAGTGGCAAAACCAAATACGCATTGGGAAGTGTGTTAAATCATGTGATGCTGCACCAAACCATTATTGGTCTGGAAACGAAAAAACAGCTGGAAAAGATCGGTGAAAAAAAGGTGGACGTGGTCATCGGATGTGCCGGTGGTGGGAGTAATTTTGCCGGACTCTCTTTCCCCTTTATTTACGACAAGATTAATGGCGCACAAATCGATATCATTCCCGTGGAACCGGCTTCCTGTCCGACTATGACACGTGCTCCGTATGCCTATGACTTTGGTGATGTGGCCAAGATGACCCCCATGTTGCCCATGCATTCACTGGGCCATGAATTTGTGCCGCCTCCCATTCATGCCGGGGGCTTGCGCTATCACGGAATGGCGCCATTGGTCAGTGGAGCGATTAATGACGGCCTGATTACCCCGCGCGCCATCCATCAGTTGGAATGCTACGAGGCAGCGGTTACTTTTGCCCGCACCGAGGGTATTATCGTGGCACCAGAAACCAGCCATGCCGTGGCTGCGGCCATTCAAGAAGCGAAAAAGGCCAAAGAAGAAGGGAAAGAGAAGGTCATTCTCTTTAACTTGAGCGGCCACGGATTAATGGACTTGTTGGGCTACGAAAAATACTTTGCCGGCGAGTTGCACGATTATGCTTTACCGGAAGAAGAGCTGCAGAAGTCCATCAAATCGATCGAAGGTTTACCGAAACCGCCTACGTCAAACAAATAAATCTGGGAACAGATGGATTCACAGGTCGCTCAGATCTGTGAATCCTTTTTGCAACGGAGAGAGAAAAATCATGGAGAAAAAAATTCCGATCGATTTTTACGACAACGAAGATTTGTACTGTCGCAAGCTTGGTCATCATCTCAAATTTGAATATTGCCGGAAGGAACACGACGGGCTGCCCTGCCCGAAAATTCGGGATTGCTGGTTCGAGAAACTGGACATTGACGAATATTTAACCCAAAATTTCAAGCCGGAAGAAATTGCCTACATCTTCGAACCGCCCAAGCCTAAAATCACTTCGCTTTTCGAATTGATTCAAAAAGCACAACAGGCCCGTAAAAAGCAATAAAAAAGCCCCGAATATTCGGGGCTTTTTGGCTTTATTTTTTGTTCATCTCTTGCAGAGTCTTATCAATTTGATCCATAATTTCATTCATTTTCTTAAAAGCCTGTTCGTAAGGCTGTTTGGTCGTCATATCGATACCCACCCGTTTCAAAATCGGGATGGGATATTCGGACTGACCTGCGCTCAGAAATTCTTTGATGTATTTTTGAGCCATCGGTTGGCCTTCTTTCAGGATTTTTTCGGCCAGTGCCGTGGAGGCGCTTAACGAGGTGGCATATTGGAATACGTAGAAATTGTAGTAGAAATGCGGAATATAGGCCCATTCGATGCCGTAAATATCTTCGAGTTTGGTGACGGTATCGGCACCGTAGTATTTTTTCAGGATGTCCATGTAAATTTTGGAAAGTTTTTCACCAGTTAAAGCTTCTCCTTTTTCCACCAGCTCGTGTATTTTTAGCTCGAATTCGGCAAATTGGGTTTGACGGAATAAAGTCGTGCGGAACATTTCCAGTCGATTGCCCAAAATGGCCAGGCGCTTTTTAGGATCTTTTTCCTGACGGAGCACGTAGTCGGCCAACAGGTTTTCGTTACAGGTCGAAGCCACCTCGGCCAGGAAAATGGGATACTGAGCATTGATGAAATTCTGGTTTTTGTTTGAAAAATAGCTGTGCATGGAATGTCCCAGTTCATGCGCCAGAGTGCTTACGTCTTCGTATTTGCCCATAAAATTCATCAGGATGTAGGGATGCACGGAATAGGCCGCACCCGAAGAATAGGCGCCGGATCGTTTACCGGTGTTGGGCATCATGTCAATCCAGCGATTGTTAAAAGCGGTTTCGAGCACGCTAAGGTATTGATCGCCCAGCGGTTTTAAAGCCTTAAGAATTAAATCTTCGGCCTGTTCAACTGTGTAGTTCATGTCAACTTTTGGTACCAGGGGGGCGTACATGTCGTAATAATGCAATTCCTTAACGCCCAAAAGTTTTTTGCGCAATTCCAGATAGCGATGTAATGTGGGTAAATTGTCGTTCACGCTTTCGATGAGATTCATGTACACCGAAGTGGGAATATTGTCCGGGGTAAGGGCTGCTTCCAGACAGGAGTTGTATTTACGCACATTTTTGTAAAACAGGTCTTTTTTGATTTCGCTGTACAGGTCGGTGCCAAAGGTGCGTTCAAAATTTTTGTAAGCACCAAAAAACTGTTCGAACACTTCTTTGCGCAAATCGCGGTTGTCGTTGGCGCGGTAAAGTGTGTAGGCGGCATCGTCCAGACGAACTTTTTTACCATCCGGCAAAGTGATTTCCGGGCGGGGCATGTCGGCGTTTTTGAAGATGCCATAAATATCGTAGGGAGTATCGCCCATCAAACCGGCGTTGGCCACAATTTCTTCTTCTTCGGGTGTTAAAGTGTGCGGCTTCATGCGTTGAATGTTGTCGATAAAGTGGGCGTAATTTTCACGCAGTTCCTTGTTCTCGGCCAGGAATTGCTTGATTTTTTGGGCATCAATGCGCAAAATTTCCGGTTCGATGAAGGCCGTTGCCGCGGCAAATTTGTTGGCCACCTGACCGATTTCCTGGCGCATGGCCATCGGTTTGGATGCACGCGTGTCCTGATCGGAAAGCTGAGAGGCATAAGCCGATAGTAGAGAAAGCCGTTCGGCCGTTTTGGAATAGAAATTCAGGCAGTTTAAAAGCATCTGAGAAGATGTGTCCAATTTGCCCTTAAATTCTTTGAATTTAGCAATTTCTTTTTCCAAAGCCTGTTTCTCTTTTTCCCAGGCTTCATCGGATGGAAACATTTGGGAAAGATCCCATTTGTATTTTTCTGGAATTTGATCGCGGGTCAAATCTTTACTTTGTGCTTGTTGGGCGGTAAATGCACCAAGCAAAAAAAGCGTACTCATTAACAGTACTCCTAATTTTTTGAACATGGTTTCTCCTTTTTGTTTATGATCGTTTTACTTGCAAAATAAAAGTTAAGAAAAAAAATCACATAAAGAAAAGGTTTTTCCACAAATTTTTGTGATTTTTTGTCGTTATTGCGCAATATTTTTTGTAATTTGCCAAATATAAAAATTTGCTTTAGACCCTTAAAGTAAATATCTTTAGGGCGTTTAATCTTTTTTATTTTAATCCTTCTTTTTTGCAAATATTTGGAAGTTTTGGGGTGTTTTAGGTTGTGTCTTTGATTGTATTCGGTTTTTTAGACGTGCTTGCTGCATTAATACATGTTAAGCAAGGCTTTGTAAATTATTTGTGGTAAATTAAAGCTGTTTAGCGCAGTATTCTTTCAAAAAGGATTTTGAAGGAATTTTCGATTATTTTTCTTTCCGGGATTTTGTTTGCGCTCTTACGGATTATTTTTCTTAACATCTTTTCGAATTGTTTTCCTCAGGGATGAGTTCAGGGTGATTTATTGAACTATCAGGTAAAAGGGGGCAAGCGTTGAGGAAGAGTTTACTTTATGTTGCCGTATTAGTGCAAATTAGCCTGTTAACGGCTGCGGGCGTAATCCCGCAAAAGTTAATCGAAGCAAGAGAAGCCGAGCGCAGCAGCCAATGGGATAAAGCCATTGCCACATACAAAACCATATTAAATATCGATTTTACCTCAAAAGAAGCCTGGCAAGGTATTTTCCGCAGTCAGGCCTCGAAAGAAATTTCCGCATTAAATAAAGGATTACCTCTCATAGAACGTTACCGTGCCCAGGCAAAGATTTATCTGCGTTATTATCAATACCCCGCGGCAATCGATTTTTTTAGCAAAGCTTTAAAACTGAATCCGAATAATTCTCAGGATGTGATGAACCTGGTAGATGCTTATTTGAAGGCCGGCTTTCGTGAGCGTGCCTTAAAATTACTTGATATGCAGATTCAGAAAAAGGGGAAAAGCGGCACCTTTTTACTTAATGTGGCAAATTTTTGCTACCGGAGAAGTCTTTTCAGGCAGGGAGAACAATATTACCGCCGGGCGTTGGATCACGGTATTAAGGCAGACACGGTTTACATTCGCTATGCCCGTTGTCTGGAAAATACGGGGCAAATTGCCAGAGCGGAAGAAGCATTCAAAAAGGGCCTAAAGAAAAGCAAGAGCGAACGGCTCTATTCCGCATATATTCAATTTTACATTCGTCAGGCCGATTTTGAGAAGGCGCTCCGTTTGGCCCGGGATTCCGGCGATGAGTTTAATGTGGTTAAAGTGTATTTGAAATTGAAAGGGCGCAAGGCGGTTATTGAATACTTTGAAGAAAAGCTCAGGAAAGATCCTTACAACCTGCCTTATTACATTTGGGTAAGCCAACTTTATTCCATGGAAAAAGAATACGGCAAAGCCAAAGAAACGATCGAGAAGGCTTTAAAGCGCTATCCCGAAAATCTTCAGCTTTGGGAGATGCTGTCGGATGTGAATGTGGCGTTGGGTGATTACAAGAATGCGGCCGGTATCATTAAATATCGTCTGGAAAAGAACGATGCCAACAAGAAACGGATGGCGCGTATTTTGATTATGAAAAAAGATACCTCGAAAGCGCGCCCGATCATTCGAGAATTGTTAGCCAAAAAGATTCTTACCCTGACGGAATTGGCACGGTGGTACGAAAAAGATTTTCCGTATCGTGCCGAAGAACTCTACAAAACGGCGATTGGCCAAAATCCGGACGATTATTCCGCATTAACGGCCTATTTTAAACTGTTAAGAAAGTTGCGGGAATTTGATCGCGCCACTTTGCTGGTGGAGAACGAACTAAAGAGTCATCCTTACTGGCTGGAATATGACGGGGTTAATATTCTGAAGTTTTTGTGCTTAAACGGCAAAGGAGATGTGGCACTGAAAACAGCCCATGCCTTTATTTTAAGCGACGATGTCTGGCAAAACATTACTTCTCCCAATATTTACGAACCGTACTTAACCGCACTAAAGTTGACCGGAAGTAACCGGGAGTACTTTATTTTCCTGGAATTATTGCTGGAGCTCAAACCGGACAATCGTCCGTTGTACGAGCAAATTGCCCAACTTTACGAACAGAACGGTAACTACAAAGAGGCTCTTTACTACTACAAGCTGTTAATGACGGACAAACCACTCGATGCACGTCGCCGTTACAAGGTGGCCACGATGTACGCCAAATTGGATAATGTAAAGGCTGGCCTGAACATTTTAACCCACGGGCCTTTGGGGCAAAAAATGCGTCCGGTCGATTTGTATTATCTGGCACGTTATTATTACGATTTGGGGCATTTTGAGCAGGCGTTGGTTACGATTCGCGGCATTACGGGGCAACGAATTTCCGAAAAGGAGAATTTCCCCGATCCCTATGGCTTTGTGCTCAAAACGTTGATTTACGAAGCTTCGGGCAAATTGCAGGATGCGCAAAAAGCTTTGGAACAATACACCCGGCTGTTCCCCAACGAACCTCAGGCGCACCGGTTGCTGGCTGAATATTTGTTCCGTCACGGAAATTTTGTGCGTGCCGAGCAGGAGTACAAAATTCTTTTCAAATTGTCTCCGTCGAATTTAACCACGTTGCGGCGCATTGCCCTGTGTATGGTGTACCAAAACAAAGTGGCAGAGGCTACGCAATTTTTGGAAGAACAAATCAAAGCTTCCAGATACATCCCCGACGAAGAAATCGATTATTACCGGGGATATTTGGCGCACATCATGAACGACTACCAAAAGGCGCTTAAAAACTACAACAAAGCGATTAGAAAGAATCCCCAAAATGCACATCTCCTCTTTTTACGCGGTCTGTTGTTCGAAGAAATGGGCGACTACGTGCAGGCACTCAAAGATTATCAGAAGGCCATGCAAGAAGATTCGACTTACGCGCGTTACGACAAATTGGGGGACGTGTATCGCGAAATGCACCAATATCAGACGGCGCTTAAATATTATGCCCTGCATCGTAATTTTAGCCCGAATGACATTTCCGTGTTTGTGCCCATCGCAGAATGTTACAAAAACATGGACAAAGAAGAGGATATTTATGCTTTAATCGGAGCATTACAAATTTTTCCGGAGTCCGCCAATCGTTCGTTTCAAGAGGGGCAATTGTACGAATTGCTGGAAAATTACACCATGGCCGAACGGAACTATTTGCATTCGGTGCTGTTGCGTTCCGGGGTAACACCGGCCTTGCGTGCTCTGGCGCAGTTGTACATTAAAATGGGAAATTTTCTGGAAGCAGAAGTTTGGACGCGCAAATATTACGAAGCAGCTCCGCAGAATCCGTACAACATGGATTTAATGGGGATCTATTATTTGCAATCCAGAGATTTTGTTTCGGCGGAGTATTGGTTCAATAAAATAATTCAGACTATTCCCTGGTATTATTATGCCCAAAATAATCTGGGATTAGTCTATTTAAACAGTGAACGTGCCGCTATGGCTCTGCCTTTGTTCAAGAAGCTGGCCGAAGCACATCCGGAACAAACCGGCTTTCGGCGCAATTGGGCACATGCCGCCATACGTTTAAAGCATCACAAAGATGCCCAAAAAATTTATGAAAATCTGGTCACTGAATATCCTTACGATCTGGAAAATTACATTGATTACGCCCGCTTTTTGCTACTGGCAAAAAATCAGCCGAAAAAGGCAAGAACGGTTATCAAACAGGCATTAAAGCTGGCACCGCAAAATAAAGAAGTGCAGGCTTTTTCGTATTTGCTGCTGGCTTACGAGGGCAAAGCGAAGCTGGCTATTAGCAAGCTTCTGGATTTGCAAACCTATTACAATGACAATAACCGCTATGCTCAGGGCATGTTGGCCATGTATTTGTCTCTGGCTTATGAAAAGAAGAAAGACCTTAAAACACGAAATCAATATTTGGCGATTGCCCAAAAAATGTTTCCGAATAGTTTCTGGATTCAAGAGACTTACGCCAAACGGAACGTAGGTTTGAAAGTAGTGACCATCAGTGAAAAGCCGGAAGTGATTGCGGCCCAGCAAAAGCAGGGCCTTATGGATACGTTTCAAAAATATGAAGACCGCTTTACCAGCCTGGAGCTGAACAACCGTTTTAGGCTTGCGGAAATTACTCAGGAGAAAGTTGCCGAAAAAGCCGCGGGCCATTCGGAATTTGATGTGAGTATTGCGCCGGAACAATTCAAACAAAGTTCCGGATTAAAGTTGGTGCAGGCGCCCAAAATTATCATCACCGCACCGAAAGATGGGCATCACACGCGGGCTTCATCGATTAATGTGGAGGGATTTATTACCAGATGCAAAAAGCCCACGCAACTCGATTTGAATGGGAAGCCCATCGAACAGGTCGGCCGGAAGGTCAAAATACAGAAAATGCCCGATCCCAAAACGTATCCGGAAGCCATCCCCTTTAAAATTAACGACTTTCCCCTGGTACCGGGAGCGAACTTTTTAACCGTTCATGCGCGGTTTCCCGATGGCTACGAAACCAAAAACACGGTGCGGGTGGGACGCATTGCCAAGTTGCTCTACGCTTTTGAGACAACGCCTAAATTGCGAAAAGGGGTAAACCGCTGGGCATTGGTTGTGGCTGTGGGTGATTACGAAGATCCGGCGATTCCCGATGTGAGTAATGCCGATATGAATGTGCGCACGGTGGAACGCTTTCTGACTTCTCCGCAGGGCCTGGCCATCCCTAAAAGCAATGTGCTTGTGCTGGCTTTGACCACCGGCATTTTGCCCACGTATTCCGCCATTTTGGATGGAATTCGTACTATTGCGCGTTACGTTGAACCACAAGACGAAGTGATTGTTTATTTTACGGGACAAGGGATGGTGGCCGGAGAGCAAAAATTGCAAGATGCGCAAAATTTGTATTTGTTGACGCAGGATTCCCAACTAAACAATCTGGCGAGTACTGCCATTAATTTTGAGCTGCTTTATCAAACCTTGAAGATGATTCCGGCCAACAAAGTGGCCTGCTTTGTCGAAGCGAATTTTTACACATCCGGCGGCGGGAAATTACATCCTTTTACTGGGATTTTGCCCAAAAATTTAACCTTTTGGCAGGAGACGCAATTACCCGAGGTGAATATCATTAGCATGGCAAATGGCAACTTGCCTGCCGTACGAAGAAACAGGCCGGGATATTTTACCGCACTTTTAATTAAGGCATTAAAAGGAGCTGCCGATATTAACAGAGACAAAAAAATCAGTTTTGGCGAAATTTATAATTTTTTGAAGGCCCGGAAAAAGACCCGAGGGTATCTGTTTGGAAATTTTAGAAAGAGAACCATCTTGTTTAGCTATTTGGGGCGATAGGCTCCGGTTGAAAATTGGGAGGCATGTTCATGGAGACAAATGACAAGCAACGCAGCAAAAAAACATGGCATTACAGTAAAAAAAAATGAAGCCTTGCAGTCGCTGTCGGTTACACGAAGCCTGATTTGGGGAACGGTTATTACGGCCGTTTTCCTGGTGGCCGTTTATTTTCTGGGAGAGATTAAGAGCTTTGCCAGTATCCGCGCGATGTTTTTTGAGCGGGGTTTTATTCAATATTTAATTACCTATCTTGGCGCGTGGTCGTTTGCCGTTGCTTTTTTGAAGCAGAGAGATATTAATTGGGAAGAGAAGAAAAATTTTGAAATTCAGCGCAATTTTACCTGGACGGTAAAAGAAAATGTGGATGAGACCCTAACCCAGTTGAAAGAGAATGTACGTAAGGCAGAGGGCACACGATTGTTTCATCGAATTCAACGCGCTTTTTCTGCGTTCAAGGCTGGAATGGAAAGTAACGATTTGCGGGAAGTTTTGCTGGAGCAAAGCGAACGTGATTCGGAGAACGTGGAGCTGAGTTACACCATCCTGAAAGTTTTGGTGGCCGTAATTCCTTTATTGGGTTTTACGGGAACGGTGCTGGGTATTAGTAACGCGGTAAACAATTTTTCGACTGTGATCGAATCGGCCAAGGAACTGGAACAGGTGACACAGCATCTCGGCGGGGTAACGACTGGTCTGGCCGTGGCGTTTGATACGACACTGCTCAGTTTGTTGATTACCGTACCGTTGATGATGTATGTTTCGGCTTTGAAAAAACGGGAAGATGAAATGCTTCTGGAAATCGATGAATTCTGCGAATACGAAATTCTCGATCAGATTTTTCAATCGAAGAGCAAAGAGAAACATTTTGAAGAGCTTATCGCACAACTCGATCCGAAGATTCTGGAAGATCATTTGAAAGCTCTGAACCAAAGTATTGAACTGCTTGGCGCACTTAATGCGAATGTGCAAAAGCAGCAGGTTGCTTTTACACATTCGGTGCAAAAATACGAAGAGATTAGCCGGGCTCTTTCTGAAATCAACAAGAGTCAGGAGTTCTGGGCAGATCAAATCATGTCTCTGGAAAAGGTGAACGGGCATCTGGAAACCATTTTCCACACCATTCAAAAGCTACCCGAAGCATTACGCTCGGCTCTGGTTCAGGCAGAAGAAAGCTATTACAAGAATTTAATCGCCGAGATGGAAAAAATTATCGCGGCTTTTGAAGCCAAAGACACACGGACCAGTGAAAAACTGGATGCGTTTCTCGTCCAGGACGAGGAAGTTAAGAAGGCTATCGCAAACACATTGGAAGGGATTAAGACGAATTTAACCGAATTGAAACCGCTGCTGGAAAAATTGGGTAAACCGGTGACCATTACGCTTTCGCACCATACACCCTTGAATGAATAGGATGCGCAATGAGTAAACGTCGACAATCCGATGGCTTCTTGCCGAGTTTGTTCCCGTTTTTGAGTATTTTGACCTGTACGGCCGGGGTGCTTTCCTTTATAATCGTATCCATCGGTGTGGTTTCGATTCTGGCACCGAGCATTATTGTCAAGTCCAAAGATCTTTCTTTAACCGTTAAGAAAAAGCCGGCTTACGTGGAATGTCACCCGGCGTATCTGGTTTTGGTGCAATCGCAGGAAAAGATTCCCTACAAAAGCATCGATGCTCCTAACTCGGCCTACCGTGAATTTCTGCGTACCATACAGGAAAAGGCGGATAGCCTGTATATTGTATTTGCCATTTATCCCAAAAGCGAGCGTACGTTTCGGAAGGCTTATTACCTTATTCAAAAAATGAATGCCCGGCATACGGGCGTGGCGATTGATGTGGGGTATGAGCCTTTTAACAAAGGCTGGAGGTTACACGCTAAAAAGGAAAAGATGAATGGGCAGACGACGTAAACGCTTTAAAGCGGATTTTAGCTTTAATATTGATTCTTTGATGGACATTGTGACGAATATTGTGGGCATGCTCATTATTATCGGTATTATCAGTAGCCTGTCGCTCAGGAGTAAAGAGTTTGTTTTCCAAACGCCGATGGTGTACAATACGGCCAAGAAGAGTGTAATCTTCGAATGTCGCCAGCATCAGGTCTTTCCGGTTTCGATCGATCAGGAGCATTATTATTTGCGTACTTTTGCTGCGTTTCAGGAGGTGCTTTTACCACGGCCGGATGTGCGCGGCGAAGGAATTACGGAAATCCGTAAACCAGATTCCCGATTTAATCAGTGGTTGAACCAATTAGATCCTAAGAAAGAATTTGTGTATTTTATTGTGCGTTCCGATAGCTACAATGTTTTTAGAGAAGCGCGCAAGCTTGCCTGGGAGAAAAAATTGGATGTGGGTTGGATGCCCAAACCGCAGGATGAAGTTATTTTGTTTTCACCGTTCGGCGAAGAAACAAAAATTGTGGATTGATCGGAAAGGTTAATCAATTTTCATGCAAAACATATTTCGATTTCGTTTTATTGTTTGGATTGTGTTGCTGCTGCTGGTGGTGGAATGCAAGAAAACGACACCGGGAAAAAGAGCGATTCCGGGTAAGCGGGATGCGCTTTCCCGAGAAATTGTTCACCACAAGGGAATTCTGGATATTCGTTATTTGCCGGGGAATCGGGCGATTACCATTGGTCGCGACAGCTTACTTATCCTTTGGGATCTGGATTCGGCGTTTGCCGTAAAGACGAAGCGTTTGCCTTTTATGCCTTTACGGCTTGCTTTTAATGCGGATGTACAGCATTGGTGGGTGGCCTGTAAGGGAGGTACGCTGTATCGCTTCTCGTTTCCTGAGCTGACAATTCGGGAGACGATTCCTACGGTTATTTCGTCTGTTTATGATCTGGAGTATTCGAAATTTTTGCATTTGTTCTTTGGCCGGGGGAAGAAGGGCCTCTTCCGTTTTGAACCGGTGGCCAAAAAAGTGAAGCTTTTGCCGATCAATATGTCGGATGGGAGCGCCTTTGCTTTGCATCCGGCGCAACCTTTGTTGGCAATTTTTAGCGGAAATGCGGTTGTTATGCGCGATGTGCGCAGTTTAAAACCACTACGTCGTTTTGTCCTCCCGGGATTTAAAACGAATAAGGATGGTGAACGCCATCTTCGTTTTGCCGGTAACCGTTTTTTGGTTGCTGCCTACGGGGAAGATGTATGGTTGATAAACCGGAAGAGTTCTGCAATAAAAAAGTTAGCACGAAGCCATTTGGCGCCGATTACCACGCTGGCTTTTTCTTCCCAAATGAATTTGCTGGCCACGGCCGGCATGGATAAATCCATTAAATTGTGGAATATTTCCGACGGTACGTTGTACGCTTCGCTTTATGGCCACTTCCTGCCGATTACGGCTCTGGATTTCGGTGACTCTGGTCGCGTTCTGCTTTCGGCTGCGGAAGATGGAAATGGGCTGCTGTGGGATGTAACCCAGAGACGGCAGAAAATGCGACTGGGTTCATTGGACATCGCTTTGCGTAATCCCTGGAAACTTGTAGTAAAACGCGTTAGCTATGCCCGTTCCTTTAAAGTGCGGGGGGAAGAATATAATGTCTCCGATCGTAATAGCCGCTTGCTCAAAATTTATGCGGAACTAAAAAATACGGGGCCTGCAGATAATATGTTCTTTTCGTCGAATTTGTATTTAATCGATCCCAATGGCGGACGTTTTCATTGTATGGGGCTCGAAAATTTTGTGGCCCTGGGGCCCAAAGCTTATTTTAAACAACGAATAGGCGCAGGAAAATCTTTAAAGGGGAATTTTATTTTTGTGATTAAACCGCCGTACAGGCAGTATGCGTTGACTTATGAGACGCTTAAGCCGATTGCGCTGGAAGCGTATTAGAAACCGTTTAAACGGCTTCTAAAAACTTTGGCGGCTACTTTTATCCGCCTGATCTTGGGTTAAATATTTGCAGCGTGGCAAAAACCGTTTAAACGGCTTTGTCCTCCTGCCTTTCTCGTCTCCTCCCATGTAACATTTCTTCCATCCTTTCGTATCCTTTTAGCAGCAAAGGGACTTTGTAAACACAAGCTAAGGGAAGGATGTCATGAAATTCGTTTCGATTTTTTTGCTTTGTATTTTGGTAATTACCGGTGTTTGGGCCGAAAATATTCCATCTAAAAAAGTTTGTTACGCCCGGCGAATCGAAGGGC
>CAYXUS010000188.1:0-1801 GCA_964468415.1 uncultured Caldithrix sp.
TGGACAATTTAACAAAAAAATTAGCGCAAAAGGGCTACCGGGCCGAAGGATTACACGGCGACATTTCGCAGGCCCAACGGGAGCGAACGCTGGACAATTTTAAGAAAAAACGCATTAACATTCTTGTAGCCACCGACGTGGCCGCACGAGGGATTGATGTGATGAATTTGACCCATGTGGTAAATTATTCGTTACCGCAAGATGCCGAATCGTATGTGCACCGCATCGGACGCACAGGGCGGGCCGGCAAAGAAGGCACGGCCGTTACTTTTGTTTCCGGCAGCGAGCATGCCCGTTTGATGAATTTTCGCCGTGTCATCAATACCGAAATCCAGCGGGCCAAATTGCCGAAAACAAAAGAAATTATTCAGGCGAAAAAGCACGCCGTGGAAGAGAAGCTACAAGCGCTTCTTTCTCTGGAACCGGAAGCCAAATATCTGCAATGGGCTCTGGAGTTGTTGGAAGACAATGAGCCCGTTCAGGTGGTAAGTGCCTTGCTAAAGCAAGGCTTTCATGATGCGCTTACCGTGCCTAAATATGACGAAATTCATGAGGGCCGCCCGGCCGAAGAACGCTCCGGGAAAAGGGGGAAAAAGGTACGTTTGTTTGTGGCGCTGGGACGCAAAGATCAGATCAACCCCAAAAAATTGGTGGCATTAATCCGCAGCAAATCGGCAATCAAGTCCCAAATGATTAGCGATATTAAAGTGATGGACAATTTTTCATTTCTTACCGTGCCGCACGACAAAGCGGATAAAATTGTCGGACATTTTAAGAGTAAGGGCCAAAAGCCTTTGGTGACTCTGGCCAAAAAGTAGTTCTTTTTAAGACCCCACTTCGATTTTTCAGGCCCGCATTCGTCGGGCCTTTTTGTTTTAGTACACTTCGGGAATTTTTTTATTTGCAACTCTGTTTGAATTTTCACAAACTTAAATAACACAAAAACGTCCCGGTGGGAGGGCAAGAGTCGGTATTTGCGCTTAAAGCGCGGGCTACTCAAAAGCAGGAAGTTCCATTTACAAAAAGGAAGCCTATGAAGTTTATCGAGGATTTTATCAAGAAAGAATCGTCCGGGGGCATTTTGCTGATTTTTGTTACTGTTTTGGCTTTGATTTTTAGCAATACGGCGTTGGCCTCGTGGTACGAATCTTTTCTGCACATCCCCGTCGAAATTCGCATTGGGGCTCTGCATCTGGACAAATCGTTGTACCATTGGGTCAATGACGGATTAATGGTCATTTTCTTTTTGCTTGTGGGCTTAGAAGTGAAGCGGGAAATTTTAGAGGGACATCTGTCCAGTTTAAAGCAGGTGGCCCTGCCGGGGATTGCTGCCGCGGGCGGAATGGCCGTACCGGCGGCTATCTATTTGTTGTTTAATGCCGGCGATGCTCAGGCGGTTAACGGATGGGCCATTCCTACGGCTACGGATATTGCTTTTGCATTGGGTATTCTTTCATTGTTGGGCAAACGGGTGCCGATTTCGCTCAAAGTTTTCCTGATGGCCCTGGCTATTATTGACGATTTAGGAGCTATCGTTATTATTGCGGTGTTTTACACTACCAATCTATCACTGCTTTCCATTGGTATTGCCGCTCTGGCTTTGCTCGTCTTGATTCTGCTGAATGTTTTTGGCGTTTCACGTAAAGCCGCGTATTTTCTGATCGGCATTGTTTTGTGGGTAAGTGTGCTTAAATCGGGAGTGCATGCCACGTTAGCCGGTGTGGCTTTGGCCTTCACCATTCCGTTGAATGCACGGGACAAAAGCGGACGGCGTTTTTCTCCCCTGAAGGAGATTGAACAT
>CAYXUS010000189.1:0-4847 GCA_964468415.1 uncultured Caldithrix sp.
CTCATCAAAACGGCAGCTACCGAAGGTGCGGCAATCACAATCCAGCGTAAATTCCGGTGATCGGAAAAATGCCCGATTACCGGTTGCAACAATGAAGGTAACTGGAGCAAAACCGCCAGCAAACCGGCCTCGGTTTTGAGAAGAGCAAATTTTTCAATGAATTTGGGCAGCAAAGGAGAAAGAAAGGCCGTGTAGGTATCGTGTACGGCATGGCCAAAGGCGATGGCACTTACCCGCACCACCTGAAATTTGTTTTCGTTTGCCTGATTTTGTTCTTGATTTATTTCCATTTAGTTCGCATTGCAAAATTCAAATTCAAAAAGCGTCACGCCTTTCTATTTGAGCTCGATCAACTTGCTTAATTTAAGAATCACATTCCATTCGTCTTCGCGCACGGGTTGAATGGAAAGACGGCTTCCCTTTTGCAAAAGTACCATGTCCTTTAATTCAGGGATTAACTTCAACTGTTCACGGGTAATCGGAGGGTCAAACTCAGCTATCGCCTGAACATCAACCACAAACCACCGGGGATTCTGCGGATCGCTTTTAGGGTCAAAATAGCGGGATTCGGGATCGAACTGTGTGGGATCGGGATAGGCTTCACGGACCACTCTGGCAATTCCCATTATGACTTGTGGATTTTTTACGCTGTGGTAAAAAAATACCAGATCTCCTTCCTTAATTTGGTCCCGTAAAAAATTTCGGGCCTGATAGTTCCGCACCCCGTCCCAATAATCGGTGCGGTTTGGCTGCTTTTTTAAATCTTCCCAGGAATAGGTAGAAGGTTCGGTTTTAAATAACCAATAATTCATTCCCGATCCTTTCTCTAATTATTCTGTTCGGTAAGCGAACGAATAAAATCGTTTTTCTGGAGAAAGTTCAAGTAATAATAACGATAAAGCCGCGCGCCAACGTAGCAACCGGCCGTCATCACAATCACATCCGTAATTTCTCCAACGCGTGTTGGTAAAAACACCTGCCCCACTTCAATAACCAAAGCAACTACCAGCCCCAGTGTCAGGGCTTCCATCTCGGCTTGTTTAAACGATTGATGCCTGTTTTTGAGCAAAGCCCAAACAAACCCAAGAGGCATAAGCATAAAAAAAGATTCCAGTAAATCGTAAATATTCCACAAAGAGGTTACTTTGTAATAGGCGTAAAACGGCACCAGGTTGCGAATTTTCAAATCGAGTTGCACAACCTGCGAACTCAGGGTAAAATTAAACGGAATAAACCCCGTGTAAAAGATGTAGAACAAATAAAGTGCAAACGGTATTATTAAATGGTGCATTTGAATGGTGCGATCACCTGTGAACCAGGTTTTCTTTTTTACGGCTAATAAGATGAGTACACCTGTCAGGGCACCAAGATAACCGGAAATCACATCGTTAATATCGCTGGTACGTGATTTAATAAAAAATTGCGTGATTTCCAGCAAAGGGAAGTAAAGGATCAGCAGGGCAACCACAAACCACTTGCCTTCTTTGCGTCCGCGCCAATATTGAAAATAGGCATACATGACCAGATAGCCGTAAATCGTGTAAAACAGCATGTTTCCGAAAAATTTGGCCCAGGAAAAACTGAGCCGATCGGCATGCTTTACGGTTGCTCCCAACACAAGCCCCAAAGGTTTTACGCCAAATGGCTGAATGTTGGCATAGGCCAGTGCCTTTTTCAAATCAGAGACGGTAATGGTTACGTTGAAGGGAAGCAACGAGCCGAAAAGCTGAACTAAAATAATCACCACGAGTATTAAGGTGACCGGTTCGTTCTCAAAAGTAAATTCGAGAAAGCGCTGCACCCTTAATGCCAGATGCCTAAAATAAATTTTGGCGGCAATGGCCCCAAAGGCCGTTCCGATAGTGTTCATGACGATGTCGGTTGTGGAAGGCGTGCGGTAACGGAAGCCGATTTGAAGAACTTCAATGGACAAACTGAAAAGCATTCCCAGCACAACAACCAGCAGAGCTTGCGCTTTGCCCTTTTGGTGTAAAAAATAAAGGACAAGAAAAAATCCAAAAGGTATAAACAACAACACGTTTCCCACCAAATCGGTCAGGGGGTTCATTCGGCCCTGCACGATGAGCGGAATAAATTCTACTTTGTCCAAATGCCGGATAATTTCCTGAAAGCTGGAATAAGGTTTAAAAGGTAATAAAGTATTGTACAAAATAAAAAGGATGGTGGTAATATTTAATATTTTCAGAGTGCGTATGGTTTTTGCGTCTTCCATGGCGTTCCTTCTACAAATCGGACTCTTAACGAAATATTCCGTAATCGACCGTTCAATCCTGTAATTTAGACAAAAGTTCCTTTAGTTTCCGTTTTTCCTGCGCAATGCGAAAAAAAGCATGAACCGGTTCCACTCCGGCGCCAATAATCAGACCGGTTAAAACGACCGCAAATTGTGGAGAAAGAGCGATGTCCATCGCGTTGAACACATCCAGATGTAATTGCCAGGCCAGATACACGCCCATTAAAAAAGCCAGGGTTTGCATCACAGTAAACAAGAGAATCTTTTTGAGCCGGGCTCTTACCTGCTCCGGCTGGTAAAAAATTCCCAGGCGATCCATACGCCGGCGAACATTGTTCCAGAAAAAATCCAGCACGCGGCCTAACCAATGCCAGCGATCATCCAGCAGGCTTAACAAAATTTTAAGATATTCCAGCAAGCGATTAATAATCGTGGCAAACAAGAGCATCAAAAAATACAAACGAAGGATATCAACCGTAAAAAAAGTGTTTTGCTGACCGGATGGGGCCTGTGCCCAAAGCCCGGAAAACATGCCCCAAAGGGCCACTAACAAAAGGCTTTTTATCCACTGCTTTCGTTTACACATACACATACCGTTGTTTTTTAAAGCGGTCTATCTCTTCCAGAATTTCGGGATCGCTTTTCCATTGTTTTAGATATTGGTTGGCCTTGGCTACCAGGCGTTCCATAGGAAAATTCTCCCCCGGGCAACGCCGCCCGGCCTGCACCGCACTGTGTGCCAGAATATTTTTCTCGGGAATATTGTAAAGTATGCGCCACAAAGCCACCAGTTTTGCTCCGCTTTCGATTTGGGCCTCCGTGGGCTTTTGGGCTTTGCCTCGCCGGTTCTGAAAATTACCAACAAAGCACAAACCCAATGAATTGGCATTGCTAACCTTCCGGCTTCGCCCCACATGCCAGCCCACCGCATCCCAGCGGCAATAATGGTGGTAGGCACCATCGGCCGTAATTACACTGTGAAACGATGGATCAAGATGATAGCTCCCTTTGGCATTCTTGCGTTCTTTTTGTTCCTGCTTCACAATATCTTCGAATGTAGCGTTGGAAGACGTACCGGAATGGTGAATGACAATGTACTGCGGATTACTTTTGCGCAAACCGTGACCGGGCTTGCCGGGATAAAGCCCGCCGCGATAGGTAATACCGATCTTTTGTCCGGGAGGCGTTTGTGCGACAGGAGCGGATGTTTTCACTTTTTCGCGAAGAACCGAACGTTGAACTTTAAGTTGATCTTTGTGTCCATTCAGCAAATTAATCAATTGGTGAATCGGTTCGCTGCCGCCTGAAATTAAAATTCCGGAAAGGAACAAATCCCAGCCATTGGGGAAGGGGCCGGGCACCAGTTTTAATTCACGCAAAATTCCCAGACCGGAAAAATAGCAGATGGCAATCCCCAGAACAATGCCGATAGACTGCATTACAAAGGCTTTTGTCAACAAACGGTGTGACTCTTCCTCGCGGGTTAAATCGATTTCGGCCAAACGCAGCAATTGTGCACGTTGGCCCAGGCCAACGCCCAACAACGAATATGTTTTTTCCGCAAGTTCCAGAATGCGTTCCAATAAAACGGAGGCAGCTAAAAACTTCAGAAGTACCGATATGTAAAGTTCGATTTCTGCCATGGGCAAGAATTCCCGGACGGCAATGCCCTAAAATGTGACACGACCGCCTGCTAAAAATCAATGTATTTGACCAAATCGTCCCGGTTTGGCAAATGGACAATCCAGCCTTTACTTTCCATTTGGGCAATGGCCTGCTTCATGCGGGACACATCCACCGCATGCCGATGGGCAAAATGCCAGATATCTGTCGGAGAAACGCTGATTTCCAATAGGAACAATTCTTCAAGCGAAAGGTCTTCGTCCATTTCCACCTTTAGGCGAATTTCTTCCTGAAGATATTCCAGCCCTTTTGGTTTTATGTGACGAAAAGTAAACCAATAATTCGGTTCGTCAATCAAATCGCAAATGGGAAACGAGGGTGTTTCGCGAATGAACTCCCGCAAAAAATCCACGCTAACCAGGTAGCTTTCTTCCTCGGGATCGTCTTCCCACAAATCATTCCACACCGCCCGATCTACTTTTTTAAGCCACTCGAAGAAGGCAATTTCACTCTCCGGCAGCTTGACCAGCGTGTTACCGCGGAAATGCTCGATGATACGCTCCACTTCATCGGGACGCAGTTTTTCCAGCTCTCCCTCGGAAAATTGCAGATATTGTTTTTCGGCTTTTTGCCGTTCTTTATTTTCGATGAATGCTTTTAAATCCATTTGCACCACGTATTTTTGTTTGTTAGGAAATTTAATAAAGTCTGCGTTCGGATCAAAATTTTAGGAAAAGAACGAGCGGGAGGTGAAGGTTAAGGGTGTAAGGGTTAAGGGGAGGCGTGCCACCTGCCGGGCAATTCGTCATTCCCGGGCCGGTTGCCGGGGAAAGGGTTAAGGGTGTAAGGGTGAAGGGGAAGCAGTGCCAATTTGTGCAGATCAGTGGCCCAAATTCGTAATTCGTAATTTTTGCCAGGGCATCCTACGGATAATTCCCTCTCGGGCGCGGCGCCACTCGGCAACCGGCGG
>CAYXUS010000190.1:0-13709 GCA_964468415.1 uncultured Caldithrix sp.
AGCCTTATGACTTTTTCGTATTGAACGTCAATGGTAAAACGCACCGTGTCTACCCCGCCGAACTGGTCATCTAGGCGCAATTGGACCACCGCCTGCCCCGTATCCTGAACGGTGGGCGTGCCCTGCAAGGTTCCCTTTTGCCAGTGCAGCCATGCAGGACGCTGCAACACCTGAATGCGTACCGAGTCGCTATCGGCATCGACTACTACGGGATGGAATACGTATTCCGAATCGACGTAGGCCTCGGTGGGAGGCTGGTTCAGCAATTTGGGCAACGAATTGGGACAAATACCCTTAACCGGGTACTGATACACATGCTGAGGCAAATGGGGATCGTTACAAAAAACAAGCAGGGTATCAAAATAGGTTCCGCGTCTGGGTGCATCAAAAAGCAGCGGAAGGCCAAGGCTATCTTGAGCCGGAATAGGCGCAAGTGTCCCATAGGGAATTGAGAAGGGACTCGTCTCTGCGTTTTTTAAATAAAAATTGTTCAGGGCCATCTCGGCATAGCCCCAGTTTTTAATATAGAGCATGGTAGAATCGGCATGCCCGGCAAAGGCGACAAGAGGAAATTTTTGAGCGATGACCTTCACCCGCGGTTGGTAGCTGGGGGTTGCGAAAATCGTATTTCCAAGCACTCCCTGATTAATTCTTCCACCGTTAGGCTCCGGTTCCAGACTAAAATCGTCCAAAGGATCGCCGGCATCGATTGTCGGTGACATCGGGTCCACGGCAAAGGCCATATCGGGATCGTCCGGGTTAAAAATAGGCGGAAGTTTGCTCACCTTATCAAGAAAGACGGGCCCGCTTACCGAATCTACGGTTGAATAGCGAATCCAGATTTTGGCCGGTTCCATGGCCAGAACCGGCGCGACATTATTCCAGATAATTGCATTTTTAATCCACACATTGGTATTTTCACCATTCGCAAAGATGCTCCCTTCCAAAGTGTGCAACACATCAAAATTGGTCAGATGCACCTGGCAATTTTCTTCAATCGTCAGTGCGGTGTACAGGGAATCGAATAAAATATTTTGGAAAAACAATCGGGAGTTCCGGGCTTTTACTCCCATAAAAGAAGTCATTATGCCCCCTAATTCGAACCTTACCGTTCGGCCTTCTATCGTTATCCCTGTTTGTGCATTACTTATTCCGAACCAATGGAAAGTAAGGCTATCGTTTCCCGGCATAATCGTAATGCCATCCCAGGCAGTCGTATCCATGCCACTGAATTCTACCGTACTTTCATCTGTTCCATAAACTGTTAACTTTCCATAAACAACCATCCCGGCTCCGGGGCTAAAGCCTATCTTTACCCCCGGCCCCAGATACAAAGAATCGCCTGTGGGAACTTCCACGCTTTCCTGAGCCCAATAGGGTAACGTAGTATCGGACACCACTCCATGTTGTATTCCATTAAACACGTGGTATAATTGTACGCTGAGCATATTGGAAGGAGGCGATTGTTTCCCGCTTTCATATACCGCATACACCTGGTAGGAAAGATCATTAAAGGGGAAAACATTATCATCGTAGTAGGCATTATCATTTATTTCAAAAGATTCAACAGAGCCATTTGTCCAGTGTTTTTCCAATCTGTAGGACTGAACGGTTCCCTGATCAGCAGGCGGAGCATCCCAGGCCAGTTCCACATGGTGTGCATCATAGCTCACCAATGACAAGGTTGGCTTCCAAATGGGCTTTTCCCACAACTCGGCACTTCCGGCCTGTTGTGTTACCATAATCAGGCTGTTGGTTTGATTTGCCGTAAAATCGCCCGCTATAATCTGGTCGGGATACACGGCCAAACGTTTCTTAAGCACCGGATTTTCATCGAACGAATATTGGAAAGCCCCCTGGGTTGTATTCTGATACACAAATAAGCTATCTTGCTGCAAAATGGCGATGTCCAGTAGTCCATAGGGATTGGTGGCTGGATCGCCTCCCAAATCTTCCACAAGCCAATCCTGCACACTGTATTCCCGGTTAAAATGAAGAACTGTGTAGGTTTGATAGGCGGTAATCGAATTGCCCCGATAGCTTACACTTGCATCAAAATATTTAACAATGTCTACTCTGCCCTGAGCCAAAGCCACAATTTCCATTCCGTCCACATTATCGATGTTTGCCAATCGGAAGTCATCATACATTCCGGTCGTCAGCGTATCGGTACTCATCCATCCGTCAAAGCTATCTTCCGCACTGCCCAATCGGGTTAGGATGCGGTTATTCTTCAAAAGTGTTAAATCGACCGTTCCGTCTCCATTAATATCTCCAATACCCATTTTAGCAAAATCCGATGCACTCGAATAAATCGTGTACTGTTTGGAGCCCATATCATATTCCGTAATATCCACCAACACTTTTAAATTATTTGCCAGCACCATCAAATCGACCTGAGAGTTGTGGTTGTCATCAAACGGGATTACCTGGCGAATGTTCGAATCGTAATACACGGCTTGCGCCAGAGTAAAATTAAACGAATTATCCGTACTGGTATTTATGAAAAGGCGAATTTTATTCTCATCAAACAAAATTAAATCGAGTCTTCCGTCATTGTTAACATCGGCTGTTTCAATTTGTCGTTTAATAGAAGCAGAATGATCGATTGTTTGCGGCGGGATGGGAATTTTTGTTTCCCGGATCAGAATCGAATCTGCTGCGAGTTGTTCCCAGGAAAAGCAATAAATGGTATCCTGGGCATACGTAACCAAATCCAGCCATTGGTCGTCATTAAAAAAACCCATCACCCAGTTTACAGTGGAATGATTGATCACAGGGAAAAATTTTGTTCGCTCATAATCAAACGATGTGGGAAAATACTGACCAAAATGAAACGTATATCCAAACGGCATGAGAAAAATCGGTGCATTGGTGTCACCTTTGGCATGTACTCCATTCCCCAAAACGACCTGCCAGGTTTCTCCGGGGATACCGCCTTCAGGATTATGCAATTCCGAACGAAAAATAATCGTCGTGGAATCCTGAGGATCGGTGTAATAATTCAAGAAGCGTTTTCCGGCAAAATTACTCTTCAGCGAAATAGCCGTTAAGGTGGAAGGTTCGGGCACCGAAGAAAACCCGATTTTAAATTCGTTGTTTCCCCAGGTTATTACCTGATTGTACATCGGGTCCAAAGCCGTTACCCGGAAATTATCAATCAAGAAAAGGCCTTCATCCCCAAATGCCGCACCACGACAGTCGTCTCTACGGCCCGACACGAATGTGTAAATTGCCACGGGTTGGGAGGGCTGATACACCTGATGCCATATCTCAAAACGATTCACGGCTTCATAAATTTCTCCGTTCGCGGTTCCAATCCACAAGAACTGGGTACCGGTATCGTAATTTGCGTAGTTTCCCAAAGTAGTTGCATTGGGAATGTTAAGTGTGGTGACCACTTCCGGAGCCACGCTGTAATTGCCCAAATCGGCACGCATTAAGTACAATTCTCCGTTGGTCGTAGAGCGCACCAGAAAGTAGATGGCTCCGGCAGCTTCATCGGTTGGCTGGGCAAGGCCGACAAAAGCCCGATCCGTTAGGGTGACCATTCCGACCTGAGTAAAATTTCCCTGACTAATCCGGAAGGTGCGTAAATACACATTTTGCCCGTCTTCGCAAAAGAACATGGTATTTTCATAATTAAAGGTAAAATCTCTGAATTTCATCTCGGGGGTGTCGACCGCTTCTTTTCGCCAGTTTTCCCCGTCTGTCGAGCTGAGCACCGTATTGCTATCGCCAACCGCCCAAAATTCTCCCGAATAATAGTTGTAATGCACGGCATACAGATCGGCACGGGTGGGTGTTTCGACCACTTTCCAGGGTTGCTGATCGAGGAAGTACATAATCACCGTACCCTGCTGTCCCACAATACTCAAAAAGCTTGTATGGTATTCTTCGGAATATCCATCTGCGATTCCGTTCAAACTTATCTGCGGAGTAAGGGAAGTTACTTCCCAGTTTCTACCGTTTTGTGTAATGTGATACAAAGAGCCCGAATCGGTAACCGCATACACATTTTGAAAATCCGCTCCGTAGGACATGGCCGCATTTACTCTGGGGTATGCGGGATCGTGATGCCATTGGTGCCATTTGGCCTGGGTAACCAAAGGAAATATCATAAAAACAAATATCAAAAACCGATTAATGTGATTGCCTTGTTTCATGAAAAGGCCTCCAACTGGTTGGATTTAAATTGGAATTATTTTCTTACACCTTCAATTATTATTGCTGCGTGCCGGACAAACTCAGAATTTGACCGAATTGCATTTATTAATTAGCATCGTCTAAAATTTTGCAATCCGCATTAGTATTCGTCAATTTTTCACGAAAAATTAATCTTTCCGGTCACAGGAACCCGGTTCTCTTTTTTATTGGAAATAAATTAAAACAATTTTAAATTGAAGCATTGCTCAAGAACAAAATTTCGGTTGTTGAATGATTTTAATCATTTTTTTAGGCGCATTAGTGCTGTTGTATTTGCTGGCTATTGCTTTTTTGTACCGTGGTTTTGCACGTCTGGCGCGACAGGCGCGAAGCGCATCGCAGCCTAAAATTAGTGTGGTGGTATGTGCCCACAACGAAGAGAAAAACCTTCCGAACTGTTTGCGCCATTTAAGCCAACAGAGCTATCCTCAAAAATTGGTTGAATTTATCATTGTTAATGATCGCTCTACCGACCGTACCCAGGAAATAATCGACCGATTTAAAAAGAAAGATGTCCGCTTCCGCTCCATCACCATTCGCGACCGCCTGCCGGATTTTGCGCCCAAAAAACGGGCGATTGATGCGGCGATCCGTCAGGCAAACGGGGAGATTATCCTGTTGACCGACGCGGACGGGCGTCCGGGCCCGCATTGGATTGCCACGATGGCCTCGTATTTTACACCCGAAACCCACATGGTTCTGGGCTATGCACCCTACACCATCCGACCGGCCAATCATTTCGTTAAAAAACTGCTGGCGCTGGAATATCTCTCCCACGCTGCCGTAGCTGCGGCCAGTACGGGCTTAAACATGCCCCTGACTTGCGTTGGTACCAACATGGCCTACCGCAAACAGCTCTATTTGGAAATCGGCGGATTCGGAGAATACAAGGCCCACCTTTCCGGTGATGACGATCTCTTTTTAACGCGCGTTCGCGAGGCCAAAAAATACACGATTAAATATGCCACCGATGCCGAAGCCCAGGTTTTTAACAATCCTCCGCAGTTGTGGTCAAAATTTCTGCATCAGCGCATGCGCTATGCCAGCAAAGGCTTCGACTACCCGCTAAAAGTAACACTTGGCCTGGTCTCGTATTATTTGATGAATGCCCTGCTGGTTGGCTTGACCTTCTTCTTTGTATTGGTTCCCCCGTTTCCTTTGGCATTACTGGGAATTTGGGGCATTAAAATTTTTGCGGAATTTCTGTTCATGAACAAAGCGGCTTCAGTTCTGCACGACCGCCGTACCCTGCAGGTGTTCCCTGTCGCGGCGCTTGTGCATCCTTTGTACGTGGTAGTTTTCGGTGCCATCGGACCGTTTAAACGGTTCCGATGGGCGGAAAGCCATGTAGAAGCCGCCGTACAAAAACCCGCGATGAGCAAAGAGTAAAAACCATGCATTGGATCTTTTTACTGACCATTCTTTCTGCCGTATTGTATTTGATGCTTTCTCTGCTTCTCTTTGTTCGGCGTTCTCCCGGGCCCCAAAATCGGCCTACTTCCCTGCCCCGTGTGGCCGTGCTCATTGCCATGCGCAACGAAGAACACTACATCGCCGACTGTCTGACTTCCTTAACCGCCCAAAACTATCCGAAAGACAAGTACGATGTTTTTATTCTGGATGACGGCTCTACCGACCGTTCACCCTCCATTGCCCGTGCCTTTTGCGCCCGGGAAAGCAATTTTCACTATCAGCCTGTTGCCCCCGGCGTTTCGGGGCTTTTCGGAAAAATGAACGCGCTGGCCCAGGGCATCCGAAAGACTCGTCACGACATCATCATGATTACCGATGCCGACTGCGTCGTACCTTCCGGCTGGATTTCGGGCAATGTGGCCTATTTTTCCGGGGACATAGGCATGGTGGGACATTTAACCGTTCTCTACCCGCACGGGCGCCTCCGCCCGTCCCGCGCGGAACGCAGTCTCTTTGCCAAAATTCAGGCGCTCGATTGGCTCTTTTTGCAAACGCTGGCCGCTAAAAACAGCCACATGGGTAAGCCGATCACCATTTTGGGCAACAACTTTTCCTTTCGGCGCGTCGCTTACGACCAGGTAGGGGGCTTTGAGACGCTTGGATTTTCTGTGACCGAAGATTTCGCCCTGATGGAGGCTATTCGCAAGCAAACTCACTGGAAAGTCACACACACACTCGATCCGCAGACAGCCATTTACAGCCATCCCGTACCTACCCTAAAAGCATTTGTTCAGCAAAGATTTCGCTGGATTCGCGGAGGAAGAAAAGCCCGCCCCTGGGGAATTTTCATCATGTCTCTGGCGGTGTTTACCCATTTTTCGTTCTTGCTTACCATTGCAAACGGGCACCAAACTTCTGCCCTTTGGGGACTACTCGGCGGAGTCGTACTGAGCGATTTTGGCATGCTCTATCCCACGGTCAGGAAGCTCGGCCTTCGCTCTTTACTCACCTTCTTCCCGCTTTTTGAGATTTTTTACTGGCTTTATTCGCTCTTTTTTGCTTTGCTGTATTTTCTGCCCGTTAAGGTTCGCTGGAAAGGGCGCACCTTCGAAAGAGAGAGGTCTTCTTAGCGGTTTTGTTAATGCACTCCCCCGTGTGATTTGTCTGAAGCGGTAAAAACACGGCGTTTTAAGGCACGCAACGCGGCAATCGCCTGTGCTCCGCTAATTTTATTTTGCGGAAAGAACCGCCGCCCTTCCGGTCGGAGCAATTGCTCTCCTACAACCCATCGCACAGCCGGATACAGCACCGATGCCTGCGGCACATCTTCCCAAATCAAGTCGGAAGTTTTTTGATCTTCCCACCGGTTTTTCCCTGCAATTCCCGAAAGCAAACGGTACAACACCATCGCCATTTCGCCCCGGGTTACCACCTGTTTTGGTCTGAATTCCCCGGTCGGGAATCCCCACATAATATGCCGGGTAAGTACCTTGCGCATGTCTGCTTTGCCTTCTTGCGGAACATCCTGAAGGGAATCAAATGTCACCGGAGGATCAAAGGCGGACAATGCTTCGGGTAAATTCCAGCTCATTTGTTTCAAAGGGAAAAAGTAAACAATCAGGCGTGCCAGATCTTCCCGCGTGATTGCGGGTTTAAACGCCACTGTGCGAATTGCTTCCGGCAATTCCCGATATTGGGAGAGAGCCCGTTCGATTTTTTTTGCCAGCTGCCTGGCCTGCCTGTTGGAAGGCTCTGTTTTGAGCAACAACGCAATATTCTTTTGGGCTTTCCGGAAAGCGTTCAAATGCCACTGCGCCACCGCCAAATAATACAGCACATCGGCATGCAAAGGCTTAATATGGCGGCGCTCGAGCAACCTTTTGAGCGCCTGTAATTTTTGCTCGGCCAATTCATATTCGGAACGGGCCAGCAAAAGACGGGCCTCGGTTAAACGGCTGGGCAACCATTTGGGCTGTCCTGCCAGCGCCTGCTGCACATATTGATCGGCCATATCCAGATGTCCCTGTTCCAGGTACACTTGGGCCAGGCCGTCCAAAGCCGGAGCAAAATGGGGGCGCAGCTTGAGCGCCTTGCTAAAATAGATCTCCGCCTGAATGCGCTCTCCCTCTTGCAAAAGTGTTCTTCCCTGCAAAAATAATCGGAACGCAGGATCGTGAGCAATCAAAGATGTGCCTTTTCGTGCCGGCGTGCAGGCTATTGTTATCGCAAGGAGCAAAAGAAACAGAAAACGCATTATCCACATCCGAAAAAAAATTCCGTAACTTCCTTGAATTAAATTTTTGTGCATTGGGTTAATTTACGAAAAACAGGCCGGAGTTAAAAGCGGAAAAAGCAGAGCGGGAGACGGGATTCGAACCCGCGACGTCCAGCTTGGGAAGCTGGCATTCTGGCCTCTGAATTACTCCCGCTTAAAGTGCCCGTAATTTAGAAGTTATTTGTATTTTTGTCAAGATTTTCCATGTGCCGCACGCACCAGCAAATTGATCTTACTTCTGACTATTCCCAAAACCAAAAGCACAAATCTCCGGAATTCCTTTATACACAGCGGCCAAATGCTACGTTATCCTTACCAAAAGGATAGGACGACAAAACAACCATCGTACCGTCAAGGTTCATCTAACTGTCCCTATCTTATCCGGCAGAGCGGGATAAGGCAGATACATCCTGCTGAATGGTCGATTCCTTTTGACAAACGGTGTTGAATTTTTTGGAGATATTCAGTTTTAAACAAAGAATCTATCATCATATCCACGTTCGGTACTAAATTTGCGGCTTTTTGCGTATAGCGGGCATCTTCTCCCGGGTGAGGTTGCTCACAAAAAATTGCAACCATGTAATTTGTAACTTATATTTACAATATGCATGGTTATATAAAGCGTTATCTGGAAAAACGGATATTAAAAGATTTGACTTTTTTCCCTGCCGTGGGGATTGTTGGCCCGCGGCAATGCGGAAAATCCACCATGATTAAGCACTTGACCGCTCAGAAGGAAGATTTTATCTACCTTGATCTGGAAAATCCTCTTGACCGGAACAAATTGCAGGACCCGCTACTGTTTTTTGAAGCCAATCGCACCCGAACCATCTGTCTGGATGAAGTGCAGCGCTTACCGGAAATTTTCAGCGTATTGCGCAGTGTTATCGATCAATCACAAAGGGCCGGTCAGTTTATTGTACTTGGTTCCGCTTCGCCGCAACTGCTTAGGCAAACATCGGAAAGTCTTGCCGGGCGCATTGTTTACCATTTTCTGACCCCGTTTACCGTTTTGGAATTGCACAGGGAAAGCGACTTTTCTTTGCACCGCTTATGGATCCGGGGAGGTTATCCCCGCAGTTATCTGGCGCCGGACGACGATTTTTCCTTTCGCTGGCGGGAAAGTTTTTTACAGACCTTTCTGGAAAGAGACTTGCACGCTTTTGGATTTAACTTACCTCCCGAAACGCTGAGGCGGTTTTTGATTTTGTGCGCACACCACACCGGGCAACTCATCAATTTTTCCCAAATGGCCAATGCTCTCGATCTTTCTCACAATACCATCCGGAAATACACGGATTTGATGGTTAACACCTATTTACTGCGTATTTTAAGACCGTATTCAACCAATATTAAGAAGCGTTTGGTTAAAAATCCTAAAATTTACCTGCGTGACAGCGGATTGTTGTTAGCCCTTTTGGGTATTCGGGATTTTAATTCGCTTTTAAGTCATCCGATATTGGGCGCCTCGTGGGAGGCGTTTGCTCTGGAAAATATTTTAAGCGTCTTACCAGACTGGGAAGCCTATTTTTACCGCACATCCAACGGCGCGGAAATCGATTTACTGTTGATAAAGGGAGAGCGACGCATTGCCGTGGAATTTAAAAGCAGTACCACGCCCAAAGTCAGTAAAGGTTTTGTTAATTCCGTACAGGATTTAGGCATTGAAGAGCGCTTCATCATTGCTCCCCTTGAAGGGCAATATCCGGTTAAAAACGGGATTACGGTTTCGGGGCTATTGGAATTTTTATTGTACATTGGAGAGGCCTACTCCTGAATAGATATGGTACACAACCTGGAGCACTTGAAATAGCCTGTTTGCTCTTTTCCCCAAACAGAGACAGTGCTGAAAGACGGACAAAGAAATCAGCCAATCGGTCATTGCCTTTGAATACAGGTTAAATTTAAATCTTTGAAATTGTGTTTACACAAAGATGAAACAGTCCCAAACCTGCTGATTACTATCCCATTACTGATGAGGCCGGTTGTACACCTGGAGCTAATAAAGTGCCCTGTTATGGAACACAGAAGTGCTTTGGACCCTCTTCGAATAGCTAATGCTCATAAGAGAATATCTCTTTCATAAGTCCAATTACATAATGTGTGTGTTTTCTTGTTTCGTCAGGATTGGACGCGGAGGAAGACAGCTCTAATGCTTTGTTTAAGATTATTTATTCTTCTTTAATCTTTCCATAAATTGATCTTACTTTATTTGCTTAAAATTTCGGGAAAATGTAACTTCTTAAATTACAAACGAACAAAAGGATTTGTTTAATGGAACAACGAATAAAATCTCTCGTTTTCCCCAAAGAACACGGAGCATGGGCTTTAACCTTCGAACCGCTCGTTCTGGCGCTTTTGCTTGCCCCTTCCCTTCCCGGCGGTCTTCTATTTTTGGGAGCAACTTTTGCCTTCTTCGCCCATCCTTCGGCCAGGGCCTTACTTTCGTCCGGTAAAGACAAAGCACTGGCTCTCAAAATTTTTCTGGGCACCGCTTTGCCGGCCATCATTTTCTTGGGTTACTACCTGAAACTCACAGCATGGCCCCAGCACGCCCCCTTGTTGCTCGCATTGGCCTTGATGGCCAGCTACCTGATTCTGGAATTATTCTCCTTCGAACGCGCACTGGCCACCGAAATTCTGGCCTCGGTTTCTATGGGACTCATTGCACTGTCCATTGTTTTGAGTGACGGATGGAGCTGGCGGGTAGCTCTGGGCTTTTTGGTCCTTGTTTACTCGCGCAGCATCGGAACCACCGTGTACATTTTTTATCGGCTCCGTTTGCTAAAAAACAAGAAATCAAGGTGTGGCCCGGAATTCTCGTCCATGTGCTCGACGGGCTGCTTTTGCTCTACCTGATGTCCCAAAACATCATTCCCGTTCTGGGCTTTGTGGCAGGCAGCATGCTTATTGTGCGTGCTTTCTGGAATCTTTCTCCGCGAATGAAAAAAGCCACGGTACGCCAATTAGGCTTTGCAGAAGTCTATTTTGGGCTGGCGTTTCTCGGATTGACGGCTATGGGCTATTGGTTGGGCTGGTAAATTAAAACGGAGAGGAAATCAATATTCCCTCTCCGTAGCGTGCATTCCTAAACATTTTGCAGGCAAACGTGCGCAAACACCTTGGAATCATTTAAAATCGTATCGATTTTGTCGTATTCATTGGGCTCGTGGGCCATGTCGTCAATGGTAGACCAGACCGCCGCCGGAAATCCTTTACGACGGAAAATCGCTGCCACCGTTCCGCCGCCAATGCCTTTGGGCTTCGCTTCCACATTGTACACTTCTTTAATGGCTACGCGCAAAGCCTGCACAACCGGCGCATTGGGATCGGTAGCCGGCGCCGCCTGTTCGTACTGTTCCTTGGTAATTTCAATTTTTACATTAAATTCTTTTTCCACTTCATCGGCCAGTTTGCGCATGGTGGCAAGCACCTCATCCAGACTGTAGTCCGGCAGAATGCGCGCATCAAAATAGAAGATGTCGTCTCCGGGAATGGTGTTAATGTTGGGCACATTGGCCTCTTTCTTGGTCGGTTCGAACGTGCTTTGCGGCGGATCAAAAATCGGATCGGCTTTATCGTACAGCTTGCCTAATTTTTCCAATTGCACGATTAAATGAGAAGCGGCACGAAAGGCATTGATGCCTTTTTCCGGCATGCTGGCGTGTGTTTGTTTACCGATGGTTTTAAATTTGACCCATAAGATGGATTTTTCCGCAACCTCGATCATGCTACTGTCCGGCTCGCCCGCATCGGGTACAATAATCAAGTCGTCTTCTTTGAACAAATTGGGATGATTGTCCAACAAAAACTCCAGACCATATTTGCTACCGGTCTCCTCATCGGCTACAAAAACCAGTCCCAAACTCATTTCCGGCGTAATTCCCAAATCTAAAAAAGCCTTGGCGGTCATGCAGCCGGTTACAATGGCATGATTATTGTCTTCGGTTCCGCGGCCGTAAATCTTATTGCCCTTGACCACCGCTTCAAAGGGATTGGTCTCCCATTTGGAGAGATCACCTTCCGGCACCACATCCAGATGGCCCAGAATCCACACTGTGCGACTGCTTTTTCCCGGTATTTTGGCCACCAGGTTGGGCCGTAGTCCTCCCGGTACGCGTGAATCGGGCGCAGGATATTCTTTGATGTCCGTAATTCCAAGGGTTTTAAGATAATTTTTCAAAAATTCGGCTTTCTCGGCTTCTCCCGTTCCGCCATTGGTCGGGCCCAACGCTTTAATTGGCACAATAGCCTTCATTAAATCGATTACTTCATTGCCCAGGCCATCGATGTACTCGAACACTTTTTGTTTCGCATCGCTGCTCATTGCGTTTCTCCTAAATTTAAACTAAACTGTATTGATCATTCAGCAAAGTGCTTCCGATTTTCGATATTGCCACCCAGTACAGGGTTGAATTTTTGAATGGTTGAATGGCTTCATCGGCCCTGGTTAATCGTCTGTTCGTCAAGCATCAAATGGGCCGCATCTCCACGAATGCCCCCCAATTCATAATTCGTAATTTTTAATTCGCAATTCGTAATTTTTCAGCCGTTAACCCGCTATTCGTTCTTAATCTTAAACTCCCCCATCTGGGGCACAATAACTTTTTCCAGCACGTAGGTAAAATAGCGGTCGGTCATTCCGGCCAGAAAATCGCGCACTTTCATTTCATCCGGTGTTTCCTGCACATAGGCCGCGCATTTCGAATTCAAAAAATGCTGAAATATTTCGCTTTCCGTATCGTTTTCTTTCAGGCGTTGCAAAAAATGCTCAAACAAAATTTCGAAGCCCCGGCGAATGCGCTGATGATTGATTTTCAATTTGGGGCTTTTGTAAATGAATTTGTAATTAAACTGTTTCAGTTCGTACAAAGCGCGGGAAATTTTCTCACTGAAACGCACGTAGTTTTTGCCATAGCTTTCGCAAACCACGTCATTAACCAGCGTGTCGATAATTTGTCCGTTCGAAGTTCCCAGAACATCTGTGGCCGCCGGAGGTAAATCGCTGCGTTTAATCAACCCGATGCGGATGGCATCGTCAATGTCCTGCCCAATGTAGGCAATGGTATCGGTAATACGCACCACGCAGCCCTCCAGTGTGGCCGGAGGCATATCAACAAATTCGCCGCTTTGCATGCGCCGGATGTAATCTTGCAGGTCATTCTCGGTTTTGTTCGGATTGGGTGCCAGGATTTGATCGTGCACTTCCCCATTATGGGAAAGAATGCCATCGCGGGTCTGAAACGTAAGATTGAGTCCGCAGCCTTTTTTGGCAATGCGATCGACCACCCGCAAACTCTGGATGTTGTGGTGAAAATGCCCCAACCCGTATTTCTGGCTGATTTCGCTTAAAAATTTCTCGCCATCGTGTCCAAACGGCGGATGCCCCAGGTCATGCCCCAGGGCAATTGCATCGATCAAATCGGTGTTCAGGCTTAGAAAGCGCCCGATCGTGCGGGAAACCTGAGCCACGCTTAACGTGTGCAAAATACGACTGGTCAATTGTTCGTCTAACAGGGAGACAAAATAAATGACCTGCGTTTTCCCGGTGTAACGACGAAAAGCGCCACTGTAAAATATTCGATCACGATCCAGGGCAAAAGGAGGGCGGTAGTGGATTGCTTTTTCGGTGAAACGGCGATGAGCCTGGGCATTGCTTGTGGCAAAGGCCGACAGCAGGCTTTCTTCCTGCTTGTTTTTTTGCTCGGCAATCTTTTTTAAAAGTGCTTTGTCCATAAAGTTGCCCGAAATGTTTCGAATCAATTTGTTTCTACGTCACAAATTACAAAAGGTTCTTTTATTATGTTTGTCATAT